>NZ_JASJDK010000167.1 GCF_030065675.1 Mastigocoleus sp. MO_188.B34 | reverse complement strand
TATTTGTTGACTTAGTTGCGAATAATATAGGTGGACTTTTAGGGGAAGCATTAAGTCATTTATCATTGCTCAAACATTATAGTAACTTGGTCAAAGGAATTTTTGATACTAGTGGTTTAATTTTATTTTTTAGTTACATTTTTTTAGGTATTTTCCTTACTGCACAGTCGATTGATGCATTCCGTTTTCAACGTCAATAATGAGTAATGGGTAATTGGTAATGGGTAATGGGTAATGGGTAATTGGTAATGGGTAATTGTTAATTGGTAATTGGTAATTGTTCACTGACTATTTCTGACTTCTAATTCCTGAATTCTGACTTCTGTACAGACGCGACATGTTAACCTAGCGGTTACGCTGCGCTAACGCGTCTCTACGACTTCTGGCTTCTGACTTCTGACTTCTGACTTCTGATAACTGGTAACTGTTAACTGATAAATGAAAAGTATTAGTAAAGGGAAATCTTTGAAATATTTATTTTTGTTTGGTCCATTTTTTATTGCTGCAGGTTTAGCTGTTGGCTTGGTCTCAGAAACTTGGAATGCTATACCTTTAGCATTAATAAGTTTGGGCATGGCTGTTATTGTTGGATATTTACTTTGGCAAAGCCAGCAAAATAAATGGTGGGAACGTCGTTCGACTCAAGCGGGAACTAACGCCATAATTGCCACTTTAGCTGTATTAACTATTTTGGGGTTAGTTAACTTTTTGGGGATTCGCTATCAATATCGGACAGATATAACTGAAAGTCGGTTATTTTCCCTTGCACCCCAAACTCAACAATTGGTAAAAAACTTAAAAGCACCAATCAAAGTTTTTATATTTACGAATAATCAAAACCCTCAAGACCAAGAATTGCTGGAAAATTATCGACGACAAAGTTCTAATTTTGATTTTGAATATATTAACCCATTAGCTAAACCAGGACAGGCGAAAAGTTTTGGTGTCAAAGAGGAAGGAGAAGTTTATCTTGTGTATGGAGATAAACGTCAATTGGTACAAGTAGTTGGTAATAATCAACCTCTTTCCGAAGTTAAATTAACTAATCGTCTACAACAAATTACTAGTAGCACTCAACTAAGAATTTACTTTTTACAAGGACACGGAGAAGCTCAAATTGTCCAGGGTCAAAATTCAATGTCTCAAGCTTTCCAAGCTGTTAGAGATACAATTTTTGTGCCCGAAGCATTAAATTTAGTTGAATCTAAAACAGTACCTGAAAATACTAATGTTGTAGTCATTGCTGGTCCCAAGCAAGAATTATTTGAGAGCGAAGTTAAAGCACTGCAAGAATATATTGATAATGGCGGTAATCTATTATTAATGATAGATCCCGATACCGATCCCAAATTAAATACCTTGCTATCTGAATGGGGTGTTAAGTTAGATGACCGTTTAGCCGTTGATATTTCCATTGCTCCTGAATATGGTGGTCCATCTGCAATTTATATTTCTGAGTACGGTCAACATCCTATTACTAAAGATTTTGGTAATGGATTTTCTTTATATCCTTTAGCCCGTCCAATTGAGATTACTCAAGTTGATGGAATTGAAGTTACAGAATTACTTAAAACTAAACCTTATCCAAATTCTTGGGCTGAAAGCGATCTCCAAAGTGAAGATTTAAAATTTAATGAAGGTCGCGATCGCAAAGGACCATTAATTTTAGGTGCTGCTTTAAAGAAAACGCTTACAAGTTCGACAGATACAAGTTCGACAGATACAAGTTCGACAGATACAAATTCAACAGCTACAAATTCATCTGAAGCAAAACCTACTCCTAAAGAAAATCCAAACACTACTGAAAAGAATTCTCCCCAAGCAAAATCGAATACTACACCAAGTCCTTCACCAAATGAAGTAAAAACTGAAGACAAATCTCAAGAAGAAAAATCTCAAGAAGAAAAACCCAAAGAATCAAGATTGGTGGTTATAGGTGATTCAGATTTTGCTACTAATGGTTTGTTTGGACAACAATTAAATGGTGATATATTCCTCAATTCAGTAACTTGGCTTTCACAAGTAGATGACGAACAAGCTCTTTCTATTCGTCCTAAGGAACAAAAGAATCGTCGTCTAAATTTAACATCAACTCAAAGTTTTATTGTTTCATCTACATCAGTGATTGTTTTACCTTTGCTTGCTTTTGTAACTGCAGGTTTTCTTTGGTGGTTGAGGAGGAGGTAGTGACAGTTAACAGGGAGCAGGGAACAAGGAACGGGGAGCAGGGAATAGGGAATAAAGGATAGGTTCATTTTTTTTCGCGATCGGTAATAAATAAGGAGGGAGAAGAATCATGAAATTACCGCGCACAACTTTAATTTTGGTCTTACTAGCGCTGGGTTTGGGCGGTTTTGTTTACTTTTTTGAAATTCAAGGTACAAAGCAGCGAGAAGCCGCACAAGCACAAGAAAAGCAAATTTTTTCGTTTGTTGCTGACGATATCCAAGCTTTAAATATTAGTACAAATGATTCCAAAGTTAGTTTGGAAAGAAACCCAGATGGATCTCAAAAAAATAAATGGCTACTAAAATCACCTTCCCAAGAAGTTGCTAGTAATGCATCTGTTTCTTATCTCACAGATTTATTAGTGAATGAGAAAAGTGGTACTAAAATATCAACATCAAAAGAAAAATTATCTCAATATGGTTTGAATAAACCCCAAGCAACTATCGAGATAAAACTCAAAAATAAGGAAGTCCGCAAACTGATTTTGGGTAGTTCTGATTTTCAGGATCAATCTCTTTATGCTCGAAAGAAATTAAATTCTAATTCAAGTGAACAAATCGAAGTACTGTTAGTATCCAAAAATTTTGCTAACGCTGTTAATCGAGAACTGTCAGAGTGGAAGCAGGAAGAAAATACTCCAGGTCAACCATTACCTCCTTTGGATTTAAAACCGACCCCGAGAAAAAGTAATGAGTAATGAGTAAGGAGTCAGAAGAAATCAGAAGTCAGGAGTCGTAGAGACGCGTTAGCGCAGCGTAACCGCTAGGTTAACATGTCGCGTCTCTACAGAAGTCAGAATTCAGGAATTAGAAGTCAGAAATAGTAAGTGAACAATTACCAATTACCCATTACTCATTACCCATTACCAGTGATAGATGACCAACGACTTTTTAACAGAGTATCTTCTTTCCAGTTTGCGTCTTTCTGTTCCGTTAGCGTTCGCTGCTTTGGGTGGATTATTTTGCGAACGTTCGGGAGTACTTAATATTGCTTTGGAAGGAATGTTGTTAGTTGGTGCTTTCACTAGTTCGATAGTGACTGCTTACACCACTAATGTTTGGTTGGGAATTTTGGCTGCGGTGGTAGTTGGAAGTTTGGTAGGTTTGCTTCATGCTTTCCTATCTGTGAGTTTGCGAGTAGATCAAGTTGTTTCTGGTTTGGCTATTAACCTTGTTGCTATAGGTTTAACATCTTTTTTAGCAAGGTTATTTAGTAATATTATTTCTCAAGAATTATCGGGACTATCACAAATTAGTATTCCGGTTCTTGTTAACATACCCGTCCTTGGATCCTTACTTTTTCGACAAGATATATTAGTCTATTTATTATTTTTTCTAGTTATTTTCAGTACTTATTTTTTATTTCAAACTAATCCTGGTTTAACTTTGAGAGCGGTAGGAGAATCTCCAAAAGCTGCCGATGCTGCGGGAATATCAGTGGAAAAGGTGCGTTATTTGGCGGTGTTAGCTAGTGGGTTTTTAGCCAGTTTGGGAGGCGCATATCTTGCCGTAGAACACGTTAAATATTTTACTGAAGAGATGACCGCAGGTAGGGGATTTATTGCGATCGCAGCTTTGATATTCGGTCGATGGCATCCTGTAGGTAGTTTTTTTGCTTGTTTGCTTTTTGGTGCAACAGAAGCGTTACAGCTACGCGTGCAGGCTTTGGGGTTAAATATACCATACCAATTTTTAATTATGTTACCTTATGTTACCGCCCTATTTGCACTTATAGGTTTGGCGGGGAAATCTGCAGCACCATCAGCTTTAGGTGTTCCTTACTTTCGGGAAGGAGACAAATAGACATCTCCGAAAAAGAATATAAAAGCCTTATGTAGTCAGGGGTGATATCTCATTTCTGGAGATGTCTAATAGCGATCGCGCCAAATTCATCTAATTGCTTATGAAAAAATTTGTTTGTAGCGCTTTAGCGTTATTAAAAAATATAATATAGTTGCAAAAAATGCTACTCGAACTACTCCAATGTTTAAGGAGCAAGATCGGGGAAATGCGATAAAAACTCCTGAGGATGAAAAACATTGGCGCGAAGCTGGTTTTAAATATGTGGGAGGAAATCTTAAAGGTTTAACCAGTAAAATTGGTTATCTAAAACGTTTGGGAGTAACAGCGATATGGATCAGCCCTATTTTTAAACAGGTAAAATTTCAAGAAACATACCACGGGTATGGAATCCAAAATTTTATTGATGTTGAACCTCGCTTTGGAACCCGTGAAGATTTACGAGAGTTAGTGAAAATTGCCCATGCTAATGGTATTTACGTCATCTTAGATATTATTTTCAATCATACCGGTAATATTTTTAGTTACGACCCCAAACGTCAACCCAACTACAGAGATACGAACGGTAACTTCGACCCCCGTTGGGATGGAAATCTTTATCCTGTTCAGGGATTTAATGATAAATTAGGTAATCCCACCATACCTTTTCAAAAAACCGACCCCAATAATCCGTCAACTTGGGTTGATGAAGATGATGCAGTTTGGCCTGTTGAATTTCAAGACCCGTCTTTCTATACTCAAAAAGGACGCATTAATAGTTGGGAACAATATTTATTTGATAATCATTCCTGATCATCCTCGCCAAGATCTGTGGTGCGAGCATTTCCAAATTAAAGATGCTGAGTTTATAGCTTTGACAGCAAAAGCCCGGGTAACGATTCAATTATTACAGTTGAATCGACTGAATAGAATCGAAGAACGTCAGCTTTTGTCAGAAGCGGGAATATTAGATTTTTCAAAGTTTCAATAACAGCTTAAAAACCGTCAAGTCAAATGTTTGTTTAGAAGCATTAGACAATTAAGAAACGAAGCTGTACAAAGCATGTAAACAATAGAAAATAATAAAAACCACCTAGTATCAATCAATGAATAGCAGGTGGTTATTAGTATTGGAAATAAACTTCAAGTCTTCTTGAAACTTAGCTTTTCCGTGTAATTAATTTTCTTTATTCACGATATAAAAATTACATATCACAAAATAACTTTAATGTGATACATTAATCATGTTCATAGTTCAATGACCCCGTTGTTTTTACAGCAGCGGGGTTTTCCCTTGTTGTATTACATGTTTTAAAAAATCTTTAAAAAAAAATCGCCAAAACATGTCAAGATATAATACACAAGAAACCTTATAAGTTATGAATCATAAAAACCATAACTGTTTTTTGTTTGCTGCTGCATCATGTAATGTTTGTAAGTCCCCAGAAATAAAGACATTACCCATTACAAAAAATGAACTACTTTGAAAAAATAGCATCAGTTGCAGTTTAACCTACAGATGCCCTTCTTTAAAGTTATCTACGATACATATAATTTTTGGTTACAGGTACCGCGTTCATCTTAAATATAGCGTATTTTTAATTTACCACAATATCGATCGAAATATACCGCCAATATCGCCCCTGAACATAACATAATTTTGTTAAGAATTTTTGCTGTTTGGATTTGGGGAAAGCCCATTCAAAGTCCTACTTTCCAAGGGGGATTTAGGGGGATATTAGAGGATATTTGAAAAGTATGTTTTCCAAAATCATTATTGAAATCCCCTAGTTCATTTAAAAACGGTTCAAAGTCCCCCTTCCCAAGGGGGATTTAGGGGGATCTATCAACTAATAGTGTCATGAGTCGTTTGAAAATTAGCCCTAGGGAAAGAAATCTGAATCAAAGTTGAATACTTTTGACTTGCGTGTATGACTTGCGCCTAGCGCCATATCCGTTACACTGAATCCAAAATGCAGCTTGACGAAGTCGAGTTGTCCGTAGAAATTAATGGGGAAGGACAAATCAGTTTGTTTGGAATTGGTGGGGTAAAAGCTGGAGGTAGAGGAGCAATGACTTTTACGTTTAAGCGGAAATAATTGGCTGAAGAGATGGTTAAATTAGCCGATGCTGTGGGTTCTTTTGAGCTTTGGGACTTATTTCCGTGAAGCTCCGCTAGACGCTAATGTTCATCTACTTATCATTGCATAAGTCCCGAATTTGATATACTTAAAAGTGTATATTCGTGATTTTTTCACAAATATGTCTTTTAAGATATATATCCAGCATGCTTATTGAGTTCAGTGTCGGCAACTACAGATCTTTCAAAGAAAAAGTTACCTTTAGCATGGTAGCAACTACATTAAGTGCTAAAGATAAAAAGCTCGATCGCACAAATCTGTTTGATGTAGACGAAGATTTGAAACTACTCAAAAGTGCTGCAATCTATGGAGCTAATGCGAGTGGAAAGAGTAATCTTGCTAAAGCTTTGGGTTTCATGAAATGGTTCGCGATCAACTCCTCAAAGGAAACTCAAAGTACAGAAAAAATCAACGTAGAGCATTTTCGACTGAGTACAGAAACTGAATCTGAACCATCGTTTTTTGAAATTGTGTTTGTCCTAGATGGTCAACAATACAGATATGGATTTGAAGCAAATCGAGATAGGGTTGTCTCAGAATGGCTGTTTTATGTACCCAAGGTGAGGGAAACCAAGCTTTTTGAGCGGGAAAATAATCGCTTCAGCATATCTAAAACTTATAAAGCTGATGGAATTCAGCAGAGAACACGTGATAATGCTCTTTTCTTATCTGTTTCCGCACAATTTAACGTTAAAATTGCCGAGAAAATCTTAGAATGGCTAACAAGTAAATTACAAATTATTTCTGGCTTGAATGACAAACTGTACTTCGAGTACACTGTTAAATGCTTAATGGAAAATCAAAATAAACATGAAATTATTGAACTTATTAAAAAGCTAGATTTAGGTATTGGTGAAATAGAAGTAGGACAAACAGAAATTACTGTTGATTCTTTTCCTATGAAATTCCCGGACGAATTGAAGGAATTGCTTCTCAAAGGTGTAAAAGGTAAAGCAACTGCAGTTAACACAATACATAAAAAATTTGATAGTGAAGATAATTACATATCTACTGAGCTTTTTAACTTAAATCAAGAAGAATCTAAAGGAACACAAAAAGTATTTGCTTTAGCAGGTCCTCTAGTAGATGTACTAAAAAACGGTAAAATTCTTGTTGTTGATGAGCTTGATGCAAGACTTCATCCTTTAATTAGTATTGCAATTATTCAATTATTTAATTCCAATGAGAGTAATCCAAAACAAGCTCAGTTAATATTCATGACCCATGATACTAATTTGTTGAGTAATAAAATTTTTCGTAGAGATCAAATCTGGTTTACTGAAAAAAATAGATATGGTGCAACCGACTTGTATTCCCTGGCGGAATATAAAGTACGTAATGATGCTTCATTTGAAAGTGATTATATCAAAGGTAAATATGGTGCAGTTCCATATGTTGGTAATTTAGATTCCCTGACCGAGACTCATGTCTAAAAGAAAACCAAAATCTCGTAGTTACTCACTGAGAAAAGTCGGTACCAGGGAATTGAGAAAGAGTTTTTTGATTGTGTGTGAGGGAACAAAAACAGAACCCAATTACTTTAAGAGTTTTCCCGTTCCTAAAAATGTCATAGATATCAAAGGACTGGGATTAGATCCAAGTAAGCTTGTTGAAAATGCGAAGAAATTCAATCAAAAAGAACGTTATGACCAAGTTTGGTGTGTATTCGATCGCGACTCTTGGACTAAAAACGATTTTAATAACGCAATTCAAAACGCCGAAGCTGAAGGATTTGGAGTCGCTTATTCTAACGAAGCTTTTGAATTGTGGTACATTTTGCACTTTGAATTTCTCAATACTGCGATACCTCGAAATCAATACCTTAAGAAATTAAATTCATTGCTTGCAAATTCATTACCTGGAAAAAAATATGAAAAAAATAGTGAAATAATTTATGAACAGATATTTGAGAAGCAAGCTACTGCGATAAAAAATGCAGAAAAGCTTCTCAAACAATATAATCCTCAAAATCCAGAGGAGAATAATCCATCAACGACAGTACATTTATTAGTGAAGGAATTAAACAAGTTTGTTCCATGAGAATTTCCATCAAGAAGGTGGAAGTTTAGTCCGTCTAGTCCGGATAATTCTATTTGTTTTTCAGACATTGAAATTACTCAAAAACCACAGTTCTATTACCGTAAACTAAAACGCGATTTTTCAAATGCAACCTTACTGCTCTGGCTAAAACCATCCTTTCCAAATCTTTCCCTTTTCTAATTAAATCTCCAACGGTATCGCGGTGACTGATTCTAACCACATCCTGCTCAATAATGGGACCAGCATCCAAATCTGCAGTAACATAATGGGATGTAGCACCGATAATTTTCACTCCCCGCTCATAAGCTTTGTGATAAGGGTTCGCACCGATAAAAGCAGGTAAAAAGGAGTGATGAATATTGATAATTTGAGGAAATTGAGCAACAAAATCATTACTCAAAATCTGCATATATTTTGCTAAAACAACTAAATTGATGTTGTACTTGGATAAGATGTCGAGTTGTTTTTGTTCTTGTTCCAGTTTTGTTTCTTTGGTAATTGGGATGTGATGAAAATCAATATTAAATTGTTCTGCAATTTCTTTTAAATTCAGGTGGTTACTAATTATTAGAGGAATCTCTGCAACAAACTCCTTAGCGCGATGTCGCCAAAGTAAATCTAACAAACAATGGTCTTGTTTACTCACCCAAATCGCAATCCGGGGAATGCTGTCGGAAAAATGTAACTCCCATTTAGCTTCTAAAGGTTGTGCGATCGCATTAAAAGCCGGTTCGATTAAATCTCGGGGTAAATTAAAACCATCTAATTGCCATTCGATTCGAGTCAGAAATAAGCTATTGTCAAAATTTGTTCCAAAATCTGTATGCTGATCCGCATGAATGATGTTACCACCATTGGAGTAAATAAAATTAGCAATTTTGGCGACTAACCCTTGTTTGTCAGGACAAGAAATAAGTAAACAAGCTGTAGTATTTCCCATAATATTGGAGTTAGGAATTTTTAATAAATCATTCCAATATATAGCAATCGTATTAGATTCGTGAACAAATGAATCTTGTAGAGACGTACCAGAGCCTGCGGCGTCGGCGTTAGCCTCTGGTACGTCTCTACAGTGCGATTTGTTTTCAAAAAAATCTTAACTGAACTGTATTGCGCTAAAACCTATAATTTAGTAGCTTTTTACTTCTTACTTCTTACTTCTTACTTCTTACTTTTTACTTTTTACTTTTTACTTTTTACTTGTTTATAGGTGAAACTTCGGAACTACTAATACCACCCAGAACGCGACTAGCTGCAGCATTGAATTTTACTCTGGATCTATTATTGGTGTGATAAACAAATGATTCCGGTCCAGCTTTGACAGTAATGCGCCAACCATCAACTAATACCATCGTACAATAACGCCGTTGACTACGCAGACCCAAACAACCATTACGCCATCTTACCTGTTTTGCTGCAACAATATTATTCTCAGAAATTGCTACTCGACTTCTAGCGCGTGCTTTCGCATCTGTAATAACCGCATCAACAATTGATGGGGGTAAACTAGCTATGGGTAAAAACTTAAATTCCGAACCATTTTCATTCACCCGATAAGCCCAACTTTGCTTTCCATTGGATACGATCGCTTTCCAACCGGGTTTTCTAAACCGTCTCCCGTTCCAATTTCTCAGTTTTTCTACTTCAATTATTCGGAAATTAGAACTATACCTTCTTCCTTTAAGAGAAGATCGTCTTGCTGCATCTCTTTTAATAACCCTTGCTGCAGCATTTGATAAACTTGGTGTCCGATCTAAGACTACCACCGAACCCTTATCATTGGCGTGGTAAACCCATGTTTGCGTCCCACCTTTAACTGTAACAATCCAACCAGGTGTTCTAATAAATGCAAAGTTACAGTAGCGCTCGAAGTTAAGAAAACAGGGATTATCCCAAATTTTACGCTCGGCTTTGACAATCTTTAATCTTGATGGTGATATTTTAGACCATGCTGCCGCATCTTTTAAGATTGCATATCTAACCTTTTTGGGTAATCTTGCATCAGCGCGATCGCTAGCTTGTTCGTTTAAGCGAATTTCCGAACCATCTTTATTGGTGTGATAAACCAAAGTTTGTTTTGAAGTGCGTACAACAAAACGCCACCCTGGAACCGAAGTGCGCAAACAACTTTCTGCAATACCCCCTAGTTCCAAACAGCTATCATTCCAAGTTTCCCGTTCTACATTAGTAATTCTCAAACGAGAAATCGGTTGTCTCAAGTATTGGGATGCTGTTTTGAGGACGCGATTTTTCAGGGTTCTGGATAATCTATTATTTGTGCGTTTATCTTTTGCTAAGCGGATTAAACGTCCATTTTGGTTAGTACGATAAGTCCAAGTACGGTCTCCATCACTAGCTATCACTTCCCAACCACGAACCAAAGCCTGAGTGCATATTTCTGCTGCACCACCCAATTCCAAACAACCATCACTCCAAGTTTTTTGTTGGTAATCGATGATTTCTAATTTGCGAATCGCGATGTTTTCTCGACGAGATAAGTCCCTTAATACAGCCCTTGTAACTTTACGTGGTAAACCATTTCTTTTGAGACTTCCCTTAACAACTCTATTATTAGTTTGTAAAGGAATATCTGTTGCTGTTGCAATGGAATTATCGGACATTTGTAATCCATTACCAATGGAGATAAATCCAGCTAAAATCAAAGTAGCTAAAATTCTTCTTTGATTGGTGTTAATATTAGTAAAAGAAAAAATATTCATGGTGTTTCGAAGATAAATCAATAAAGTACAATCGTTGATAGTAAATACTTTGGGCGATAAATTGTAGTTAAATAGTTAATAAACCGACACTGAGACTAAAAATATTCAAATTAGAAACTTTCAGGCAAATTAAAACTTTCAAACTTAAAAATCAAAATTAAATATCTTCTCAGGAAATTAGATTTTATTTATTAGGTAATCCCTAGATATAGAATTTATGTCGATATATATAGACACAATATTAGACGTTGTAATATTTAAAGTTTGTTCCTGAGATTTGTGAAGTAAACTTTAAATTGACTGTATAGAAATCATTATTCAGTAGTTTTATAAAAAAACAGTATAAAAAATAAAATCCCCTCGGAGGTAAGGGGAGAAAATAATCTATGGGTTTTTTATAGAAAATTATTGTAAAAAATTACCGCATATTAATCTTATACGACGGTGGTTTACGGCGCGGCGATAAATATGACCAAAAAAGATATTCCCTTGCGCGCCTAACACACCCTAGGTTTTATTTCTTTATCAAAAACTTATAGCGAATAACTTCATTAAGCACTTAAGACTTGAGGTTCCATTAAACTTTCTTGCAGCGAATCAAACCTTATTGTAGTAGACCAATTTTTAAAATCCGGTGCTAAGCGGATCAGCTTTCGTAATATTTCGTCATTTACCCATAAAACAATGGGGAAATTATAATGTTTGGGAAATTCATCGCGCATAAAGTTCGCAGAAATCATTAATTGATTAACGTCTCGAACCGACTCTAAACCTGTTACCATTAGTCCTTGAGGCAATTTTGCATCTAAACCAGAAGCAATGCTGTTATAAAGTGTTTCAGCATTATTTGGTAAAGATAATTCCGCAATTTCCACTGGTGAAAATTCTCGCATTAGACTCAATATTTGTTTCTGCTTTGCAGTTGAATTACAGCGTGCTAACAGAAGTGAAAACTGTCCCTTGGAAAACACTATAGTCCTCACCAATCTTTGAGCGACAGAAGTAATATTTACCTTACCATTGGGAGAATCGATTGAGCCAATCATTAACAGACACCGATTTTATTTGAATTTGCTTTGAACGCGAACTTAATTTGAACGCCCGTTGAAGGAATATCAGCAAACTTACTTAATCACTCAAAGGTATTTGATACTAAGCAAGTTTGATGACACTGATTTGGGATAACCTAGATTGATCATAATCACGGCTTAGGATGTGAGGGTGAGGTGTGTCACCCCACATTCGCTGTATACCTTTTGAATCAAGGGTTTGGATTTATTTATATCCAACAACTTCAACAGGTAAATCAGGAAAATTGTGATCGGTTTGTTTAATTTTTTATGAGTGTATAATCACACCTCTTAATAACTCAGAATAAAAATTTAATTAAAAACCAAGGTAAAAAAGCAACTTATGGACTATTTTTTCGGTCATTGATGTTTGATAATTTCATGGTGCTTGTGAAGTTTCCCATCAATCTCATGATGAATATTTTTAAAAAGTGGTGTGTTAAATTATTGCCGGGATATATTAGTTATGCTGGCAAAAAAAAGTCATTTTTTACAGGGTTGATTGCTTTGGGTATGGTAGCGACACTGATGCTTTCCTCAGTTCCTACCTACGCGCAAAATATCGCCAACTTACCTGTTTCTCTTCTGAGTAGTTCTGCATTTAAGCAAACTTTGCTTGCAAACAACTCAACGCAACAAGAACTCAGGGGAGTTTGGTTAACTAATATTGATAGCCAAATTCTGTTTGGGAGAAGACGTCTGAATGCTGCTTTAAATCGTCTTAAGCAGTTCAATTTTAATGTTGTATATCCAACGGTTTATAATTGGGGCTACACTCTTTACCCCAGCAAAGTTGCAGAAAAATTCATTGGTGAAAGTGTAGATCCCACACCGGGACTGCGGCGACGAGATATGCTCAAGGAAGTCATACAATTGGCACATAAAAAAGGCTTAAGAGTAATTCCTTGGGTTGAATTTGGCTTTATGGCTCCAGCAGATTCAGAGCTAGTAAAGCGAAATCCTGAGTGGATAACTTCTCGCAGTGATGGAACCACAGTTTGGAAAGAAGGAATTCACGATCGCGTTTGGTTGAGTCCTTTTCGTCCCGACGTCCAAAACTACATGAAAGACTTGATTGTGGAAGTCGTCAAAAATTACGATGTTGACGGGATTCAAGTTGACGACCACTTTGGTTTACCTGGAGAATTAGGATACGACGAATATACGGTAGAGTTATACAAAAAAGAACATTCAGGGAAAGCTCCACCAAAAGACACTAAAGATCCAGAATGGGTAAAATGGCGAGCTGATAAAATCACTGATTTTATGAAACAGCTATTCTTTGCTGTAAAAGAGGCTAAACAGGATTGTGTAATGTCTGTATCACCCAATCCTCAGCGTTTTTCCTACGAATTTTTCTTGGCTGATTGGGCAAGATGGGAACGTATGGGACTAGTAGAAGAACTCATTATACAGTTATATCGCAATGATATGAATGTGTTTGTTGATGAGTTAGAACGTCCAGAAGTCAAAACCGCACGTCGTCATATTCCCGTCAGTATTGGTATTTTGACCGGTTTGAGACGCAAGTATGTTCCCATAAAGCAAGTTGAGGAACAAGTCCAAGCAGTACGCGATCGCAAGTTCGCAGGAGTTTCTTTCTTTTTCTATGAAACTTTATGGAATATGACCCAAGAAAGACCGCAAAAACGTCAAAGAGGTTTTCTCAACATATTTAGCGCACCAGTAAAAGCTCCAAGTTTGCAGGAAGGTTGGAAGCCGGTTTAGATTGCTATTGGGAGGTTTCAATAAGCCTGTAGGGTGCGTTAGGCGCGCAAGAGAATGTCTTTCTAAGGTTATCTTTGTTACCGCGCCGTAACGCACCATTCCAAATTTCAGAATTACAGGTTATTAAATTCTCATTCCTTAGTGATTTTATTTGTCACCCACAAATACTTTTTAAGCATTATTTTAGTTACATACAGGACTTACGCAATTGTCACAATACACCGGTGGTGCGTGACACTCAAAACCTTATTAATAGGTTCAGATTAACTCGCTTGTGTCACGCACCCTACAAGAAAAATGTGCCGGTTGCGTAAGTCCTAACATAATTAACAAAATTTCTCGCAATAAGATTGCTTGCATCATAAATTGCAAATGAATTTTTTCCAATGCAGCGTCATATCATGTCCGCTTAATTACTTATGAAAAAATATGTTTGTTTGTAGTAGCGCTTTAGCGCCATAGTAAAGATATTGGCGCT
>NZ_JASJDK010000039.1 GCF_030065675.1 Mastigocoleus sp. MO_188.B34 | reverse complement strand
CATAACTTAGTATATTATGTTCCCAAGCTAAAACTTGGGAACCAATGAAAAATTAAATTGATGCATCAAATAATTATGCAGAACTACCACTAGTAGCAAAGCTCACACCTTGTTCGTCCGCAAGCCCAACTAACTTAGCGCTCAGTTCCCATAATTTTTGAGCTTTATCATCATCAAGTGCTTCGTTAGAAACTTCTTGAACAAAGGACTTACGACCTTCTTTTTGGCGATTTCCCCAGCTCCAGTAGACACCAGATTTGTTGTATTCAGGATCGGCTACAACCATTGCAACTCTTTCGCCTGCTAATTCTTCAGATACATATCCACCAGTGATATTTTTCTGGAATAAGGGGAAGATGGTTCGGAACAGGGAATAGTGATTGCGGAATAAAGCAGTTTCTGCAACACAACCAGGATACAAAGAACTAAAAACAATCTTTGTTGAATTACTATAGCGTCGATGTAGTTCCCGCATTGTTAACACATTGCAGAGTTTACTATCTTTATAAGCTTTACCCGATTTAAATTTCTTACCATTAATCATGGAAATCGGTGCTTTGAATCCTTGCTCAAAACCTTGCAAGTCTCCTAAATCTGGAGGTGCTGGAATAGGAATCTTTCCTCCCAACTCTTTGGGATTAGCTGTCACAGTTCCCAAAATTACCAATCTTGGTTCAGAAGACGACGATTTCTTCAGATCTTCTAACATTAGATTGCATAAAAGAAAATGTCCGAGATGATTGGTCGCAACACTTAACTCATATCCATCTTCACTGCGCAATGGCTCTTTTAACAAAGGCATATATACCGCAGCATTGCATACCAAAGCATCTAAGGATCTACCAGTTTTCCTGAAGTCCTCAACAAACTGGCGCACGCTCTTCAATGACGCTAAATCGAGATGAATAATTGTATAGCTGTCACTCGACATCCCCACTTCTCTGGCGACTCTTTGAGTCTTCTCAAGATTACGACATGCCATAATCACATGCCATCCTTTTTTCGCCAGCGCCTTAGCTGCGTATAAACCTACCCCTGAAGAGGCACCCGTAATTACCACCGTTGACTTCTGATTTTGTGTCATTGTGTTAATATTTCATTACATTTTCCACATAACTCCATAAAGTTTAAGCTAACCTTACATATCTTCTGAAAGCAGCTTCAAAAATATTTAGACAAACTTGTACTTCACTTTTATTTAGTTGGGGAAAAAGTATAGTAATTGCAAACAAATGACCCTGAAGGAAGGTGACTATATCTTAGTTTTGTGCATGTCTCAGATAAGTTATTCCATTGTTCCGACCTAAATAACTTTGGCGTATAACACTTGATCTATGAACTTCCCTTCCTTAAAAACTCCTTTTTTGAAGTGACCTTCCTTATGGAAACCATTTTTTTCTAATGCTCTGATGGATCCAATATTTGTACTAAATACTTTTGCATAGACTCTAATTAATCCCAATGTGCTGAATGCATATTTAGTTAATGCATTAATCGCATTCGTTCCTATACCTTGACCCCAAAATTCTCTTCCAATCCAATAACTCAATACCCCAGAATGACACCTAATATCGTTATGAATTAATAAACTAATTACACCTACTGCTTCTTGTTCATTTGCAATTGCAACGACCAAAGTATTGGCTTCTTCTCTTGCTCGAGTAATTAAGATTTCTGCATCTGTACTTGTAAAAGGATATGGAAATTCGTTTCTCATATTGAGCCAAATTTCCTTATCATTCCCATTTTTTGCTAGTGACTCTGTATCATTTATCTGCAAATGTCTAATCGAATACCCGTCTTTTTGCAAACTAATTGGAAAATCGATATTATTTTTATTTTCCAACGATTTTGAGGACATAATTAGTAAAATATAGTAAATTCACTAATATTATCTTTTATTTTTATACTTTGCATTAGAATTCCTAACGAATAATAAAGAATGCGATCGCAATAAATATAATCATAATAATTACAACCAGGAGTAATATCCGATCTAACCTGAATTTACTACCTTGACTGCGAGCAAGCAGATCTTGAGTTCGAGAATTAAGTGCTATACGCTGTCTCAATAAATCCAACCTTTCAACAGATAAATCTTTGACCTCTGCATAAATTTTCTCTGCTCGTTCAAAATACTGTGTCGGAACACCAAGAACAATATTTCGATCTCTTTTTGTTGGTTGAGATGGAGTAAGGTGGAAGGTAATTTCTTCTTGTTCTAATTTCGCACAGAGAATTACAAAGTATGGATCCATTCGATCTGTAAATGTCTCTAAAACAGTATAATCCATAACTCTGTATTTCCTTTCAGGGAACTATGGCAAACAATCCTAGACGTATTTCCCATTTTTTTCTTAGTTATTTTTACATGAGTAAAATTTTGCCCAGGATGCTATTTTACAGACTTAGTATATTTATTCATCTATCTGTATATAGATTTTAAGTTTTTAGATTTGAATATAAAATTAGATTACGCCCAAGTTTTTTTATAGTGAAGTTCAACAATACCAGAAGGATAAGACTTCGTATCAACAAGATCGAGTTTTAGCTCTGTTACGGATTGATAAAGGGAAATACCCGATCCTAGAATTGTTGGGATGAGTGTAATAATGTATTCATTTACTAAACCTCTATTAATAAATGAGGATATAAGACTACCACCACCCATCAACCATATTCGCTTGTAATCTTTCTCTTTAACATTCTTGAGAACTTCTTCTACACCACCTTTGATGAACAATACATCAGTAGGTTTAGTGGATAGATTTCGATTCGTTACGACATAGGATATTTTACCTGGGTACGGCCAATCTCCAAATCCTAAAACTTGTTTGTAAGTTGTTGCACCCATGATCAAAGCATCGATAGAATCATAGAATTTGTTGTACCCAAAGTCTTCTTCATTGTCTTCGGGTGATGGTAACCAATCAATACTCCCATCTGAACGGGCAATATATCCATCAATACTCGTTGCAATATAAATAATAAACTCTACCATGCTTATAAATTATAGGTATCCAGTATTTATTTGAATAACCAAATAACAATTAAATTAAATAATGACATAAAAATTAATATTGTTTTGGCAATTTGTTAGTCAGTATAATGCTCTTCCATCACTCTGGAGAAGTAAAAATCTCAGACAATTTTTTAATCTCAAACAGGTACTGGGTTTGGAGCTTTATTTTCTAACACTATCAATAAAATAATCGCTTTTGGCTAATAGTCTTATACAGTAAGGATTTCATTTTTTACTCTGATGAGAGTGATGGAAGAGCGCTAGGCTGCTCTGCCTAGGCTGTTAACTAAATTAATGACAGATAACTAACCCGCTATGGTAGCATCGACTGGAATACAAGCATTTACCAGAGGTAAAAAGGGTCCAAGTTGGTCTTGTCCGTTTACAGCTAGATCGCTATGACACAAGTAAATTTTTTCCGAAACGCGAGCCAGTAAATCTCCTAAGATCATTTGTAGTCTGTTTTCTTCTGCTTCAGTTTCATCTAAAGCTGTCCAAGGCTGTCCCAATCGATGTTGTAGAAATAAGGGTGCGCCAAATAAGGTTGCAGAACCTCCCTTTGACCACAGAGGAGAACCTGCATCAAGCCAAAAATGCCAGCGATGAAAACTTCTACTTGCACGATATTGATAAATTGTTGCTAAGGTTACAGCATTAGCTGCAGGTCCCACGGGACGAACAGGAAAAGAATTTGCGGCGATCGTACCGCGTCGTAGCAGTTGAATAAATTGGGCGATATTATCTATTTCTAAATTACCTCGGTTAATGGTGGGCGAATTATTCTGATTCTGGGAAGCTTCTATTTGTTTAATACGGGTATTAATTTCCCAGTAATGTTGAGCGGTTTCTAGTAATTCCCGCAAAGCTGCTAATTGTTCGTAAGCAGTGTGTGCAATGTTAGAGAGAAATCTCTCAATGGTACTGTATAAAAGAGATACCGGACTGGGAATTAAATGTTGTTGGTAATTAGAGCGCTGTTGTTCCAACCATTGTAATATTTCATCATAAGCTTTGGTCGATCCATATCCCAGACGATCCCATCTGTTGTATGCATTAACTGGTAATAATTGAGGAACTTCAGGATGAGGTCTAAAACAGTAATCTGCAATTAAGCCAGCACGCACAGGATCTATTTCAGTGGTTAAGCCGGTATTTTCATTGTTAGCAAAAGAAGATGGGACATTTCCCTGTTTGCGACTTAAAACTACCAGCATTTGTGCGATATCATTTTTGTCTACTAAACGTCCTAGACCTGGATAAACTAAAGCTAAAATTGTCAGTAAAGAACGAACTAACGGCGAACTAATTAAAGGACGCTGATACTTGAGGGAATTAACACAGATTCCTTGCTTGTGAAGAATTTCAATTAAAGTATAACGAGCGATCGCATCTAACCCTGGAGCGATTATAGCAATATCCTGGGGTTGAACAGACCCTGAGTCAATGGCTTTAATTATAGTTTCAGCAGTTTTTCGTAATAATTGAGCCCGGGAAGTAGTTTCGATGGATTGGACTGTCTGGGGTAAGCTTGATAAGGTCATGGGTTCAAAGACCAAATCCAGCATTGGTTTAGTTAAACTGGGAGCTAATGAGGAAAAAAATTCTTGCTCTAAGGTTTCAACTTTGCAGCGTCTTGCTAATTGAGCCATATATTCGGGATCGGCTCCCAAACCCAAACGTACTAAACCTTCAGGATTATAACTGAAAGCTCCCACAGCCCCATTATCCAAAAGAAATTCAAATAAATTCCCCATACAAGCAGGATAATCTTGTATATCGTCTGCTAAAACAGCTTGATAACGCCTAAGTAACTGCTGTTGATAGATAGGATCGGATAATAAATACTGGTTGTACAGTTCAGTTATGATTCCATAAGTTAAAAAACCTCGTTCCAAACACCATTCACGCCAGTTTAATAATAATTCTGATGTCAGGTTTGGTTCCAATTGGATAGTATTTTCATCAGTTGCAGTAGATTTGCTGGTAATTTCTTCTATTTCGTTACAGGGTACTTGACTGTAAGCAGCTAATTGTAACAAGTCCAAAATTCGTCTCACTAAACGATATTCATTGAGACCTAATCTACGCAAAGTTGTATCATCTAAGTGGGGACGCCAAAGTTTTGTCGCAAATTCCTGTTCTGTCTCAGGACGTAATCTGACTGGGAACTGGGCTTTTAAATTCAATGTTTGAGTTAACAAAGGCCAAAATAAAATTACCTCATCTTGAAAGAAACCTAAGGGTGTTTTAATTCGTAATGGATATTTTCCTTGAGTCCTGTTCAGGATTTTATCTGTTAATTGCTGGCGATTATCATTATTTGCAGAAAATACTAAAATTCCCGGTTCTAACTGACCAATATCTAGCTCTGTTTCTTTGTTGTAATTACTTTTTGTCAATTTTTGACTTGCATCAAATGATCTATTGTAAATTGAATTGTATTGTAGCCAACTATAAAATTCTTCCACTAAGCGAGTGCTTTTTCCACTACGACTGGAGCCAAGTACCCAAAGAGAGTTAAAAGTCACAAATTATCTCCTTGTGAATTTGTTACTATACCTCGTACGTTAGTACGTAAAAAAATAGCGAGCAATGCTCTTCTAATTTACCTAAGATGAAAAATTCTGATTGGGGACGAGAAATTTACTCTTTTCTTTTGTCAGCTTACAAAAGGTACTTAACAACTCCAGAGCGTTCTCTGGAAGAAGCTTACAAAGCAGCTTTACAAATCAAGAATATCGAAGATAATTATTTTAATGGTAAAAGAATTGCCCTCGAATCCACACAGTATAGCCGCAGTATAGTTGATTTATTTGAGTCAGATTTAAGGAAATATCTCAAAACAGTAAAGATGCGGCTGACAGAATTTAAGGCTAGTCGCTTTTTTTTGAATGAATTTAGTCAAAATGCTTTGAAAAAACAAGAAATCAAAATTCTCGAACCTAATTTCATTTTAGAAAGGTTGAGATTTATTGATGAAGTTGTTGGCAAATACAATACTATTGACGATGATACCAGCCATGAGGATCTATTAAGACAATCTACACTCAATCAATCTAAACGCAAGCAATCTAAACTAGTCAAATTTGACTCCGCGACCGCCAAACAAAATGAACTTTCGGATTTAATAGAGCCGGAATCATCTAAAGTTGCAAGTAAAGCTGATGCGACAGGAATTTTACCCCGTTCTATTTTAAGTACGATTAATCGCTTGCAAGTGGAGTTAAATCCCAATTCTGAGCAAGATGTTGTCAAAGATTTTCGCAGATCTCAAAGAAGAACTTTGGTATCTGTCAGATTTTTATTATTACTAATTATTATTCCCCTCCTAACTCATCAGTTGTCAAAAGCTATTATTGTTGGACCAATTGTAGATGAATTTAGACCTTCAGAAAAAACTGAAGTTTTTCTCAATTATGAGATGGAGGAAAAAGCTTTAGTAGAATTGGGAGCTTATAGAGAAAAAATTATATTTGAGAATTTTATTAGAGATGAACCAATTTTATCTGTTGATGAAGTAAATGAAATAGTCAAAGGAAAAGCAAGAGAAATTGCTGAGGAGTATAAGAGCCAAAGTGGTAGCGCAATCAAAAATGTCTTTGCAGATATGTTTTCAGTTGCTGCTTTTGTTATATTCCTAGTCTTTAGTAAACCTTCAATTGCAGTACTAAAAGATTTCTTTGACCACATAGTTTACGGTCTGAGTGATAGTGCAAAGGCGTTTATTATCATTTTGTTTACAGATATCTTTGTTGGTTTTCACTCACCCCATGGATGGGAAGTAGTATTAGAAGGAATTTCTCGTCATTGGGGATTACCTGCTAGTCATGATTTTATATATCTGTTTATTGCAACTTTTCCAGTAATTTTGGATACCATATTTAAGTATTGGATCTTTCGTTATTTAAATCGAATTTCACCTTCTGCAGTTGCAACTTATCACAATATGAATGAATAAAAGGGAACAGGGAATAGGGAAAATGTAGCAGAATTAAGGAGTCAGAACAGCAGCAATTCTCATTTTGGAAGGAGAATTGCTGTAACGTAGGTATTGCGTACGTCAAAGACCTAAAATATGAAGTTTGATGAACTAGATCGCAAGAAGACTTGATTTATGGAAGCAATTATTTTTATTGGAATCCAAGGTGCAGGGAAATCTACTTTTTATCGCGATCACTTTTTAGATACTCATATCCGCATCAATCTTGATATGCTTAAGACCAGACATC
The DNA here is from genome assembly GCF_030065675.1 of Mastigocoleus sp. MO_188.B34. Classification (GTDB taxonomy): domain Bacteria; phylum Cyanobacteriota; class Cyanobacteriia; order Cyanobacteriales; family Nostocaceae; genus Mastigocoleus. The sequence goes on along the minus strand of NZ_JASJDK010000039.1, from coordinate 47,967 downwards.
GAGAACAAATCATCTTTCAGGCTTGTTTGGAAGCTAAGCAAAGTTTGGTCATAGATAACACAAATCCAACTGTAGAAGATAGAAGTCGTTATATTATTCCTGCAAAAGCAAAAAAAATTCAGGTTATAGCTTATTATTTTCAGTCAAAGTTAGAGGACTGCAAAAAGCGTAATAGTCAACGTCTGGGGAAAAAAGCAATTCCTTTACCCGGAATATTAGCAACTTATAAAAAATTAGTTGCACCAAGTATTGAAGAGGGATTTGATATAATTTACTCAGTGAAAACTAATCCCAACTATTCATTCACTGTTGAGAAAATTTAATCAATTTTATAAATAATAATTCATAAATAAAAACAGGAGGATCTGCTTAAACTTTATAGTTACAAGCATTTCCTCCTCATTTGACTCGTTTATACAATTAGAGACTAAACAAGTCAAATTAATACTAATTAGGCTTACAAGAGCCTTCAACAATTAGTTAAGGTACTTAGTTGGGTATCCAACAATAAGGCTTAGTGAAAATATTATTAGATACTATCACTTAGAAGTAACGATAACCACGGTAGGGATAATAGTAATTATTTTCAGTCACATTTAATTTGACCTTAATCCCTGTGAAGTCTTTTCCGTTGCTCTTATAGAAAACTTCATCGTTTGTTTCAACAAGCTCATCAAAATTAAATGAAAGACCACCAGAAATAGTTGCTTGTTCTTCTGAATTTAATTCTTCAGAAATTAAATTGTCAAATTGATTTAGATTAGACATTGAACTAAATCCTCACAACACTGAAATATTATTTACTGAATGACAAGAAGCTTTTCTTGCTTCCTGTCAACAATCAATAATGTAAATAATTAAGGTGACAAAAATGAAATAAAAAAGTTACATTTTTGGCACTTTTTCTTTGCGAAATAAATAATATATATTTTTCTATTCTTGATGAATATAAGTTTAATGAAGTGATATAATTTGAGACTTTATATATATAGAAAATTATTAGTGATTCAAGCATCTTGCATCAACGGGATTGATGCTTACGATAACTTAATACTAAACAAAATTTATTGATTTAGCAATAGATGAAATAATAATTGACGTGATAAATTTACATGACTCTCTACAACTATTGGATGCCAACAAAAAATAGGAATGATGCAATATTTTGGTAGTGGTATTAAGTGCTGCTACTTAAGAAATAAGAATAAGTGAATCATGTCAGCAACTTGCTGCACAGGACTTATAGAGTGTGGATACAAGAACTTAATTATTACTATTGATTTATTATTGTATCGATTTTTATCATTTATTGGGTGTGAGAATATTAGTAAATCAATTAAGTTTGAGATAAGATTAAGTGTACGCTTTTACATATGAATAAAAATATTCACTTAATTCAAAAGATATTATTTGCCAAAAAAACTTGATGAATGGAATCTTATGTATGGATAATTTAAATAGATTTACTACATCACTCATCCAATAAATAGAAATTAATACTAGCTGTAAGTTATCGTTAATTTTTACAAAAAAATATGCGTCATCTCTGATTTATAACTGCAGTAGGATGACGCAAGTGTGAAGTTTATGATTTGTGCCTCAATAATTTAAAGTTAGAGGCTTAGGCTTAAAGAATTAGATTTCAAGAATTAAATTTCAAGAATTAAATTTAAACCCAAGATTCAATCTCTCAGTTTCACACCCCTAATTGCACGATCTAATAATTCCATTGGATGCATAATCTTAATATCTTTTCCTTCGGACTTTAGATGTTTGCTAATCTGCAAACTACAACCAGGATTTGCAGAAGTGATTAAATCCGCACCGGTGTTGATTAAATTCTGTGCTTTTTGTTTACCTAATTCATCTGCCACTTCAGGCTGTAACATATTATAAACTCCTGCACTACCGCAACATAAAGCAGCGTCTATGGGTTCACGTAACTTGACTCCAGGAATTTTCCGCAATAGTTGACGGGGTTGAACGCTAATTTTTTGACCATGTAATAAATGACAAGCATCTTGATAAACCATGGTTAGCGGTTCATTTGTTAATGGGGATAATTTTGCTGTGACACCAACGTCAATTAAAAATTCATTAGCATCTTTGACCTTAGCAGCAAATTTTTCGGCTTTTTCCCGGTACTCAGGGTCGTCGGCTAAGATGTGACCGTATTCTTTTAAAGTATGACCGCAACCTGCTGCATTAATAACGATAAAATCTACTTCTGTATTTTCAAAGCTATCAATCATTTGTCTAGCTAAAATCTTAGCTTGTTCGGTTTGTCCCTGATGTTCGGGAAGCGCAGCACAGCAACCTTGGGTCTTAGGAATCACCACTTCGCAACCATTAGCTGTCAACACCCTAACAGTTGCTTCATTTACAGGAGAGAAAAATAATCTTTGTACGCACCCCAAAATCACTCCGACTCGATAACGTTTCTTCCCTTGTGCGGGAACAATTGTCGGAAAATTATCTTGAAACGATTTTAGGGTAATTTGAGGCAAAATCGATTCCATTGCAGCTATACGAGGAGATATGCGCTCTAATAAACCAGTAGCGCGTACCAGCTTTTGGAATCCTAACTTTTGATAAATAAAGAGTGGAATCAGTAAAAATCTTAAAATTTTGGGGTAAGGAAACAGAGAAAAAATTAATTTGCGGAATAGTCGCTCCGGTAAACTACGGGGATAATTACGCTCAACCTGATGACGAGTTGCAGAAATTAATTTGTCATATTCTACCCCTGAAGGACAAGTACTAACACAAGCTAAACATCCCAAACAACTATCGAAATGTTCTGTAGTAGCAGTATTTAAAGCAATTTCACCTTCATTAATTGCATCCATCAGATAAATTCTTCCCCTGGGGGAATCCATCTCTTTCCCAATCACTCGGTAACTGGGACAAGTTGAAAGACAAAAACCACAATGAACGCAACTATCAATTAGTTTTGGGTCAGGTGGACGATTATTATCAAATCCTTTTAAATTTTTTATACTAGCTGTTTCACTATTTTTTAGATGATTACTAGTATTATTCGTATTGTTATCTGAAACTTGCATGACTAATTACCAACCCCCTAAATTGCCTGTCCCTGTATGATTTATTATCTATAGTTTTGCAATCTCTATGTTTTAAATAAATCTACCAGGATTGAGAATATTTTTTGGGTCAAATTGATTTTTTATACCTTGCATCAATTCTAAAGCATTACCATTATATCCCCATACGTCAATTTTACTTTTAACCGATGCAGGTGCCATTAAAACTGACAAAAAACCACTGTTGCTTTGACAAAGATTTCGCATTTTTAGTATTTCCCCTTCATGCTCGAATCGGGCTACACCCAAACCACTGCTGTTATGAATTAAAACTCTACCCACACTATTTAATATTTTCATTGCTGCAGAGGGTAATATTCCTATTTTGCAAACAATTGGGACATCTGTGTTAGTAAAATAGATTTGTTCTTGCAATCTGTTCCATAAGTTGCTTTCTTCTGACTCAGAAAATTTGGTTCCTTCTAAACCTAATTTTTCCCCAACTTCTAATAGTCTATTTGATTGCTCCCTAACACTTTCAGGTATATTTTGAAAGCGAACAATTAACCCCAAATTACTACCTAAATTTAGATCTGATATCAGTTCAGCAGAAAGTAAATCAGCTTGAGTAGGGGTTAAAGCAGAACCTCGAAGTGTTGTTGCTGCGGTAGATATTCTATCTGCATCTCCAGTTAGAATTACTGTTTCTGATGTTTGCTGTGTGGGATACACTCGAAAGGTCACTTGGGTAATAACACCCAAACTTCCATAAGAACCAGTAAATAATTTCATTAGGTCGTATCCGGCAACATTTTTTACAACTCTACCACCAGCACGAGCAATTTCTCCATCAGCGCGCACAAGACTAATACCCAATAACTGATCGCGGACGCTACCATAACGTTGTCTGAAGGAACCAGTATTAGCTGTTGCAATAATTCCCCCAATGGTCGCATCTTGGGGTGCAGCAGGATCGAGAGCAAGGAACTGATTTGCTGTTGCTAATATGGATTGCAACTCGCAAAATTTCATTCCAGCTTGGACGGTAACGGTTAAATCTCCTACAGCATGGTCAATGAGTTTATTGATGCGTTCGGTACTAACTACAATATCTACAGCTTCAACTAAATCGCCCCAGCTAATTTTACTACTACTTCCACAAACTAAAACTCGCCAATCTTGACGATAAGCCTCAGCCACGACTTTAGCTAGTTGTTCTTGAGTATGGGGGTATACCATCCAATTGGGAGGAGTGGAAGATGCAATTCCTTTCTCTATCTTCTTTTGTTGCTCAATTTCCAATTTTTTCCATGGTTTTACGGTATCTTTCTCACCTATAATCTCCATTAAGTGGGAAGACACCGAGTCCACACATTTATCACTAGACATGTTCTTATTTGTTTAAATTTTACTCCCATATCTAATTTACTTGTTAAATAGGGGCGATTTGTAGATGAAAATTCTTTTTTCTCAAGGGTGTTTCTACATCTTCTCGCTTATCAACCTTTGTCCTGTTTAAGAAAATTGTTTTTCTTTAGCTTTAAAATCTGTCGGTAAATGTCTCTTGCTTGTAAATCATACGTTACAGGACGCTAATAACAATGAACAAAAAGTATATTCTCTTGTAGACCTAGGAAACCCTTATATATTAATTTTATTTTTTATTTACAAACGCTTTCTTAGAAAACTAGAAAAAGACATAAATATTGCGATCGCATCAAAATTTATGCAATAAATATAGTATGGAAAAGTTGTTGTTTATTTGTAGTCAAAATAGATTGCGCAGCCCAACAGCAGAAGCAGTATTCTCTGAATATGAAGGTCTAGAGGTGGAGTCAGCAGGGATAGATATGATTTTATGCGCTAAAGCGCGATTACAAACCTATCAAAATTAATGTGGTCGAGTAGTAGTAGCGATCGCAAATACAATAGCGATCACATTAATTATTCTGTGATGAAGAACATTTATGATATTTAAACAGCAAAACATTTATCAAATTCCATAAATGTACCTTTATTTTTACTAGAATCTAAGACTGAAAAAATAACCTTTTTAAATCTACCCCAAAATAGACCATTAACGAGTAACAGATCTGCAAACATCCGAGCAACTAAAGAAGGTTGATTTTTAAATACCCCACATCCCCAAGCACCTAAAATCAGAGCATCGCAATTATATTGAGCAGCTAAACTCAATAATTTTGTCGCTCGACCATAAAAAACTTCTGGAATTTTGTCTAAGTCCGTGGGTTTATTCCTCAAAATTGCTCCAGCATTGGGCGCGGGACTAGTAATAAAATCTACTAGATAAGGTTCTTCTAAAAGAGTTCCATCATCTGTTTTGAAAACTGGACAATCTGGGGAATAAATCATGCGATCGCTATATAACCGGGATCCATTACGACGATGAAATTCATAGTACTCGGGACACAATAAAAGGCTTTTATAAAGTGCGGAACTGCGTACTAAACTCTCTTCCTGGGCTTGTGCTCCTTTAAGAAAACCACCACCAGGATTTTTTGCAGAAGCAAAGTTGAGAACGCAGATTTTTTCAAATTCTTGGCTTGCACTAATTCTCTGGGCTCCCGTCAAACTAGTTTCATTTTTAACTTCAAAATTGGTACTCTCATACTGAGGTTCACGACCAAGAATCTTCTGTTGAATTTCGAGGAGCTTTTCAGGTTCGTAATGTTCAGTTGTACCTAAGCAGCAGCGTAAACTCTGACCCACGTTAACTTCCTTACCCGTAGGAGAAATGTAGCTACCAATGTCAAGAATTTTGACTGTATCTTGTGCAATCGAAATTCTCCTCATTTTCTTTACTCCTCATCAACCAACCAATTACAAGTTTGATAGTGTTTACAGAATATTGTCTGTAATATTTGGATTACATACATGCATGTTACATTTTAACTACAATGAATGCAATATTGCGTTACGGTTTTGATAATAAGAGAAAATATGAAAAATGTTATGCATGTAATGCAGGGTTGGTATTAAGGGGGTTTTGAATTGAAGAGGTTTTATTTAAAGACTACTGATATAGTAAATGTCCTAACGAGATTACGTTGTGGAATCATGAAAGTTATAGAGTGTCTCACCTTATTCAATATTCTGTCATGTTAATTATCTACATTGCCGATACCGGGATACCGATACTGTGAGTTGCTTTAAGCATGTGGTAGGTAATAAGTAACTGAGTTAAAGCCAGTGGATAACTTTGCAAAGTCTCACCTGTTGTACCAGCTACTTTACCCAATTCAGGATTGCTTTCGCGATCGCACACACTCTTAAGATTTGGCATATCTGAACAAATAATTTGCTCTAATTTATTCACTTGTCCTAAGTTTGCATGACGGTCAACTTCCAGTACATCAACAGGTTTACTCATATCCCTATCTAAACCTAACCGAATAGAGGACATGGAAGTACCATTAGTTGATTGGATAATCTCAGTAAAATCTGGATGGGGAATGGTAGGACGTAATACCAATCGGACATTTAGTTGTCCGTTATTTTGCACGGTGTCTTCCTCTGGAGGATAGAAGCTAATAACAATATCCGACCATTGACGTTGGGGACGAATATAAGCTTCGGAATCTGGCTCTCTTTTTCTTAATTGTTCAAGTACTTCTTCAGGAGAATAACCTCGCTTTTGGGTATCCCGTTTGATTTTCCACTGAGCGCGTAAAGATTCTGGTGGTGCAAGATAAACCTTGACATCATAGCAATCGCGAGCAGCACGAGTTGAATAACCTAGCAATCCTTCAATAATCACAAATTTACTAGGTTTGATATATTCTGGGGGATCGAAACAGCCCGTTTTGTGATTATAAATTGGCTTGAGAATTGGTTGTCCTGTCCTTAATAAGGATAGGTGTTGTTGCATGATATCGAGATGATTGCAGTTAGGATGAACGGCTGTAATACCGATTTCTGCTCGTTGTTGTCGGTCATACTTATGATAATCATCCGTACAAATTACTGTTACGTTTTCCGGACCGAGTACCTGAGCAATACCTTTAGTTAAAGTTGTTTTTCCTGCAGCGCTGTCACCAACAATACCAAGAATTATCGGACGGCTCATCTTACCCCCTGAACATGCATATAGTTGATTTTCAAATTGTATGTTAATTTACTTATTTTATTATATTTTCATAAACTTCTCAATGACTATAATTATTTTTTCTAATGCTTTATGACACAAAAATCAGTGACAAAAAAAACAGGAAATGCTTATCTAAAGCAATTTAGTGTTAACTGAGGCAATAGAAATGATTCGTCAAGGTTTGCGGACAATTTTAAGTTAGAGTTGCTGTAAATTATTATTCTGAAGTGTATGTACCAAGCAAATAACCTTTGGGTTCCTTTGATTTTATTGGTTTTAATCGTATGTGCGGCAATTTTCTTTTCTTATGAATAGTTAAATCAATTAATTTTTTCAGTTTTCTTATACCCACAATAAATCTTACACGTACAATAAGGCTTAAGAATAATAAATGACATATTGTATAAACACCACACTGTAGTGAACGAACTCCAATTCTAATAGAATTACAAACTGGTTGTTAAAAAAAGCAGTAACAATGTCAATTAGAACTTTGGGCTTGGGAGAAAATCTACGGGAATACTTGCTTTCGGTATCTCTGCGAGAACCGGAGATTTTGACTTTGTTACGTCAAGAAACAAGTTTGCATCAAATGGGGATTATGCAAATTTCCCCCGAGCAAGGACAATTCATGGCTTTGCTAGTACAATTGATGGGTGCAAAAAAAACTCTAGAGGTTGGTGTATTTACTGGTTATAGTGCTTTAGTTATTGCGTTAGCCCTACCTAGTGATGGTAAAGTTATTGCCTGTGATATTAGTGAGGAGTATACATCAGTAGCTTGTCGTTATTGGCAGAAAGCCGGTGTGAGCCATAAAATCGATTTGCATGTTGCTCCAGCAGTGGAAACATTAGACAAGTTACTCAAAGCAGGGGAAGCGGAAACATTTGATTTTGTGTTTATTGATGCTGATAAGAGTAACTATGATAATTATTATGAGAGAGCTTTGAAACTCGTACGTCCTGGTGGTTTAATAGCTATAGATAATGTATTATGGTCGGGAAAAGTTGCAGATCCAGCGATCAAAGATAACAGAACAAAAAAAATTAGAGCTTTAAATCAAAAATTACATCAGGACGAAAGAGTTAATTTGAGTATGGTACCCATCGGTGATGGTTTGACTTTGGCGATGAAAAACTAAGCTGGGGGTGAATAATTGGTAATGGGTAATTGGTAATGAGGAGATTAGTATTTTTTAACTGGTGAATGTAAGATCTATGAATAGATGTTCTGCAGCTTTAGTCAGTATTCTACTACTAGGTTTCAATCTCGTTTCTTGCTCAAATATTACTGATGAAACGGTAAAAAATCAAAATTCTCAAGTAGTTAAATTTAAAAAATCTAATCAACAACAAGATTTACCACAAAGAGTTATAACACTAACACCTTTAGCTGCAAATTTAATTTACAATTTAGATGCAAGTAAATTAGTTGCAATCCCAAATAGTAAAGATACTAACAAAAAACCACAATTTACTAATTATCCAAAGGTTTCTCTTTACAGTAACGTCAATTTGGAAAAAATTATTGCACTCAAGCCCGATCTAGCGATCGGTTCTGAGGTGATGCATTCAGAAGCTTTAGCAAAACTGAAAAAATTAGGAGTAGATATTATTTCCCAAGAGATAAGAAGTTGGGAAGATTTAACAAATTTTACTCAAAAATTAGCAGTCCGGATCGGTGCTAATCCTCAACCAATTTTAGACAAGTATCAATCCTGTGTTGATAATATCCCGAAAAACGGTAAATCAGTTTTAGTTTTAACCGGTAGAATACCCACATCTTCCCCTAACAAAAATAGTTGGACGGGAGATTTATTAAACAAATTTAATTATCAAAATTTAACTGCTGATTTTCAATCAAATAGACCATTTTCAGGCTATTTAAATCTTTCACAGGAAAAAATATTGACAGCAAACCCCGATCTAATTTTTTTAGTTGAGTCTGATAATCTTAATCCAAATGTATTAAAAAAACTTCCCTTTTGGAAGAATCTAAAAGCAACACAAAAAGATCAGGTATATATTTTTCACCATGATGGTTTAATTACTCCTACTAGTCTTGAAACCATCACAGAAGTTTGTAGAAAATTACGTCAACTAGCAAGGTAACGCAAGTCATTAGCAAAGCGTGTCTGTAGGACATAAGTCAAAAGTTAAAATTAAAAAGTTAAAAGTTAGCAGCTGTATTAATTACAATTACTTTTGAGATGAAACATAATTGCAGTAGAAAGTCCATCCCAAAGCGGTGTATTGACGTTTGCTTTTCTTAATGCTCTTCCTGTCCAAGAGTTACAATTATTTAAAACTGAGTAATTACCAATTGCAGCATAAAAACCTGCATTATTTGTATGACCATTCCCAACACGGATATTTTGACCTTTTGTGTTTTGTTTAAATGTTGATAGGATAAACTGAATTAGTTGTAAATAATCTGTTTGAGTAATTTTGATACATTTAACTTGCGCGTAAGCTGGTATTGATTTATATCCTTTCACATAAATAACGGAAGGTGTAGAAATAAATAAAGCTGCAAAAGTAGTAGAAAATCTCCAATCTGCAACGGAAGGAGTTGACATATAAAAGTCGCGATCGCCCCATCCAAAACTCAAATAATTGTAATCGCGAACATTATCAATGCCGATTTTATCTACAGATAAATAGCTATGCCAATCAAATATTTTATTTCTAGTCGGTACTATGATATTGGAGTGAATTCCTGTATCAGAAATACAAACTTTAGTATTGCAAGCACTTTTTGCAGAATAATTCCATTTTCTCGGTATTAATGAAGCGATGGTCAAGAAAGTCAAAGTAGTTAATATCGTAGCGAAGAGAAAAATACTAAATTTAGATCCGAGGTAAATCAATCTCTTACTGGGTTGCATAATTCACAGGCTAGATCGAGAATTAAACAACTTGTAGATTAGCACTAATAACTTATATATAAATCACGCCAAATATATAGTAACTAAATATGCGATCGCTCAATTTAAAATCCCTCTCGATATCGGGAGGGAGTAAATTTATTTTTTTATGAAAATACGCTATTTCTGACTCTAAAACATATTCATTATGACGATAATACTGGCACTTGTAATCACTAACATTGCTCCCATAACTACAATGATGCCTAACTCGCTAGGAACTTTTGAATCGTTCATTTTATTAACATTCCAGTCTATCAGAATTATTTTTAATATAGCAATTTAAGTATATTTATCTATGAAAACAATTTAAAACTTAAACTTATTTCATATTTCTTAGTGTTTGTAGTTGTATATACTAGCAGTAAATTTACTGTTTGCAATAGCACATAGTTATGGGGATTAACATTTGAATAGAGAAAAAAATAGTATAAAAAGCAATATTAATGTTTATCTACTTATAAGTGTCAAATCTGATTAATCGTTTTATTTCGTCTTGAATAGCCTTTATAGACATAAGTCTTATATTGAAGGGTTTAATATATGACTTTAATTTGTTAAGTAATTATTTTGAATGATTAAAGTAAATAATAATTTAATATTTATAGTGATACCATGTAACAAAAATTTGATGTATACGTAAATCATCTTGCAGTTCCACACAAACAAACGTATATACAGAAATGGCACTTAATTATGGGATTTTAAATCGCTTAACTTCAGATATGCGAATATTTGGGTAGATAGAAAAATAATGCTGAAATTTAGGTTAATCAACAGCAACAGTTAATTACTAAGCACTAAAAATTATGATTAAGGTTTTACATCTGTCGGATATTCATATGGGAAGTGGTTTCACCCACGGACGTATTAATCCGGAAACGGGTTTAAATAGTAGGTTAGAAGATTTTATGGGTACCCTTGCAAGGTGTATCGATCGCGCGATCGGTAAAGAAGCAAATGGTGAACCTGTGGATCTGGTAATTTTTGGTGGTGATGCTTTCCCTGATGCGACTCCTCCACCATACGTGCAACAGGCTTTTGCAAGACAGTTCCGCCGTTTAGTTGATGCTCAAATTCCTACAGTATTATTAGTGGGCAATCACGATCAACATTCCCAAGGTCAAGGTGGAGCAAGCCTATGTATTTACCGTACTTTGGGAGTACCAGGATTTGTGGTTGGTGATACATTAACAACTCATCACCTTCAAACTCGTAACGGTCCAGTACAAGTAATTACTTTACCTTGGTTAACCCGCTCGAGTTTAATGACTCGTAAAGAAACCCATGGTTTATCTTTAGCAGAAGTCAATCAACTTTTAACGGAACGCTTGCGAGTAGTTTTAGAAGCAGAAGTTCGGCGTTTAAATCCGGATGTTCCCACAATCCTTTTAGCACATCTAATGGCGGATAATGCAACTTTGGGTGCGGAAAGATTTTTGGCTGTAGGTAAAGGTTTTACTCTACCAATGTCATTGTTAACCCGTCCTTGTTTTGATTATGTAGCTTTAGGACACGTTCACCGTCATCAAAATTTGAACAAAACTAATGACCCCCCAGTAATTTATCCCGGAAGTATTGAAAGGGTTGATTTTAGCGAAGAAAAGGAAGATAAGGGCTATGTGATCGTAGAGATGGAAAGGGGTAAGGTGGAATGGGAATTTTGTTCTTTACCGGTACGTAAGTTTTCTACCATTGAAGTGGATACATCAAAAGCAAAAGACCCCCAAGTAGCTATAATTAAAGCGATCGCAAAACAGGAAATTGAAGATGCTGTGGTAAGGTTAATCTACAAAATTCGTTCCGAACAATTGGACTTAATCGATACATCTGCGCTACATGAAGCTTTAAGTTCAGCACATACCTATACTATTCATCCAGAATTGGTCAGTCAATTAGCCCGTCCCCGTGTTCCGGAATTAAGCGCTAGTAGTAGTATTGACCCCATGGATGCGTTGAAAACTTATTTAAATAATCGCGAAGATTTGCAAGATATTGCAGATCTGATGATGGATGCAGCTCAGAGATTGCTTGGGGATGATGAGGAAGAATTAGAAGAAGAGGAAGAAACCGAACAGAAAGAAACAGTTTCTGCTAGTACTGAAAATACACAGTTACGTTTACTTTAATGGGTAATGGGTAATGGGTAATGGGTAATGGGTAATGGGTGATGGGTAATGAGTGATGGGTAATGGGTAATAAAAACCAAAAGTTATTCTACATATAGGTTTATTTTACTACCTTACCCAAATTGCTCTACCCAAGAATTATTCAAAATCTTAAGAGGAAACTGAAACAATTGGTAACTTCAGTTTAGAAGCTTTTTCCCCACCACTATAGATTTTCACCGTAATTATCTTCGCGTCTTGCAAAGTTGCAGAACTCATCGGTAAATTTGAACCTGTATTCATAACATACGCAGGAAAACATGCTGCACTCAAACTAAGTCTTAAAGCATTACCCTTAGTAATTTTTGCACATGTCGCCTGTAATTTAATATGTTTGGGATTAGATGGTTGGGAATTAGATTCACGATCACAGTGAAAATAACCCTGAGTCAAGTTATATACTTTCCCATCAGGATATACTTGGGATAATACAGCGCAAAGGTCATAACTCGTACTCTCAGCTTCACTCCAAACTTCAACAATAGCTTCACCTGCAATATCTAATGCTGAATCTAAAGGAGCAGTAGTGTAGGTTAAAACATCATTACGACAATCAATGTGCGATCGCTCAAAAGAACCTCCAGGTAAACCAGCATGACCACCTAAAGAAGGAACCGGTCGCCAAGGGTCGTGCACCAAAGCATCAACCGCATCTAGGATATAATCATCGGGATTCGTTGTCAGTTGACCAGAATCTTCACGGATGCTAGCAAGTCCCGTACTTGAGAAATGGTATGATTTATGGGTTGGATTAGGGAATTCAGAAAAAGTCTGCCAACTGTTTGCACCCATTTGAAATAAACATACGGTGGGTTCTTCAAATATTCCTGTATTAATATCTTTGAGGAATCGGTCGAACCAACGGATTTGCATTTGATCTACTGGACTTGCAGCTTTTACCCCAAAGTCAACTTCACCAGCTTGACGACCCCAGGGTAAATGGGTCCAAGGACCAATCAACAATTCTTGACGTTGACTATTTCGCGCCACCATATCTCGATATAAATTTAAAGTACCTCGCAGGTAAGCATCAAACCAACCGCCAATATGGAACATAGGTAAATCTACATCTTGAAGATATGTTTTGGGTGAAAGTTTTTCCCAGTATTCATCTGAATGTGAATGTTCTAACCAATCATGATAAAACGAATCCGGTGCAAAATTCTTCAGAACTTCCGGACGTGCAGGATTATGGTCATACAAAGGTAAATTACGAGCAGCGGTGAATAATTCTTGATAAGCTTGTGTATTCCCTTTTATCCTGGCTGTTTCTGTCGCCAATTGGATCGCCCAAGCAAGATTAGTTTGTAAACAAAATGCTCCACCTTCATAAGCCCAATCAGTATATAGATCATAGCCAATCATTGCTGGACAAATAGTTTTTAAAGCAGCTGGTTTTGCAGCAGCAGCGTATAACTGGGTCATTCCTTGGTAGGAAAAGCCATACATTCCCAGCTTTCCATTACTACCAGGTAGATTTACAGCCCAATTAACACTGTCCTCACCATCTTCAATTTCACGAGCAAATAATTTAAATTCACCCTCGGAAGTTCCTCGTCCCCGGACATCCTGAATTACTACAATATAACCTTGAGAAGCATACCAAATTGGATGGGCGTAGACTACCGTTGATGCAATTTCTCTACCATAGGGTTGACGCATTAATAATACAGGAAATTCCCCTACCGCATCAGGGCGATACACATCTGCATCCAAACGTACTCCGTCGCGGGTATGCATGTATACAGTTTCTTTAGGGCAGACTTTCAACATAATAATACAACTTAAGTTTGAACTTTTATATTTACAGTAATGACCTGAGATAATATAACGGTTTTCATTTGAATCAAATACATTTTTAAATTCCCAAATGTAGAGACGTAAAATTATGACCTTACGGTCACGCAATACCTAGAGCCTGCGGCGACGGCGTTAAACCTAACGGTATGGCTGCGCTTACACCGTTAGGTGCGCCTTTCCTCTAGCTGCGACCTACGGATCCGTTAACGCCATAGGCGCGGTCTGTTTTTAATTTTTACTTGGGCGTAGCACTATGATTACCGTTTGACTATCAGTAGCCCAGGACAATTTACTGGTGCTGCTAACTTCTTGTCTTATTGCATACATCTATTTACTTCAGTGAATCGGTAAAACTAATTTATGGCACCACGTAAATAGGTTAGGGCATAGGTAAACTATGAAACCAAACAACAAACTTTTTACTTGCGCGTAGCGCTATATGATGACACCAAAATAATTGGCACATTTCCATAAATATCACATATTTATCTCATATATACTGACATTAAAGCGGTGGGATAACGACCTCCAACAATCATAGTTCCCAGTACACAGTTTTATTCAAACACAGCACAAGTTTATAATTTACCTTTTCCCAAATTACCTACATTTTTAATTCATAGTATTAGGTTTCATATAACTAGATTTTTGAATTAGGATATTTTTTGCTATCTGTTAACTGTTTCCTATTCTCTGTTGCTAGCCGAACAAATCTAGGATTTCCTAACGTTGACTCTTAATTAAATCGGAGAATTAGTCAAAATATAACATTTTGAATATCCAAAGATTAAATTTGAGTTTGTAGTACAAATTATCCTTTATTTCTCCTCTCAAAATCTGCTATTTACTAAGAAGTAGTTTTAAAGCCCTCCAGTTTGATTGCTTCTGTTTCATCAGTTTTCTAGCATTATCATCCACAGTCAATTTAATTAGTAGAGCTTGTATTCACGAGAAAAAATATCGTTTTCTAGTTCAGCTATGAAACAGAACTAGATGTTCATAGCATTTGATATTTTACTGTTCTACTTTTCTAAGATTTCCGAGCCCGCAAACTAGCACTTCAAGAATCTCATTAATCCTGTTAATAAAACGATGAAATTCACTATTAATCCATTACTTTCCGTTAGTTTCGCTGTTTCTGCATTACTTGCAACCTCCTTATCTACTTTCGCAGGAGAGCAAAAATTAGCTCAAACTTTTAACGGTAATCAAAAAACTTCCACAAAAGGTGAAAACTATATAGGTTTGGGAACTGTTATTGGTGGAGACAGTGATTTTATAGATGCAGCAATCATCAGTAAAGTCAAACTACTAAATCTAGGTCGCTCCAAAACCTTATCTATTCGACCTTCAGCCGTTTTCAGCAATGGTGACTTGGATTTGCGTATCCCTGCAACTATAGATATAACAAAGGTCGATCGAGACTTAGGAGAATTAAACGGTAAAATCAAACCCTATGCAGGTGGAGGAATTGCGATAAACGCCTAAGAGGCGTTCCGCGAAGCGTTCGACTCAGGTGGAGATGCAGACCTGATGCTAACCGGTGGAATGGATGTTAAACTTACACCTAAATTAACCGCTACAACCGCTGCAAATGTACTATTTTTGGGTGATACAGAATTCGATCTAACTGTTGGTTTAGGATATAACTTCTAACAGGAAAAAAATTACAGCAAAATAATTCCAATTATTCTGTAACTTTTGCAACGTATTTTATTTATTTTCTTCCTATCGTTGGGTTATAAAATATCCCAACGATATAACTTGATTCATACTAAGGATTATGAATAAAATTAAAATAATCGCGATAAGATAATATTGTTGTGCTAAATAATATATTAATTAATAAAAAATAATGTTTTAAATGACTTAATGATGTTTAAAATAAAGTCTTCATCACAATAAGCCGTTTAAAAATATAAATTGCTGCCGGTCAAATATAATGCATAAATCACTTGTAAAAACAGAGAAATTGCCGGATGTATTAGCGGAAAAAACTCAAGAGAAAGAACGTATGCACGACGTTTTTTTACTCTTACAAAATTTATCGAATAGAGAAGAAGTAACAATAAAACTTATAATAGATAGTCTTTATGATATAGCTTCAGTTAATCTAATCAATAAAAAATTTAGCTATGGTCCCTTAAGAAAAATCTTAAAACCAATTAGTAGAATGTCCAAGCCCGCATTCCGTTTCTTCGCTTGGCGATGGTTTCTGAAAAATTTTCCTCCGTTAATCACCAAATGGCTCTATAAGCAGGTTTCTTTTAATACAGCTTCTAAGAAAAAAGCACAGAAACCAGTAACAACCATTCCTCAACAAAATGCACAGCTAGAAGCTGCAACAACGGCAAACCCAACATTAGAATTAGAATTAGAATTAGAATTAGCGAACCAAGAAAAAAGTCAGCAAATCAAACATCTTCGTTCTCGAATCAAGTGGTTGACAGGTGTGTTGATTGGGGTAATTACGATTTTTAGTAGTGGATTTATTTGGTTAGGTTATGAATTAGAGAAATCACATTCAAAAACAGTAGAAGAGTTGAAAATGCAGGTAAAAACCTTGGAAGCTGCAGTGAATAAATAATTGGTGCTAAGAACTCTAAACAATTTGTCCAACAATTCAAAACTAGTAGTGCATTTCATTAGTTTTCACGGGTTGTAGAGACGCGACATGTCGCGTCTATACAGGGTTTTTTGGTAAAACTAACCTTATGACTAACGCAACAATGCGCTAACAAAACTAATAGGATAGATTACTAATTTGCGATAAAGATGGTACGCTACAAGTAAAATATTAAATCAAGCAAAATATCAAGCCGACACAACTCTTTGCTTTAACTCAACTTCAAA
This sequence comes from Mastigocoleus sp. MO_188.B34, assembly GCF_030065675.1. Lineage (GTDB taxonomy): Bacteria > Cyanobacteriota > Cyanobacteriia > Cyanobacteriales > Nostocaceae > Mastigocoleus. Next base: position 31,068 of record NZ_JASJDK010000039.1, on the reverse strand, counting down.
GCGTTCTCCTGCTGATGGATCGATTACTTCAGTTGCTAAATTGTTCTTTTCTAATAGCGATCTAAAATCTGCAACGGTACCTTCAGCTTTAAGAAATTTTACTAGTAGACCTTCAAATTCTACATCGCCACCAGCTGCTGTTGGTAGCATAACTTGCGGTTGTAGCCACTGTGCAACTTCTAAAGCCTTTTGCTGACCTTTAATAAAAGGTCCGATCAAAGGTAAAGCTAGGTTAATGAGGGGTGTAATAACCACATCTATCGGTGCAGATTCTTTTAAGGAAGGTGAATGATAACCGTGGGGTTCATAGTAAAGAGTAAAACCAGTTTCCACTTCTGTCAGAATATAGCCATTTTCTACTAAAGTTGGACCAATGGGAGAACCGGGAACTGCTTTAATTTCAACTGTTCCATCTAAAACAAATGTTTCGCTATGGTCTAAAGAATTAATTTGAGTGTAACCTAATTCCTTTACAACCTTAGCTGCATTGGGAGAACCAACAACAGGAATATCATGGTCAAGTTCCTTGAGGGTTGGTGTATGGGCATGGTCTTCCAAACCCTGGGATAATAAAATTAGATCGATATTTTCTGGTATTGGACGTTCCTTGAGCTTAGAACCTTTAAAAAACCAATCAGCACCATTAAAAGTCAAGTTACCGACCAACCATGGATCGAGTAGTATTTTTTTGCTACCGATTTCAATTAACCAACTATTACTATCTAAATAAGTTAGGTGCATATGTATTTTTGTTAAGATAAACCCTACATTTATTATGTACCTGATATTGATGTTTTTGTATCGGTTGACCTAAACGCTGCACTAACGCGATCGCACAATTATTGAATGTTGGGTAAGTACTAAATCTAATATCTCCTCGTTCTTTGGGTCCTCCCGACTAAACGATTTTGAACTTCCCTTACTGCAGCATCTGCATTAATTAAACCACTTCCAAAAAAATATTTTTCTGCTGAAACCGATCTGGGTATCCTTCCCCGCTTCATTAATACTTGGTGTAATGATTTTTCTGCGTTAGAGAGTTTTAGTCCCCTGTAAGATGAAGTTCTCTTCAAAATCCTCAGAATTTCTTTTCGACTTAGGATTCGTTGCGGATCTTCTCCTTTCATCAGCGCAACTACACCCGCGACCATGGGAGAAGCAAAAGAAGTACCCTCAACCCAAATATATTTTCCTCGAGATAGTGGGAGAGTATTCCAAGAATACCTCGGTTTGTCAATTCCTTCCCATAATCCATTGACCCACTGACCACCAGTCGTCAAAATTCCACCGTTAACCCCTACCGAACGAGTTGAAACATCTCCACCAGGAGCAACCAAAGTTAATTCGTTACCAAAATTACTGTAGGAAGCGCGATTTCCTTTAAAATTGACACCTCCTACCCCAATTACATCTTCGATCGCTGCGGGAAATCCGATTCTTCCAATACCCTCATTCCCAACAGCAGCTACAAATACTAGATCGGGATTTTCTTTCTGTGCTCGAACTATGGTGTCTGTTTCATCAGCAGTTGGTAAATAAGAACCATAACTCATGTTAATAATATCTGCACCTCTGGCGATCGCATAACCAATTCCCTCAACAATTTGGGATACTTGGTACATTGTTTCAAAGCCAGAACTGGGACTATAAACTGTTTTACTAACTTTTATGGGTAAAATTTTGGCGTTAGGTGCAACTCCAACTACTCCATTTTTACCTTGGGGACGTGCAGCAATAACTCCAGAAACCCAAGTTCCATGAAATAAACTACTTACCTCTTTACGTATATGATCCCGTAAAGCTTGGGCGATTTGTGCTTTAGTAAGATGTCTAATCAGTTCTTTCCTCACTGAGGATATTTCTTGTAAAAAAGGATCGTCTGCATATTTTTCTAGTAATTCATCATCAGATAACAAAAAACTATCTTGGAAGATGGGACGAAACGTAGATAATTCGCGAGGATTAATTCGAGTATCCGGATCGTTACCAACAAAATCCCAACCGTGTTTTTCACCTCTGAGTTTATCCCGAACGTTACCTACCCGGTAAAGACTACCGATTAAATCTGGATGGTTCCATTGAATAAAGTCATCGAGTACTGCAACTACAACACCTTTACCGGCTTTTGATTTAGACCAAGCCGGAATTACGCTAATATCAGTACTAGGTTTAAGAGATCTGGAACGATTAAATAAGTTATCACTCAAACACCTATTAATAAAACTAGGAAACTGATCTAAACAGTAACTGAAAGGAGCGCTATTAAGATGCCATTGTAACGGTAGCAAACTTGTTTGAAAAGGATTTTTGATTTCTCTTTGCTCTCTAATAGTACCAAGTCTAATTCTTTGTGTGATGTTTGGTATCCCGCCAAATTTTCTTGCAAATGGGGATAAAAGGGAGCCATCAAAGGGATTTTTACTGAAAAATGGTAGAGATGGATCTATTGGTTTTACGTTTGTGGATGTTTTTAGGTTATGAGATAAATTAAAGTTAGGTGTTGCAGATTTAATTCCATCAAGGCGATACAAGCGATTAGCAACATCTAATATTTGTACTCCTGAAGCAGACAAAGATTTAACTAGATAGCGATTAGAACTAAAACGTAAGGGACGAATGATACTTAAATTGTGTCTTTGCAGAATTTTTTGTTTCTGACTGTTAGATATTTGTTCGTCAAAATGAAGAATAATTTCATTAGGGAGAATAATTTTTTCCCTATATCCACCAGTTATTTGAGGAGAAGATTTCTGTCTGGAAAACACAGGTAAAGTGTTTTCAACATAAGCCTGTTTTTTGAGAATTCTTTGGATTGTGCTAGTATCTCTGCGATTTGTTGAGGGTATTCTCATCAAAGCATAACGCTTCCCAAATGGCTTAATTCTCAGGTTTGAGTTTTCCAAGCTAAGATTTTCGTAGTTGAAATTTGTTTTCCCAGTAGAACGATTTAGATCTAGTTGTAATTTCAAATGTAGAGGTAATGAAGTTCTACTTTGAGCCTTGGGTTTAAAACTGATAGCAACTAGATCCTCTTGCAAAATCAGAGGGATTTTTTTATTGTAATAGGTATAAAATAATTTTTGATCTGCCTGAGAATCTGTTAGCAATGATGTTTGTGCTTTTAAAGGCTGAGTCTCAAATACGGGTAATAAACAAGTCAATAAAAGGATGCCAGACAAAAAACTCTTCATAGTATAGCTGCCTCGCAAATAGATTCTAAAATACAACTAGCAACAAAGATGCATAAAAAAATATACATTGATTACTTAATGTATACTCTATCTTTATAAGTTGTCTGCTTTTAGAGATACAAGCTACCCTAATTTAAATATAATTACGTAATATATTTAACTTAACTTGAAGGATTCTAGAATTTTTCCTAGTAATTACTAGGTTTAATTGGGTTTAATAATGTAATGCAAAATTTGGACTCGCAGATTTGACTCCACGTTCCCGATCCAGTTGATTTGCGATATCCAGAATCCCAGTACCCAATGTAGATTTTGACGTTACGATGTAACGATTTTTGCTAAAACGCAGTTTGCGGACAATCTTCAGTTGATATTTCCGGAGAATAGATTTTTGACTACTTTGGGAAAGTCCCTCATCAAAACTGACAATAATCTCGTTCGATAATGTTACTTTATCTTGATTTCTATAGCGGTTTGGCAATGCGGGCAAATTTTCATTGATATAGTTTTTTTGTTCCAAATACTCTTCTTCAGAGGAAGTAGCGAGTCTTCGGGGAGCAAATATATCTCCTTGCAGAGCAAGGGGGATTTTTCTACCGTAATAACTGTAAAATAGTTTACTATCGGTCTGATTTGGCAAGCTATTAGGTACTTGCGCTTTTAAAGGTTCAATATCTGCCAGCATTAAACCACTAAATATGACAATACCAGAGAATAAAAGCTTCATATGACAGATGCCTCACCGATATGTTTTAAGAAGACTTATTCTGAGATTACAAAGTTAGAGATAAATCATGAGTTAATTATACATAGTATTACGCAAGGTGGAAGTTGATTGATATACAATTACCTCGTAATGACCGCTACTGAAATATGACAAATATATCTTAGAAATTTAACTGAGTCTAAAGGACTAGGTAATGATTAATAAGTAACGCTTATAAGCTATAAAGCATGCTCAGTAAGCAATAGAGATTAGAAAACGATTGAGTTAAAACATGTTGTTTGAATTACTTCTCAATAAAATATATATTTGTTATTGAACTACTCCCAAATGTTACCACAAAAGTAACAATAACAACTAAGTGTTTTAGCGATTACTTAATATTTTTACCAATCAAACAAGTAATCATAAATCCGAGAGGCGGGTAAAATTATCCTACATTCGAGCAACATCATCTGGGAAGGTAAAAACATACCTAAATTTACTGCAGACATAAAAATTAAATTTGCCATTACCTAAAATTTTAGAGACGCACATCAAAGCGATGTCCAATAATAATAGACATCTCCAGAAATGAGATATCACCCCTGACTACATAAGGCTTTTATATTCTTTTTCGGAGATGTCTAATGCGTCTCTAGTTTATTAATTATGGTTTTAAGCAGTAAAAACTATAAACAAATTAAAGCCAATTCTGTTAGGCAAAAATAAATTGACTATGATCGTTAGTATCTAAAAGACTTGCTTCCTGGTTATTTAATATAGCCAAACTTTTATAAAACATGGAAATATTAGCAGAATATCAAGCAGAAATATTCTACGTACAATGAAGATAATGCTTATTTTACTGAAAATATATCCAGAGAATGAATGTTTATATTTTATTAGTGAATAAAACTAAGAATATCTTTCATTGCAAATAATAAAGCAGAAATATAAATCTTTTATTCCCAAGTTGCAGCATCTCGCAATACTTCAGGAATTACTTGTGATGGGGGAAATTCTAATAAAGTTTCTCTAATTCCCAAATAACCGGATTCAGCAAAAGATAATAACATTCGTCTCAGCGCTAACCACACTTCAGGTTCATATTCCCAGTCACCATAACGCCCAGCTTTACCAGCAATAGAACGCAAAGCCCAGAAATAACTATTCCTGACTGTAGAGCCACCTTTTTTATACTCTGGTACATCTTCGCGATCTAACAAAAGAATATCATTTTCAATTCTTGCTTTCATGGGGAGTTGATAGGAAATTAGAGATTGGACCGTCACTAAATTGACGGTTAGAACTTCTGCAATATATTAAAAATTTATCGCGGATTGCAAATAACTGAGGTACAGGTCAAAATTTCAAATTCAGTTATAAAGAATATTTCACTCCTGTCTCCTGACTCCTATCTCCTGTCTCCTGATTCCTATTTTCTCCTAAAATTAAAAATTCAATTATTACTTTGTTGCTTTCATTATCTGTCGGACGACAGTTAACGCAGAATAGCTTACCCCTGCTGTCCCTTCTCCTGGATGGGTCGAATCACCAACCAACCATAAATTTTTAACTGGGGTACGGTTAGCAAAACCAAAGGGACCAAAAGTTGGTATGCGTTGACCAATACCACCCACAATTCCTTGATCGCGTGCAGTATATTTGGCAAAAGTTGTCGGTGTAGCAGCTTCTACATGAATAATAGTTTCTGGTTTTAAGTAAAAGTATGTGTTGAGACGAGAAATCGCTTCTTGGGTATATTGCTGTTTCAGTTTTTGATAATCTTGGGTTTCCCACCAGGGTGTGGGGTCGACAAATGAAGAAGCAATAATAGTAGCTTGACCTGCAGGTGCGCGACCATCACCAGAGCGACTAACTGAAACAAATAAGGAATTATTCTCACCAATGGGACCATTAGCATCATACATAAATTGCAGGTGAGGAGGACATCCAGGGGGAACAGTGCTTTCGTCTACACCCAAGTAAATTACAAATGCACCAGAAGCTGGGGGTAAATTCTCAACCCGTTTTTTATAACCGTGGGGTACTTGTTCGCCCAATAACTGGACAAAATTCTGGACTGTAACATTTGCAACTATATGCTCTGCATCTTCAGTCCACACATCTCCTGTTTTTTGGTTACGAATAATTACAGCGTTAGCTTTACCGTTTTTAACCTCGATACCTTCCACTGTATGACGCATCAATAGTTTGCCACCATATTTTTCTAGGGCTTCTACAAGTCTATCGCTTAGTACCTGCATGCTACCTTCGAGGTGATATAGACCCTGTGGTTCTTGAGAGACACTCAAAGCCGTTGCAGCATAAAGTAATGCTGTTTCTTCGGCATTTACCTGGGAATAAAGTTTTAATTGTAAATCCAAAAACTGTCGGAGGCGATGGTTATTTCCCTGTCGGCAGAAACGCAAAGCATCCCCGACTGTAAATAAAGTATAGGGTACAGTAATTAAAGTACTGGGGCGTACAGCCTTAGTCAATTGCCATAAATCCCAAAGGTTACGAGGGGGTAAAACCGGATTGCGTCCTTGAAATTTCCAACTAGCATCAAATAAATTTTTGAGCAATCGCCAAAAACCTTCGCTACCAGGAAATTGTTTTTGTCGTTCCTCTTGCCATTTTTTTGGATCGCGCCAAACATTAATTGGGCTTTCTTCACCTGGTAGGAATACAGCACAAGCTGGGTCGCATGGAGTTGCTTGTGGTAATTCAATTCCTAACTCAGAAAAAATTAGGTGATGAATCCCTCCTGGCTCTAAACCTGCTACCTGGGTTGCTCCAACGTCAAAAGTAAAACCTTTGCGCTTAAAAGTTGAAGCACAGCCACCAGGTACAATTGCTTGATCTAAAATCAGGATTTCATAACCTCTACGAGCCAGTAAAGCGCCAGCTGTTAGTCCGCCAATCCCAGCGCCAATAACTATTACACGTTTTTTTTGCTTGCCAACACTTTGATGCGGCATTGATTTATTTTACTTTTCTTCATATTTCTTATTCTATTGTATACCTTTGTTGCGATCGGTTTACTATTGGGTTGTAGTTTTTATTTTTTGATTTTTAAAAAGGAAAATTGTATTTAGATATTTCCTAATTTTACTTCTCCTTGTTTTTACTATGAAATTATTAAAATAAAAGTAAATAAAAAGACTATGTGTAAATTCGATATTCAGTTTAATTTTTTAATTAAATTTGAAATACCGATTGGTGACAATTGAGAAAAGATATTCGTATTCTACATTTTTCTCTATTTATTGCTAATTTATCTATGTTTATAGCCCCAATTCTGCATTCAGGAATGCTAATCTTTTTAATCGCATAAGCTCCGAAACACTCCTAAATCTAAGCCTAACGACTCTGTATAGAATTTTTTGTCTAATAATATTGCAAAAAATATTATTGCTTTATTTTCTGGTTGTATACTTTGAGCCTATTTTCTTTCTGTAGTTGTCAGTCATTTGGTGGGTCAAAATTTCTGTTTCACTTTCACCTGTAGTTGTACGAATGGGATATTCTTTTCTGCAAAACATGTATTCTATTTAACAAAATAAGACAATAAAAGTTTAAGGATAAGCAGAAATAATTACTTTCAGTGACAGTTTTTCAAAAAACCTAAATTGACCGAATATTCTCCAATAAGCGCTTATAAGTTGAATTTTTGCTGGTGATGTATCTTGCCTCATGGGATGTAGTGGAGATAATAGTTCCGAGAATCCCTTGACATTTCTAAAAATTAGTGTAAAAAACATGGTGTATTCTACCACTTCACTTCAGCTGCGGTTAATGGCAGTAAAGATGGAGCTATTCCTCTTGCAATTAAATGTAGGTCTAATATGTTATTGGCTCAAACGATCAAACCAAGTGGTCTCCTAAATATCTCTGATGTTTCAGCTAGATGGGATCTAAGTTCACTCTCTTTAGCTGACTGGATAGCTATAGCCAGAACTATCGGAAACGAACCTATTTGGGCATATAAAATGTTTTGTTCTGAGTCTGACCCCCAAAAATATAATCTTTCTGCGGTCTCACGTACAACATGGTCAAAGATTGCTCAAGTCTTCCAACAAAGTGAAACCTGGGCTGAAATTCAGTATTTAAAATGGAGTGCTTTGAAAAATTGATTTCTTGGCTCGTATTTGTGTCTTTGCAAGTCTTCTTGCTGAAACTTTAATTTACGAGTAGAGCGTCAAACTTTTTTCTTGTTATAAACTATGTTCTAAATAAAGCATGTAAGCATTGATATACACAGGATTGAGGTTATAAATATCCCTTAAAAATAGATTGTTTGTTGCCGAGACAATCCAACATATTTGTTTCTAAAGATTGTTCTTTGTCGTTAGTCGTTGGTCACTTAGATCGAGACAGGACTAATGACTAAAGACTATCTGAAGAAGCATTATTTATTGCCGAATTTAAGATTCAGGAGACAAGGTTCAGGAATGATATACTCTTTATACTTGTCTTGTAGCTTTCTAGATGTGGCTAATTGCTGAGCGATTGTTTTGCTTAATGGCTCGACATATTTCGCTGTGGGTTTATTACTGTTTCGAGTTGCAGAATATTAAACAAAGCGTCGAGGAATGCTAAGCGGATATTAATTGTAGGTGTTAATCAAGCGTTAATCAGCCTGATTCAAAGTCTTACTTTTACCAGGATTCATTAAGCCATGGGGATCAACCATTTGTTTAAATTTTAAATGTTCGGGGTCGATCGCTCTTTTCCAACCTTCTTCTATCAAATATGAGTGGGGATTAGCAATAAAGACTCCACGCTCTTCATGGTAGCGAATGATTTCCTTGAGGCGTTCTTCAGTAGTGTAACGCACCAGTTGCAAGCCAGGAGAAGCTAATACGCCGTTAGCACGAATAAATTCTAGATGTATCATCACTTCATCCCCGAAATGACCATACATGTGTTCGATGGTTTGTAAGTTATCATTAGGAAAGATACTTTGCAAATAGGTAATAGAAGAATCCGCTGTTCGGGCGTGTAGTGTGGTGTGATTCCATGTATATTCAGCTAAGTGTAAACCTTTGGTTGCTTCCTGTGCTGATTTTTTAAAAGTAATATCTCCTTGATATTGCTTTACTAAACCGGATAATAATTCTAAACTCGGTTCGGCAATCATTAGTAAAGCAGCATGTTTACCCTCAGGGATATATTTCCGTAGGGCTGTAAAATATTGAGGAATTGGAGATGCAAAGATACCCACTTCCTTTTTAATTAAACCATCGGCAGAAGCTAAATCTTTACCAAACCTGACTGCTGACATAAAGTCTGGAAAAGTAACGATTACTTCCGCCCAAGGGTAAGCTGCTCCTAAGGGAAGCTCCACCTCCGTAATGATTCCATTAATTCCCCAAGCATGGGTAACCTTTTGAACCTCATCTCCACGTAGTTCGAGAATGCGGGGCTCTTCTTCCATAGTTACGACCTTTAAAGCCAGAAGATTACCCCTATCTCCCAACAACCCATATCGGATCGAGCCAATCCCACCGCTACCACCAGCCACAAATCCTCCAATGCTAGCCGTACGATAGGTTGAAGGTGCCATTCGCATCTCCCAACCCAGCTTCTGGGCTTGTTTATCTAAAGCTGCTAATTTCACGCCTGCTTGCACCCTTGCAACACCAGGTTTGACCCAGATAATTTCCTGCATTTTACTAGTATCTAAAACAACTCCACCATACAAAGGTACGCATTGACCATAGTTGCCCGTACCTGCACCTCTAACGGTTACAGGTATTCTGTATTTAAAGCAAGCCGCTGCAACTTTTATTACTTCTCCTTCATTTGCTGGACGAACAACAATATCTGCAACCTTATCAGCTAACTGAGCAACCAGAATCGGGCTAAATGTATGATAATCTTGCGATAATTTACGTACTAGCTCTAAATCTGTAATAACTTCTATACCTTCAATGCTATTAATTAATGCATTTAAATTAGATGATTTAATCGCTGATTCGTTCATAAGATTCAGTCGTAAATACCTTTATTTTAAAGCAACTAAATACTTGGGTGACTAAATACTTGTGTAACTTTGTTAGCAACAAAAAAACAATTAAATTTCGCACCGACTTGATATATATTATACTCTCTCACACCAAAAATATTACGGAGTATTTAAAGTGAAAATAGATCGCTTTTTAATACTCAGTAAATGAAAACGAAGTAGAATGAAATTAAACAAACTTAAGTGGCTAGTAAAGTAAATAAATCTAATTTTTCTGATTTTAATTACTCAGTCGCAAGTTACATTCTAAAATTAATTTTTGATTAGCCAGGGAGTATGGCTGAATCTCTAGAGCGCGATGAAAAGCCTTAATAGCCTCAGTATACTGACCCATGGCAGCGTAGCATAAACCCATGCCATGAAGTGCGCCAAAATGCACTGGTATCAGGCGAAGAACCATTTGACAATCAGCCAAAGAGTTTTGATAATCACCCAGACTGTAGTAAAGAAAAGCTCGTCGGTTCCAAGCCTCAGCAAAGTCTGGTTGTTGACGTATTAGCTTAGCAAGTAGAGCTTTGGCTTCACTAATTTTGCCGGAGTCAAGTAACTGCTGAGAACGCTCAATCATTTCTAAGCCATAGGTTCCTTTTTGTTGAAACCAAATCCGCCACAGTTTTTTAGTTGCTCGTTCCCTGACTTTCTCGTCAGAATTCTTTAAATCTTTAAGTAAGGAATCAATAAGTAAAGAGTCCATAAATTTGAGTTTAACGATTGCTTATTTGAATTAAATTTCGCACAAAACTCATCGTTGGGTAAGATGTTCACTGACTTTTAATTTTTCGCTTTAAATTGCGCTTTAAGGACATAATATGCTATTTCTGTAGTCAAGAATGCTATTTTCACTAATGTCATTATTCCTAGACATAAGTTATAGGTTATTTCTTCAGGAAAACTTGATGAACAAAAATAAACCGAGGATACTTGACAAAGCTGAAAAAATTAATACTTCCTAAAAGAATAATAATAAATTATCATGCCAAAGCAAAGTCCCGTTTCTAGGCATATTGTTTTAACTTCACATCCCAGTCGCTTTGGTCCCAAGCCAATATCTATCAATTGGGGAGTTTCTGACCCAATGAAGAGGGGACCAGTTATTGCCACTTTGACCAAGCAAGCACATCGTAATGTAATTGGATCTCATTCTGGTAATTACTCAGTTTACCGAGCCTTAGCTGTAGCAAGCGGTGTGCTTCAATCAGATCATCGCGCCGATTTAACCAACACATCGCCGGTAGCAAAAATAGGCCCCCATCCCAGTTGGGCCGATCCTGATAAGATAGCATCCTTAGACCCCTTCGGAGCTGTAGTTGGAGAAGTCTTTGAATCTTACTACGAACAAGGATATGATATCCGCCCTACCATCGCGATTACTCAAGCACATATCAACATGCCAGAATTGCAAGATGCGATTGCAAAGGGTCGCTTGCGTATTGATGGCACGATCGTAAAATCCGGTGGAGATTTAGTTGTTACTAAAGCTGCGATTGAGCCAGTTTGGTATTTACCTGGAATCGCCAAAAGATTTAATATTAGTGAAGAAGATTTACGCCGCGCTTTATTCGAGGAAACTGGTGGGATGTTTCCCGAGCTTGTAACTCGACATGACCTCAAGGTATTTTTGCCCCCAATCGCAGGTATCACGGTATATATTGTGGGTGATGTTTCAGCAATAACCGATCCCAATAAACCCTTAGCAGTAAGAGTTCATGATGAGTGTAATGGCTCCGATGTCTTTGGTTCTGACATTTGTACTTGCCGTCCTTATCTAGTGCATGGGATTGAAGTCTGCGTAAAAACGGCACAGGAAGGTGGTGCGGGAATAATTGTTTATTTTCGTAAAGAAGGACGTGCTTTGGGAGAAGTAACAAAGTTCTTGGTTTATAACGCTCGCAAGCGTCAAGAAGGTGGTGATCGCGCCGATGCTTATTTTACTAGAACCGAGTGTGTTGCTGGCGTGCAAGATATGCGGTTCCAAGAATTAATGCCGGATGTCTTACATTGGTTGGGAGTGACGCGAATTGACCGCATGGTATCCATGAGTAATATGAAATATGAAGCCATTACTCAAGCAGGTATCGAGATTGTAGAGCGGATAGCGATTCCAGATGAGTTAGTTCCCCCGGATGCGAAGGTAGAAATTGAAGCGAAGAAAGCTGCTGGTTACTATGCAACCACAGATGTTCTGGATGAAAATGGTTTGGCTCGGGTAAAGGGACGTTCTTTGAGCGATTGAAAACTTTTTACTGGCTGGCAAATATTGTTTGTAAATTCATATATTAATTCGTAAAAACTTATTTCGAATTATTACGGTCTATTTCGTATATATAGAAATAGACCAAGGTAACATAGATTTTGCGTTTTACTATCGTTTCAGCACATCTAGATACAGCTTTATTTTCACTTGATGATTTATGCGATGCTTGCGCTTATCGCCAATAAAATATTATCAAGAAGAAATATTATCAAGAAGAAACCCTATTAAATTTCAGTATAATTACTTACTTGTTTTTACTTTGCCTCAACTAAATATCTAACAAAGAATATATTTCTGGAGTTAAGTAGGATATTTTAGATTAAAGGTGTATTATTACACAAAACATCTGTATTTTGAGTAGATTACTTATTTTTGGCAACTGCTAAAGATTTTAATAGTGTTGTATTAGGTTTTGGTGTATAAAAACAGGGGTAACTAAGATGAATCAAGAAATTATCAGTACACCAATAACTCAAAGGAATTTGGTTAGTTACTTGCGATCGCCAATTGCGATTCGGGAACGTTGTGAAGAATTGTTTGCAATGGTACTCGAAGGTAATTCATCCTACTTTACTTGCAATTTGGATCGGTTAGGACAAGTAGCAGATTACGTCATTGATGTGATGTATGCTGAGTATCCAGATTTACATATTCCTTTTCATAGCCGTTGGCGACATTTTGAAGCTGGAGGAATAGAACGTTTAAAGGATTTCGACCGAGCGTTAGCCCATTTAGAACCTACGGAAAAAGCAGTAGCTAAACTAGATTTAGCTATTCTCAGTATTTTATTGGATGCTGGGGCTGGTAGTAGTTGGGTTTATTACGAAGAAAGTACCGAATCGAGTTTTAAACGTTCTGAGGGGTTAGCGATCGCGAGTCTGCATATGTTCTCCCAAGGGAGTTTTTCTAGCGACCGCCATCAGATATATTGTGCGGATGCAAGAAAATTACAAGCGTTGGGAGAATCAGAATTAGCAACTGGTTTTCAGGTAAGTTCAGAAAATTATTTGGTAGGATTTAGCGGACGTTTAAAACTATTACAAAAGTTAGGTAGAGTTTTACTTTCCAAACCAGAGATGTTTGGAACAACAAATCCTCGTCCGGGAAATTTGGTACATTATTTGAGTTCTAAAGTTAAAAATAATAAGTTAGCTGCAGCAAGTATTTTAGAAGCTTTATTAGAAGGTTTTAGCGACATTTGGCCGGGACGATTACAATTTGATGGGGTTAACTTGGGTGATGTTTGGTCTCACCCCGGTATTAAGGATGATGGTTTTGTACCATTTCATAAGCTTTCCCAATGGTTAACCTATTCTTTGTTGGAACCTCTACAGGAGTTAGGTTGGGAAATTACTGGTTTAGGTGATTTAACAGGACTACCAGAATATCGTAATGGTGGTTTATGTATAGATTTAGGACTGATAGAAGTTAAACGTCCTAATGTTTTACGTTCTCCCCATCCTGTCTCATCGGAAGTTATAGTTGAATGGCGCGCTCTGACGGTTATTATGTTGGATCGTATTGCTGAGAAAATCCGCGAAAAATTAGACATGACTCCTAAAGAGTTACCATTAGTTAAAATTCTTCAAGGTGGAACTTGGCTTGCTGGTCGGAAAATAGCGGCAGAATTAAGAACGGATGGAATACCTCCGATACAGATAGAAAGTGATGGTACGGTGTTTTGAGTAATGAGTAATGAGTAATGAGTAATGAGTAATGAGTAATGAGTAATAAGTAATGAGTAATAAGTAATCAGTTATGTTAACGTCTCTGACTCCTGCTCGTCCGTTAGGACGCGGTCTGTCCTGACTCCTGCTCGTCCGTTAGGACGCGGTCTGTCCTGACTTCTGACTTCTGACTTCTTACTTCTTACTTCTTACTCCCTTGCGCAACGTTGTTTATTGAGAGAATTGACTAATTAGCTGTACATAGCTTATATACTTAGATTTTATGAGCGCGGCTGAATTCCTGAGCGCTCCTTAATATTTACTTAGATATGGAACAGCAAGTAACCTTAATCAAGCATCCTTTGATTCAGCATAAGCTGACAATAATGCGTAAAGTTGAAACTAGTACAGCTAAATTTCGTTCTCTCCTTAAAGAAATAAGTCTGCTGTTAGCATATGAGGTCACTCGCGATTTACCTTTGAGAAGCGAATTGATTAAAACCCCCATGGCTTCAATGCATGCTCCCACACTAGCACCAGAAAAGAAACTAGTTATTGTTTCGATCCAAAGGGCTGGACAGGGAATATTGGATGGTATGTTAGAGTTAATACCGTCTGCGAGGGTTGGACACATCGGACTATATCGCGACCCTAACACTTTTATTCCAATTGAATATTATTTTAAAGTTCCACAGGATATTGATAAGCGTAATGTAGTGGTAGTAGATCCGATGTTAGCGACAGGTAATTCCGCAGTCGCAGCAGTTGAGCGTTTGAAATCCACAAATCCTTTATCTATCAAATTTATTTGTTTACTTGCTGCTCCAGAGGGTCTGAAACATTTTTGTGATATACATCCAGATGTTCCAATTTTTACTGCTGCTGTTGATGAAAAATTAGATGAAAATGGTTATATTATCCCCGGTTTGGGAGATGCTGGAGATAGAATGTTTGGAACACTTTAATTGGAAAACTGAAGCGATAAAATATAGCGCTGCGCTACGCTACGCGCAAGTCAAAAGTCAAAAGTCAAAATATGTCCCTTCGGACACGCTCCGCTAACACAGGGATTTCAGGCTAGTTTACATTTTGTTATGTAGTTGGGTTTATTTGTGCCGACTCACTTAATCAACAAAAGAAGCAACGGTCGAAATCAGTATCTAACCCAAGCCTCAGGGCAATAGACCTTAAGTTTATCCGATTTAGGAGACCAACTGTAATAGTTCTTTTATTATCTTTAAATACTAGGGAATTAATAAAATTATTGGCAATATCTGATGTGAGTATTTGGAAAATTAAATCTGCTTCTTTTTCCAAGTCAAAACCCAACATATAACAAGTATCATCTAAAACTATAGGCTTATTTTGAAAAAGTCCAATTTTAGTAAATTTTATATTTTTATAAAGACTGGATATGGCAATTTTCCAAGGTTTAAAAGTGTAATCACCAACTCCAAAAATTGAAAAGCGGGGAGCCTGTTTGTAAATAGAACTTTTTCTTGCATCGAGATATTTAGAATTAGCGCTTAAATAATCCCAGGTTTTCTCAGACCACTTAATAATTTTTTGTGTGTCATCTCCGATATTTGCTTGGGTAATTAACATCTTCCTAGTAGGGGGTTGTAATTCTTGTTGAGCAATATCAGAACTCTTGTACATTGGGTACAAATAATCATCAGGTAGTTCTACTATTTCTCCCAATCCATTCAGCAAACCCTGGCTTGTAACTTGAAATTCCATAATTTTTGATGCATCATGCTTCACTCCAGAACGCCATTTAAATTCGCATCCCGAATCAATATCTGACAATTTTTTATATACTTTGATATCTGAAATTAATTTTCCTTTGGATATTCCAATAGTTGTATATGGGTTTGAAGCTTTTAAAGTATGATATACAGGACAAATATATTCATTAATAACACTTGTTGTCCCTTTCGCAAAAAACAAACAAGCATCTACATTTACACCAAAGTGTTTTTTTGCATTGATTTTACGAATAAACATAGATGAAATTAATAAATTATTTTGGCAAATATTTTGATAAACTTTTCTGGCGACCGATGTTTTGACTAAAAATGCCATAGCTGAGTTAGTATGGGAAATCTGTTCGCATATTTTCGTCAGTATCCATTCTGAAATATCAAAATTACTCTTTCCCGTAATTGCAGCAAAACCAGAAAGCTTTTGAAAATTACTTTTTTCTGGAAGATTTTTACTGAGTAGTTTACCCAATTCGGAATTTGTCACCCACGGAGGATTCCCAATAAATAATACTGGGTGTTGAAGTCGATGATTAATTTTAGACCAATTAACTTGAAAAAAGTCTTGTTCCTGTACTGATATCAAAAAATCTTTGCTATTGACAGATAAATTA
Source organism: Mastigocoleus sp. MO_188.B34 (assembly GCF_030065675.1). Taxonomy (GTDB): domain Bacteria; phylum Cyanobacteriota; class Cyanobacteriia; order Cyanobacteriales; family Nostocaceae; genus Mastigocoleus. Next base: position 14,839 of record NZ_JASJDK010000039.1, on the reverse strand, counting down.
TTTTTAGCAATCTCGACATATTTGGGATTTATTTCCCACCCAATTATATTTTTAATTGATGTTTCTATTGGATTCTTGTTTGAAAATTCTGTTTCAATTTCTGTAAAAGCTTTAATAAATGAACCCAAGCCACAAGTTGGTTCTATAATCGTTCTAATATTATCCAGTGAATTTGCTGCAACTATAGCGACTTCTTTAGCCAAAATAAAAGGAGTTTGAAAATCGCCAAATTCTACAACTTCTCTTGTTTTTCTCACAGTTTATTTGTGATGAAATTTATTTGTATAGTTGAATTTGTACTGTCTTCATTTTTGTAAATATATTTATTATGACCAAGCTTAGTGTTAATATCAACAGGGTAGCTTTACTTAGAAATTCTCGGAATATTGGTATACCCAGCGTTATAAATGCAGCCAAAATAGTTATTAATGCAGGTGCGTACGGGGTTACAGTTCATCCCCGTCCAGACCAGCGACACATCAAACCTGTAGATGTATATGAACTAGCAGAAATGCTTGCTCTACCTGAATTCAAGAATATCGAATTTAATATCGAAGGTAATCCGTTTGAATCCAACTTTATGGATATGGTTTGTGAAGTTAAACCCACACAATGTACCTTAGTACCGGATGCTCCCGATGCTTTCACATCCGATAGTGGTTGGAATTTAACTAAAGATAGCGATCGCCTCAAACCAATTGTACAAAAGTTAAAATCTTTTGGGATTCGAGTAAGTCTGTTTATGGATGCAGATGTCACTCAAATACCGTTAGCGAAAGATGTTGGTGCTGACCGAATTGAATTATATACGGAACCCTACGCGACTGCATTTCGCAATGGTGATGTAGAAACAGTTTTTCCTAAATATTTTGAAGCAGCAAAAGTCGCTTTAGAAGCAGGTTTGGGTGTTAATGCTGGACACGACCTGAATTTAGAAAATCTAGGAAAATTCTGTTCTATCCCCAACATCCTGGAAGTATCCATCGGTCATGCATTAATTGCTGAAGCGTTGGAAATGGGATTGCATAATACAGTCCAAGCTTATCTGAAAATTCTTTCTTCAACCTAGGATGTATTTTCCTTAATGATCATAGATTGTAGAGACGCGCCATGGCGCGTCTCTACGAAAATTAGGAGAGTTATTTCACATTACAAACTACCCAAAATATCCCCAATCCCCTGATAAGCCATAGATAATTCCTCATCAGTAATACAATAAGGGGGCATCAAATAAAGTACATTACCCAAAGGACGCAACAAAAAACCTTTTTCAATCGCTTTTTCTCTAATTACCAAACTAATTTTATTTAAATATCCCGATTCCTGTGAATTGACAATATCCATTGCGGCGATCGTACCAGTAACCCGCAGTTTTTCAATTTTGGGTTCAAGTTTAGGATCTTCCCTCAATTTCGTCAGATGTTGTAAATGCTTTTCCTCCATACCTTTAAAAGCAGGTTCATTTTCCACCATCAATTCCAAAGATGCTAAAGCAGCTGCGCATCCTATAGGGTTTGCGGTATAACTATGACCGTGGTACAAGGTTTTAATTGGATCGTCACTGTAAAAACTTGCATAGATATCTTCAGAACATATGCTGACAGCTAAAGGTAAAAATCCACCAGTGATTCCCTTGGAAAGACAAATAATATCAGGTGTTACTTGAGCTTTCAGACAAGCAAACCAATCCCCTGTTCGACCAAACCCGGTCATCACTTCATCAAAGATCAGCAAAGTATCAAATTGCTGAGCTAATTGATGCAATTTCTGTAAAAACTCCACCCTACACATTTGCATTCCACCTGCACCTTGCACCAGGGGTTCAATAATTATCCCTGCATATGCTTTTGGGTTTCCTTCTAATTTTTCCTGAAGTTGGTTTAAAACCTCCTGTTCGCGCTTTACTATCTCTGGATCGTCGATGTAAGTTGCTGGGTAAGGTAAGAAATCCACCTCAAACAGCATATCGGAGAAAACTTGAGTAAATATGGAACGACTACCCACAGACATCGCGCCAAAGGTATCTCCGTGATATGCTCCTTCAAAAGCGATAAATTTTTGGCGTTGCTGATTTTGATTCACCCAATGCTGATAAGCCATTTTCAAAGCGACTTCCACAGCAGTCGAACCATTATCAGAGAAGAAAACTCGATTCAAACCATTTGGAAGTCTTTCGGTTAGTTGTTCGGCTAACCTTTCTGCTGGTTCGTGGGAAAAACCGGCAAAAATCACATGTTCTAATTCTGTAGCTTGGCGAAAAATCGCTTCTGCAATCTTGGGGTGGGTGTGTCCATGGATATTTACCCACCAGCTAGAAATGCAGTCAAGGATTTTCCGTCCATCTTTTAACTCTAACCAAACTCCTCGGGCTGATTTTACTTTTAAGGGAGGAGGAGAGGTTTTTGCTTGGGTAAAGGGGTACCAAATGTGGGGATGCATTTATTTAGAGATCGGTACAGATTATGAAATGAACTTATTTATTTAATTTGTTATTTAACAACTAAATTCTAGATCCCCCTAAATCCCCCTTGGAAAGGGGGACTTTGATTAGTTCCCCCCTTTTCAAGGGGGGTTAGGGGGGATCTCGCGAGGAATCTCATAGTTTGAACACAACCCCCATAAGCAGAAAATTGTAAAGTGAATTATTTTTGTAAATTCTTAATAGACCGAAACTGAATCATCAAATATTGTAGATGATTTTATTATTATAGTGTTGGTGGAATTATCTTTCTGATTATAAATGAGAATTACAAATCATATTTTACAATGATATCCTTTGCTCAAATTTATTCACACATAGCAATTATTATTGGGTTATTGTCGCCCTGTCAGTAGTGACTTATTTAATCATTAAAAGAAATACGTAATGCCTCTATCTAATTCCGAGCATAAAAAATTTTATGAAGCTTTACTTGATGCTTTTCCAGAATATACAGATTTGGAAATCATGGTCAAGTTTGAATTAGGTGAAAACCTACGTGTAATTGTTAACGAAAACAGACTTAAGAATGTTGTTTTTAAACTAATTCAATGGTCAGAAACTTACGGAAGATTGGAAGACCTAATTACAGGTGCTTACGAACAAAACGGAGGGAATCCAAAATTAAAAGCGTTTTATCAGAGTTATCAAAAAAAGGTATCCCCTCCTATTGCTAGCGATAACAAAACCACACCAACCCTGATTTTTCCAAAAAGTAATATTCCCGGTAATACTTCTAGCAATCCAATTCAACTAAAAACTGTCAAATTCCAAACCCCAACAGTGAATCGACGCGGTGAAATCATCAAGCGAGAACCCAAAACCGCCCAATACTTTACCGAAAACCTTCCCAACAAAACCTTTTTGGATATGGTTTACATCCCTGGTGGTAAATTCATGATGGGTTCACTAGAAGGGGAAGGATATGTCAATGAAGAACCTCAACATGAAGTTACAGTTCCAGCGTTCTTCATGGGTAAATATCTAGTAACACAAGCACAATGGGAAGCCGTAGCTAATTTACCTCAAGTAGAAAAAGAGTTAAAACTCGAACCATCTAGCTTCAAAGGTGATATGCTACCAGTAGAGCATGTTTCATGGCTCGACGCAGTTGAATTCTGTAAGCGATTATCAAATCACACTGGAAGAGAATATCGTCTTCCCTGTGAAGCAGAATGGGAATATGCTTGTCGTTCCGGAACAAAAACGCCCTTTCATGTTGGCGAAACTATTACCCATAAGCTAGCCAATTACGATGCCTCTTATACCTTTGCCGATGAACAGAAAGGAGAATATAGTTCAAGTGCTACTCCGGTAGGTAAATTTCCAGATAATTCATTTTACTTATGCGATGTGCATGGAAATATTTGGGAGTGGTGTATTGATGAATACAGTGAAAATTATGAAGTTGCTCCAATAGATGGAAGCCCTTTAATATCAAATTTAAATGTAAATAATTACCGTGTGCTGCGCGGTGGTTCCTGGTACTGTGATCCTCAGGACTGTCGTTGCGCTCGCCGCAGCTACGGCGTGCCCGACGACATCGATGACAGTGTGGGTTTTCGGGTTGTTTGCGTTGTTTCCCCGAGGGCTCTTACCTAGCCCTTTGCTTTTTAGTTTTTTGACCTTTGCTGTTCTTTCTTGCCTTTGCCCTTCTATTATTATAGCGGAGCGACCAAATTTTTTTTCAAAAAATGGGTTTTTTCACAAATTCACTTCTAAGGTCTCTTAATTTATTTATATTTATACTTGTGCTATATATATTCTACGGCAAAAGAATCACAGCATAAATGGAAGAATTGCCAATTATTCAGAAAACATATATCTATATTTCCTGCTGCAGTTATCTCTTCAAAGACAGCAGATTGAACTAAAATTTCAGCAAACAGCTGTGGTATTAATTGTGATTGTTGACTCTTGAAAAGAACAATTAAAGGTGACGAATTAGTAAATATTTTGATTAGTTTTCAAACATTAAATTGCAAAAAACCACCCAGCCTGTTCACTATGGAACAATGAAAACTAGGCGGTTTTTAACACTATCGAAATTGCATTTTTACAAAAATGTAAAATAAGTATATCACAAAACAATTTTAATGTGATACACTAACTTCAGTTCATAGACAAAGAGCCCTCGTTACTTGACGGGAACGGGGGTTTTTCTTGTAATGCTACACACTCAAGAAATCTGCACTAGAAATGTGAGCACAAGGGACACAAGAAAAGTTATGAGTCATGAATCCTTAGAATCATAACTATTTTTTTCACTGCAATACAGCTTAACTTTAATGTAGCACAATCACAATATAGATCCAAATAATCTTGGGCTTAATTAAATTGTTTGGGTTCAGATTGGTCTCAAAAATCTGTCACCACAAATGAAAAATAATATTGGTAAGCCTTAACTTAAATTTAAAGCTTTCACGTTCGCATCATAACGATAATAAATTAATCTTTCATTGGCGAATTGCAAAAGCAAAAAATTATTAAAAATTCAGGTCTAATATCCTGTGTTAGCGGAGCGTGTCCGAAGGGACATATGCTTTCTCCCAAAGGGAGACGCTACGCTAACGTTTCACTAGCCCGCAGCAAAGCTGTTAGCGGAAGCGTGACGTTAGTCATACGCAATGACATATCGTGACTAATTTAGCGGACATGATATAACAAGCTATTTCCACTTCTAGGTTTTCATTCCTGACTTCTGACTCCTCAACAGACGCGACATGTCGCGTCTCTACAATTTTGACTTTTGACTTTTAACTTATGTCCTGCGGACACGCTGCGCTAATGAATTTGAAATTTAAAATTTCAAAAACCCCTTCTCCAGTAAAGAAAAGGGGCTTTGTGTAAATTAAATTAAATGTGTAATTCAATTAAGCAGGGTAAATCCTTAATCGGCGATTTGGTTCATCCCCAAAACTGTCCGATCGCAGCCGATAGTGTTCTACTAATTCGTGCTGCATTTTACGCACTTGTGGCGAACGAGGCAGTAATTCTACTGGCTGTCCCTTAGGAATCACAATTTGTTCCACCGCAAGTCTAGCTTCTTCTAAAGCATCCATCTCATCATCGCTGGCGCTATGGAGAAAAAGTTGCAACTCGCGATCGTCAGTAACTTCCGGTTCGTCGATATTTAGTAACCGACGCAAAGCACGGGTAATTTGAGGAATAGTACCAGCTTTGAGCATCTGGATCGGTAGATGGCGCGCTTTCGCCATTTGCCTCAACTTCGCATGATTTTTCACGTGCGATCGCAAAGCCAAAATAGCATCAGCACTATCCAGTTCCTTTGTCAATACCACTGGCAAATTCAAAACCCCAATGACTTGATCCAATTGATGGCGACTAACACCATAGGGATAGATATGGAGTGGTAGATCTTCACCGTTTGGTCCCGATTCCGATCTGCCATTGCGACCGAAGTTATTGCCATTACTTAAAGATTCTTTACGTAATAAGCGTTCAAACTCACTTCGCCCAGAACCATTACCGTTTTCTGGTTCAGAAGATAATGGTAGCGGAATCATTTGTCCGCTAGCACGCCAACCAGTGGATTTCCTGCCAGAACCTACAGCAGCTAAAGATTCTTCTCTGCGGCTACCCTTCTTGTGACCGTCGATGGCAGTTAACTGACGGGTAATGTTGATATTACCTTCCTCATCAACGGTTCTAACTTGGGGAGTAGGTTGATGTCCTCGCAACAAACCGTCAACAGTATCTGCGAGATCTTCATGAACAACCCAACGCTTCCGCTCTTGCATTTCAACGGCAATTTCAAAGGTTGGAGGAGCTTTTCTTTCCAGTACAGTTTTTTGAGAACCCCTTCTTCTGGCTTCATCATCCCCCAGGGTTACAGCCTGGATACCACCAACCAAATCGGATAGTGTGGGATTTTTGATCAGGTTTTCAATTTGGTTACCGTGGGCGGTACCAACTAACTGTACTCCTCTCTCAGCGATGGTACGGGCTGCTAAGGCTTCCAACTCAGTACCGATTTCATCAATGACAATCACTTCTGGCATGTGGTTTTCCACCGCCTCGATCATCACCTGATGTTGTCGGTCTGGATGGGACACTTGCATCCTTCTTGCCTTTCCAATTGCTGGGTGGGGCACATCGCCATCCCCGGCAATTTCGTTGGAAGAGTCAATAATTACCACTCGCTTATCCAATTCATCTGCGAGAGTACGAGCGATTTCCCGTAGGGCAGTAGTTTTACCTACCCCAGGACGACCCAACATCAGAATAGATTTTCCAGTTTCGACTAAATCGCGGATCATACTAATGGTACCGAAAATCGCTCGACCAACACGACAGGTCAAGCCGATAACCTTCCCACTGCGATTGCGAATAGCACTGATGCGATGCAGGGTTTGCTCTATTCCGGCTCTGTTGTCTGCGCCAAAGCTTCCCACTCGCACAATGCAATCATCTATCTGTTCCTGGGTGACTGGTACGTCGCTCAAATACTCGGCTCCGGAAGGAAATCGAGCTTCTGGGCATCGACCCAAATCCAAGACTACTTCTACTAAGCTATCTCTTTGCGGATGGTTCTCTAAATTTTGCCTCAGATCTTGGGGCAAAATTTCTAATAGTTTTTGGAGATCGTCTGTAATCGTCATGCTTTAATATGGTGACGTTTTTAGAGATAGGGAACTATGAACTAGCGCTCCTGCTGTAACTTGAGCTGGGAAACGAGAGAATGGGCAAGCTCTACAGCTTGCCAAAGCAAGTCTGGCTCTTCTTCAAGACGGACAATAGCTCGATCGCTATGGTTATTCACCTCCTTATCTTCTAATTTTTGAAGAATTGGCGACAGTAAGACCCGGGCGTAGCTACCATAAGCTACACCAGCAATATATGGGGATTTCGGAAAATTCTCAGATAATTCAAAGAAATTTGAGGAATTGTTACTTGTAAAACCTTTCCTCCCATCCCACATAGACGTACGCAGCATTCCCATTGCCTTCATTTTGGCAACTGTATAGCTGTTTGTGCCACCTGCCAATTGCACGTATCCGGGTAACTTAGCTGTCAAAACTTTTTGCCCTAATTTCACCGTTGCTAAAGTGGTGCCACTTCCTATGTCTCCGCTCATCGGACGACCATCAGTTTGCCAAATCAATGCACCCGGCAAAGGAGACATCAAATCATATATCGATTTGAGGTATTCAATGAATCCTTTGTCGTCTGGACAACTGACCGCAACTAATTTCAAGCGATTCAGCCATGGCGCAATAGCTTGCCACAATCGCTTAAATTCCTGTTCCCGTCCTACACGAGTATGAATCTCTACAGCATCCACCCCCATTGAAAGTACCAATGGCGCAACCGCTCCCGGCGTCGACACATAGGATGATGTATAAATTTTATCATACGGACAAATAGGAATGCAACGACCGCAGCCATAGCATTTTTCGGCTAAAACACCAGAGTATTTATCTTGATGCCGTTCGAAAACAATTGCTTGTGTTGGACAAACTCTTTCACATGGTCTTGAACAATTGGGAGGACATTGGGTATAATTAAATGTTGCTTTCCGGAAGTGAGGATCATCGCCATCATTTATGCTAACCATAAGTAATGGTAAACTTTCTGATGCCAAAAAACCTTTCTCCCTAGCATGCTTGACAAATAGGGAGGCAACATGTAATCCTTCTTGAGCAGCTGCGATCACAGCGGGATCGGCAGCAACATCTATACAGTCAGCACCAGCCAATGTGTAGGCAATTGTTAAACTTCTAACTGCAGGCAGATCTTGGAAGCTGGCTCCGCATATGAGCTTAAACCAGTTACCTTCCTCAAGGGATTTTAAAGGAGCGTTTTGAAGAACAGTCACATTTCTATTATGCTAATTGGTGACTGAAAAGAGTAGTAGATAACAAATTAATTTGGCTGGTTTACTGGAATCTCAATTGCGAATTCGGCACCGCGATCGGTTAAAGGAGTACAGTCAAGCATTCCTTTATGCTTTTGCACCACAATTTGATAGCTAATTGACAAACCTAAACCACTACCCTCCCCAACCGGTTTGGTGGTGAAAAAGGGGTCGAACAAACGCGAACGCACTTCTTCATCAATACCCGCACCATTATCGACGATGGAAATTCTAATTCGGTTGGTATTCAAAGATTGAGTAGATATCCGAATTTGCGGCTGTGATGGCGGCATTTTAGCCTGGGAAGTGCTTCTATTTGCTATTTGTTTTTGTTTATCTAAAGCATCAATGGCATTATTGAGCAAATGCATAAAAACCTGATTGAGTTCGCTGGCATAGCAGGTCGCTAGTGGTAAACTACCATATTCTTTGACAATATGGATTGCTGGTCGATTTTCTGTTTCTCTAAGTCGATGTTGCAACATTACCAAAGTACTTTCAATCCCCTGATGAATATCAACCTGTTTCATTTGAGCTTCATCATGTCTGGAGAAATTTTGTAGCGCTAGCACCATAGAACGAATCCGATCTACACCCCTGTACATAGCCCCCATAAGATTTTGTAAGTCATTGATGACAAAATTTAAATCTATATCTTGAATGATTTTTTGAATTTTACTTGTGGGGCGGGGATATTCTGTTTGGTAAGCCTGTATTAAGTTCACCAAATTTTGTACATATTGACGAGCGTAGTCAAGATTACCGTAGATAAAACTAATTGGATTATTTACTTCATGGGCAATACCAGCTACCATCTGTCCCAATGCTACCATTTTTTCATTTTGAATTTGTTGAACTTGAGCGGCTTTTAAATCATCTAGCGCTTGTTGCAACAATATATTTTTTTCTTGCAGTTTAATTTGTAACCAACGAAGATTAATTTGATTTTCAATTCGCAGTAATACTTCTGTGCCATTGAAAGGTTTAGTAATATAATCAACTCCACCAACATCAAAGGCTTTAACTTTATCTAGTACGTCGTCAAGAGCACTAATAAAAATTACTGGTACATCACAAGTTTTATCATCATTTTTTAGCTGGCGACACACCTCATAACCATTCATCTGAGGCATATTAATATCTAGTAAAACCACATCTGGCAGTAACATTTGGCAAGCAGTTAACGCCATTTTTCCACTTAAGGCTTTACGAACTTCATAGCCTTGAGCTGTTAACATTGCTGACAAAAGCCTCAAATTATCGGGCGTGTCGTCTACTATAAGTATATTTCCTTTACATTTTCTATTTTTATTTAAACTCATTTTTTAGTAACTTTATCGATAATTTCATTCACTATCAAATTCAAAAACGGCAGCATTTTATATTATAGGTATATATCCAATCAAGAATAATAATAAAATACAACTCTAAGATGTTATTTCCAAGTAGAAACACATACTAAAATCTTCTATTTGCTAACTAGCTATCCGGTTTTATAGGTATAAGAGCTCTAGCTATATTTTTGCAGCATTCGTGAGAACCAAATTATACATTTAGGCAGGGCATAGGGATTCATCAGGATATAGGAGTGTAGTTATAATATCCCTTAGTAATCCTAATTTTCTTGCCGATGATAAGAGGCTTCTCAAAATATTATTTACTCAGAAAATGCGATATGGCGTACAAAAATTAACACTATATCTGAATTTAGAGGAAATTGGCGAATTTTTGTTATTCTTAGATTAAATGAATTCAAATAGGATTTTGCTTTTCTGAAGTAATAAATCTACTTATATTTTTTTTAATTTGTATCGTGGAAACTTGACTATAGGAATTATCGACAGATTTTTGTTGGCGTAAGCCTGCACTTTGCACTTGAAATACGTAGGGTGGGTTAGCCCCACTGGTAACGCAATATCCTTAAAAATTTTGGTGCGTTACGACTTCCGTCTAACGCACCCTGGAATACTAAATCTACTTATATTTTTTTAATTTGTATCTTGGGAACTTGACTATAGGAATTATAAAAGTCAACAGCCTAGGCTTCTCCTCCAGTATGGATCAGAGCCAGAGCCTCGAGCAATATAACGGTTTTCGGTTGAGTGTGGTACACCTCGTAGAGACGTAAAATTTTACGTCTCTACATTTGGGAATTAGAAAATGTATTTGATTCAAATGAAAACCGCTATATGTTACCAGTGGTAGACTGGTAGCAAAAACAGATACAAAAATTTTATTAATTTAACGCAGACAGCATAAAACACTCAAGGCTAACTTGAGAAGAATTTAAATCCTGAACCCGTAAAGGTAATTTAGGTATTTTTTATGGAACTATTGTTGTCTGGTTCGCGTATACCAAAAGCTTGCTAAAGTTTATGTTGTTCAATAATTAGTCTTATTTGCTAATTCCTTATGTTCTTCCCATGGGCTGAACACCTGGAATTTTGATTGGCAAATGCTCTGTAAAGCTCAAATAATAACTTGGCATAACAGGTACTAGAGGAGAATTTTATTGATTGACATTTAAATCAACACAGTAAATAAAATTCCGAGCGCATAATCATTTGTATCGCAGAACCAGAATATTTTTTATTTGTACAAAGGATGTTCTCGATCGATAGAGCCAAACTTTTGATTCAAAGGCCAAAACCTAATTATAGCTTTACCAATGATATTTTCTTTTGGTACAACACCCCAACAACGACTGTCATAACTACTGTTACGATTATCTCCTAATACTAAATATGAATTTTCTGGAATAGTTTCTTTCCGAGCTAAAAATGGGGGATTTTGAGAAGAATGACAAACACTAATTTCTGTTTTTTGTTCTTGAGCTAAATATTGCTTTTCAGTTAATGGTTTACCATCTATATGAACTTGGCCATTTTTTAGTTCAATTTTTTCTCCTGGCAAGCCAATAACCCGCTTAATAAAAGCATCCTGATATTGCTCTTTCTGTAAGTTTTCTGTGGGTGAAAAAACTACAATATCTCCTCTTTTAGGGTCGGAAAACTTATAGCTCACTTTATCTACAATGATCTTATCTGCTTCCCATTGGTTTGGCGAACCGTGCAGAGTTGGTTCCATCGAACCAGACGGTATCCAGCGTGCCTCAGCAACAAAAGTACGAATTCCTAAAGCTAGAAGAATGCTCAGTAAAATTGTTCTAACTAGTTCTGTAATCCAGGAATTATCTGGTTGTTGACTGGAATTTTGATCGGACACTTGATTTTGCATCTTTAATTAATTAATTACAGACAACAAGGAAGTAAGTAAACTGCCCAACAGGAAGGTCATAAAGAATATATTTATTCATTCTAACGATGAGATGCCGAAAAATGGCGATTAGAAGGTTTTGAGAAAAAATAAACAGTTAAAAGTTAAATTTTGGCATAATCTGCAAATATTTATAACTTATGGTAAATCGTGCATCTCAGTTTAACCCAAAAGCACGTTACTCTGTCATGATTTATTCATCGTTTTTACCCTGCTAACTCTATGACATCTTCACATAGTTTACTGATCCGCCGTGCAAACATTATTTTAGCCAATGGAGAATTGAGTATTGGGGATGTACTCATTGACGAAGGTCAGATATCAGATGTTGCACCATCAATTGACAATGTAACTGCAGCCCGAGAAATTGACGCCCAAGGGCTAACTTTGTTGCCAGGAGTTATCGATCCCCAAGTGCATTTTCGGGAACCCGGACTAGAGCACAAGGAAGATTTATTTACTGCAAGTTGTGCCTGTGTTAAGGGGGGAGTAACTTCTTTTTTGGAAATGCCTAATACTCGTCCTCCAACAATTTCCCAAGTAGAACTGGATGATAAGTTAGAACGGGCAGCCCAAAAATGTTTGGTTAACTATGGTTTTTTCATTGGAGCAACATTAGATAATGTTGCAGACTTGCTAGCCGTAGAGCCAGTATGCGGAATTAAAATTTTTATGGGTTCCATGGGGGGCAAGCTATTAGTTGATGAAGAAGCAACATTAGATGGGATATTTTCTCAGGGCAAACGCTTGATTGCTGTTCATGCCGAGGATCAGGCTCGGATAAAGCAAAGACGAGAGCAATTTGCCGGAATTCACGATCCAGCCATTCATTCTCAAATTCAAGACAATCAAACAGCACTACTTGCAACTAAACTGGCTTTAAAATTATCTAAAAAGTACCAACGGCGCTTACATATTTTGCACATGTCAACGGCGGATGAAGCCGATTTGCTGCGGGAATCAAAACCCGATTGGGTAACTGCCGAAGTCACGCCACAACATTTGCTTTTAAATGTTAGTGCCTATGAAAAAATTGGCACTCTAGCACAGATGAATCCCCCTTTGCGGACAACCCACGATAATGAAGTTTTATGGCAAGCTTTGCGCGATGGTGTGATTGATTTTATTGCCACAGATCATGCGCCCCATCTCCTGGAAGAAAAAGCTAAGGAGTACCCCAATACGCCTTCAGGTATGCCGGGAGTTGAAACTTCTCTTCCGTTAATGTTAACCGCCGCCGTTGAGGGTAAATGCACTGTTTCTCAAGTAGCTAACTGGATGTCAGCTGCTGTAGCAAAGGCGTATGGGATTCCTAATAAAGGTGTGATCGCTCCTGGATATGATGCCGATCTAGTATTAGTAGATTTGAAAAAATATAAACCCGTATTACGGGAAGAATTACTAAGTAAATCTGGTTGGAGTCCTTTTGAAGGTTGGAATCTGACAGGATGGCCGGTAATTACTATTGTGGGCGGTCAAATCGCTTATGAACAAGGTTGCCCGAATACTGAAGTTCGGGGTCAAGCTTTAAGGTTCATCGACACACCTTCATCGAGTTAACATTTTTCTGTTTCCAAAGTTTTATTTGGGGATTCAAGAATTTATCTGTGCATGTCTTGTAATTGCATATCTTGTACTTTTAGAGACTGTAATTGTAGAGACGTTCTCATAAAATGTCTCTACATATTTTGTATGCTGAAACACCTACAGATAGTTTTTACTGTTAGAAAAATTTTATTTTATAAAAATTCTTTAAAGTTTATGATGATTGTATTTTTTTTATCTTAACCCTAAGTCTTATGCCCTCTAAAATTATCCCGGAATATAACGAATAGCTGTTGATTCTTTTTTTATTCTTCTTCCGAGGATATACTCATGCATGTCTTTTATAAAGCTGCAATACTAAATACAAACATCTTAATAAAACCATGAAAAACTAGAGATAAATAAATAGTTTCTTCTTTTTCTGTTTGAGTTTTCAGGCAATCAAAATAGGTTTATTAACTAACTGCTTTACCACAAACAGTTAATGGATTTATTTGTGCATGTAAATACGTAATAGTAAGTGTTTTTGCTGCATCTATATCAATCTACTAACTAATTTTGTGGGCGTAATTAGTAGTAAATTATCTAATTGTCTGTAGAAAACGACAATAAATACCATAGTTGCGGAATAATATTTTAAATTTAGATTTGGGACATACATAATCATGAGAGAAATATTTGATTGCGAACGCGGTAGTGGTAGATTGACATTTGAATTGCAATGATACAATTTGCCCTTAAACATATCAGTAGAAATATCTGAATAAAAGAGGTTCTGGAAAAGTTTATTATATGGCAAGTAAACTTACTAATATCAAGTTCATAAATTTGAATATTTATTTAAAATTCATTTAAATCCCAGTAGTTTACTTGCATTTTATTAAACCTTTTTTCAAAAAATATACAATTTGATTATGCCAGCCGGTCTTGCTCAAAATACTCCTAGCAAGAATTGGTTGGTATATTTTTTGATTGAATCACTATTTACGTTAGTTACAATAATTAACATTGTCTAGATATTACAAAATATAGCGACATTAGGAAAAATTACGTAACACTTTAGGTGTAAGTATAATTAGATAAAAATTACTTTATTAATTCGATACTGGATATTTTGCCTGACGTGAAGTTGCAAAATACGGCTTTAAATTTACTAGATTAAAAAATTGCTCAAATACAAAAGCGCGATCGCAAATGTTGGGACGAGCGCATTAAATGATATTTAGAAGGAAGATGAAATGGGCAATAAAAAAATTGCGTTCTGAAGAAAAATCCAGACTGTGACTGTCAACAATTAGCAATACCCTTATTATTGCTTCAGCCTCCTCATAAAATTGCAGATATTGCTAGACAGTTAAATAGCAGCAATCAAACTGCTAGTTATCATTCAAAGAGAAAATGCTTGCCACTATTAAGAGAATTAAGTAAAAATTTGGAGATAGAGGGATGATTCATACCAAACATCATCATATAAATATTCCTTTGAGTAGATGTGTCCACAAATTAGCAGAGGAATTAGCTGCAGAATAATATTCGTATCCCCTCAAAATTTCGGGGTAAGGGTTATTGAGGCATCCATGACCAACCAAATGGGTTAGAAGAAGATTTTTCCCGAATAATTGTCCCTAAAGATGGAACATTTTCAACTTGAGAAATGCGGT
>NZ_JASJDK010000038.1 GCF_030065675.1 Mastigocoleus sp. MO_188.B34 | reverse complement strand
TTTGGCATTTTCCCATACTGAGTAATAAGAACCCCAGGGAGAAGTTAAAAGTTAAAAGTCATTAGCGGATCCGTAAGGTAGCGTAGCTATAGCGTGTCCGTAGTACATAATTCATTAGCACCTAGCGTAAGCGTACCGTAGGTTATGACGCTGTAGACACTGAAGTGCCTCACTTTGTGAACGCGTCACGCTGCGTTAATGCGTGTCCGCAGGACATAAGTCATTACCATACTGTGTCCCTAGGACATAAGTCATTAGCGGATCCGTAGAACATAAATTAAACAACTCCCGACTCCTGAACTCTTCACTCCTTACTTATTACTCCTTACTTATTACTTGTTACTTATTACTTGTTACTTATTACTCATTACTCATTACTTATTACTCATTCCTTCTGCACACCGACAACAAAATTCACAGTATAAGGTTCTTTTAAGGATTGCTGAGTACTTGCTTGAATTACATCTAAGTAGCGACGCAGACGCTCCAACTGTCCTAAATTTGGACGATAGGTAAGACTACCTTGTTTTTCAAACAAAGGTGCGGTCGCAATTGCTTTGTAATAAGGGTTTTGTATAGAACCTTGGGTAATCCATTGGGAGTTTTCTGCTTCCGGTATCAAACCTTGGGGTAATTCACCTTCAAGAAAAGCTAATAAACGTTGCTGACAACTACGAGTGTTAATTCCACGACCTTCAAATAACTGAATTAATTCGCCAAATGATACCGCTCGTTGGGGTAGTAACTGTAATAATTCTGTAAAGAGAAAATAATCGGTGTATTGTTGTCTGGGAATTTCCAATACTTGGGGATGTAAGGTTAATAAAGCTAAACCGTAAGCTACACGAGTACATTTAGGAGTATTATCTTCCCCAAGATAGGAATCTTGGATAATTTTGGCATTGGGAAGTTTTTGGCGCAACCAACGACTTACAGAACCCAATGAAGCAACACCACCAGTTAGAATTGCTTGGTCAACAGCTTCTGTGGGAATTCCACGAGCTACGAGCAATCGATTAATTTCCCGATTCAGACGTCTAACAAAAGGAACAAAGACTTGAGATTCTAAATCTCTACGCTGTAAAACCCATCTTTGGTCTGCTAATTCAATCTGAAAAGATTCTTGTTGTTGCAAAATTAATTTTAAAGCACCAGCAGCGTTAAGTATCGCTTGTCCTAATACAGAACTTTCTAATCGTTGTTGCAAACGAATCCGAGCTTTGATATCCGCTTCTCCAGGACGCGGTAACTCCAACTTATCCAGTCCTAAACTAGATAAGCGCATTTGCTCTAATCCAGGAACCGATGGTTTCCATGAAGTATTACTTTGGGTGCTTGCACTTTCTGGCTTGCTAAAACGAGATTCCCGCCATTTTTCCGGAACTAGTAACTGACAAACAATATCTTGCTCGATCGCTTTTCCTGCATAGAAGAAATTATGCAACATGAACTTGTTATGAGTTAACTCATGCAGGTTTTGGGGTATATCAACAAGTCCCATTTCTGTCGCACTAGCCCCGATATTAACGATTAAGGTGTTACCGATAAAAGTTTGGGAATTGCTTTTGGGGAACAAGGAGCGTTTAGAACCCTTAAATTTAACGGTTTCACCCCTTGCACCATCTAATTCACTTAGTAAACCAGCAACAGCTTCTTCCACAAAAAATACTTGTTGGGGGTGCTGTACCAGTTTACTCGTAAGTAAAGCTTCTCGAACATTGAAGCGATATTGTTCTGAGGAATTAGACGGACAGGTACAAATAACACCCGCAAGATTATTGATAACTAAATCGAAAGTTTCTGCATTTAAGCCATCTGCTGCTGCGGTTAAACCCAAAGTTGTACTTTTGCGATCTGACTTCAAAGTTAACAATAATTTCGAAAGCGATCGCACCACCCAAACCAAAGGAATGGTAGACAGTTCATTGAGTTGTAATAAGGGTTCCCATTTTTGTCGCCCTTTATTCAAAGAAATTTCGGAATGATTTTTGTAAGGTAAAGCGACCTGTAAATAAGGTTTTAAATGGGCTGAAAATAGATTGCGATCGAGGAGTGGCGATCTAGGTTGTTTCTCAGCAGCTTCATCTGGAGAACTTACTGAATTTTGTTCGGAAGCAGCGATTGAGGAAGGTAAATAAACTTCAGCAGGTAAACGAAAAGAACGTTGAACGGAATTTAGTGGGGGTTGGCTTGGAGCAGACCAATATAAAGGATAAACTTCTTGGGTCGAACGGTTTAATATTACAGCAGAAATACCCGTAGTACCCAAATCGATTCCCAAGTACCAAACTGAATTCCTGACTTTATCATCCACTTGAGCCTGATCTATATTTCCTGTACTGGAAGATAAATAATTGGCTTGTAAATCGCTACTTTGAGTATCGCTATTAGTAACATTCTGGGTGGAAATTTCCTCAGTAAGTCCTAGAGTAGGGCTTAAGTCTAACTGAGTATCAGCGCACTTTTCCGTAGGATTTGAGCCTGAATCTGGATCTGAATATTCAGGAGGTGTTTCCCAAGCAGAAATTTCTAATTTGGGTAGATCCTTTGCACTTGTGCTGACAGGAGCATTACTTTCAGGGTGGTTTTCTACTTGAGGTTGTGGAGCTTGCTCCGCATCAAAATTATTTAAATCCCGATCTAATTGTTGTCGCTGTTCGGGATTTAAGGAAATTTCAAGATTTGACCGATCAATTGCAGCTTGTTCTTGTGCTAGCAAATCTTCTTCTGGTGAAGCAGGAAGATAGTCATCTGACTTCTCCACTTCTTCTGAAATACTTGATGAGGTTTGTTCTTGATTGTCTGCTAAATTGACTGCATCAAGGGCACCGTGACTTCCTTGCTCCTGTATACTTTGCTTCTGAGTGAAAGTTTCAACCTCAAACATATCCCCTTGAATACCCAGTTCTGGCAGTAAGTCTGTCAAAGCTGTGATCATATCCCCGTCATTGGGAGCATTTTCCGGTTCTGGAAGTAATTTCGATTCAGGAAGTTGGGTTGAGTCTGGAATTATATCAGATTTCAAAGAACTATCGGAATTCAAAGTATCAGTATTTACAGCTTCCCCTGTGACAATACTTCCCTCACTTTCCTTCGTTTTTTCTACCTCAGTACCTATATTCTCTTCCAAGGGAAATGTATTCCACATATCCTCCATGACTTCTTCAGCGGTAACAATATCTGGGAGAATCTTACCCATATTTGGACTTTCGTACCGCTCGGTATCTGTGTTGGAGATAGCAGATTCTATACTTGATAGAGGAAAATCTTCTTCCGTATCAGAATTCAGGAATGTTTCGTCAGGTTCAGACGGTAACTCAATTTTGGGTGTAGAGGTTAGTAAATTTTCTTCTACCGTTAATTGTTCTGTTACGTTAGCAACATTTTGCCCATCAGAACTATTAAAATTTGTTTCTGTGATTGTTTTACTATCTTTTTCTTCACTACTTACTGCAGGAGTTTCACTAGAATAAGTATCAGTTTCAGAAGTAGCATAGGCGTCAAAATTAGCACCTTCTATCCTGCTTTCTTCATCTGTAATATTATCCAGAGATCGCGCACTATCTTGTGAATTAATATTCTCAGTAGTATCAACTAGGTCACCAGCACCGAATAAACTGGCATAGAGTTCATCAACATCATTGCTTGCAGATATCTGATTTTCTAGCTTATCTTGTGGCTCATACTGTACAGTTTGGGTATCTTCAAAGTCCAAACTTACTGGTTTTTCATGTATCTTATTACCCGAAGCCTTATCTATCGTATCATTTTTCATGCTATCCAGATTTAAAAGTATAGAATCTAAATCTGGTATAGAATCTGTACTATCAACAATATCTGTACCAGTATAATTACTAGTCATCAAAGTAGATGATTGAATATCTTCAGTTGGCGACACCAAAGAATCTACATTTGTAAAATTATTGCGATCTTCAAGTTTAGTTTCGTTTTGAGACCCATTTTGAATGGTATTATCAGAGCGCAGATGCTGACTTAAGTTATCAATTAAATTGGTCAGTAATGTCTCACCTTGCACTCCTTTAGAATGCATTCTGGAGAGTGATTGAGATAAGGAATCATGATAGGTGAGAATATTACGCTCTAAAGCGTTAAACACCGCATTGACGGTGCTGTCTAGCGCTAACAAGCGATGGTCTAAATCGCCAGTAAGTCTTGTTAGCTGCTGTAACTGATCGAGAGAATCTGATAAAGCCGGAGCGGATGAAACTATCAATGCTTCTGGATTTAAGTCACTGCTAGCCGTAGAGGAACTAGCAGCACCAAACTCAGGTAAAGCTTTTTGTTCTACTTCTTGTCCTACTTGTCTGCCGAAATCTTGTTGTGGTGCATCCGCTTTATAATTAACGCCTGGGCGAATACGATTCATCAGCACCTGCAAAAATTCGGAAATCATTCTTTCTTGATTTGCAACTTGCTGCGCTAACGAGTAGTTTTGTAATCGTTTTTGCTCTAAATGTCTAATTTCCTCAACCAGCTTAGCCCTTTCTTGTAACAAGGTTTGCATTTCTAACTTTAATGGCTCGAGCACAGTTCTCAACTCTGTCCTTGGCGATATTCCCAACTCACCTGATGTTTGGGCTTCTTCTCCAGGAGATAGTTGACTGCTTTGATTCACAAACCTTGATAATAATGGAGATAATTGTTGCTCGCCATCAGATTCTCCCGGGCTTCTAACTGCATTGCTTTCTTGTAAACTGACAAGAAAAGCACGAATTTTTTCTAAAATTTCTCGTGCGTCCTGCTCTTGAGCCAGAACTCGATGTAAGCGCTTGCCTTTATGGGCAAGTAAACCTTCAATATCTGCAATCAGCCTTTGGATGTCGGTTGTGCGGGAAGTCACAGTGGTGTACCGTTTTTTAAACTTTACGTCTGAGGATGTGGAAATTACTTTAACAATTACGACCTTTAACGACTACTACAGGTAAAACGATCGAATTGAACGCGTTAATTTAGTTGCCGATGATTCTGTTTTATATGCCTTAACTTTTCTTTTGGGTCACAACCATTTCCGGGGATACAGCAAAAGTTAATTTCAAGTTCTCGACACACAGTTGAGAATATTAGATAGCAACTGTTGTCAAGTCTTTATTTTGCAAAAGTTAATTACTCTGAGGAATGTAAACTTTATGTATTTATGTTACGAATCACTTAAACATGTATTTTCTTTAGTACAAGATAACGGAAGTAAACCAATTGTTGATATTAAGTTTCAAGGGAAAAATACAAAACTTATGTCCTAATAAATACCAAAAGGAAAAATAATGGATGATTTCTGTTGATACAGGTAGTCTGGGGCGTGAGCACTGTGATAGTAAAGGTTTAATCCCCTTTGAGGATCCTAATGTTTGTTTTGTTGTAACTCTCATGTCGGAAATAGGATATCAAAAACAGTATTATGCCGTGCAGCACTTATTCCGTCTACTAGATGAGGCAAAGTCTACTAGATGAGGCAAGATATGTTAACCGATTGGATACGTTTTGTTAAATATGGGTTGATGTAAAACATTTACTCAGTTTAAACCCATAAGTAAATATTTTTGAGTATTGAAAAAAATACCTTGCTTGTGAAAGTTATGTAACATAGTTTAGCTTTCTATTTAGACAACGCTGTGCTTTGATAGCTTAGGCTGAAAGTAGCTTTTTGTTTGTTGTGTATATTGCAGCTTTAGTAAAGACGCCGTAATGGATGACTCTTGGATTCGCCATGCTCCTTTCTTTGAAGGACTATCAGAGGAAGTTATAGGACCAGCACTCATACATCTTGTTAGTCGCACTCATCCATCAAACCAAGTAATTTTATTGGAAAATGATTGGGGCGGCTCCGTATATTTTATTGTGGATGGATATGTCAAAATTCGTACTTACAACTTAGAAGGTAGAGAAGTAACCCTTAATATTTTAGGTAAGGGAGAATTATTTGGTGAGATGGCCGCACTCGATGAAGTGCCCCGTTCTACTGATGTGATAACTCTTACACCAACCGTAATTGGTAGTATGCCATCCCAGGATTTTGTCACATTGCTGCATACAGAACCCCTTGCTGGAGTCAGGTTATCGCAGTTGATGGCAAGACGTTTGCGCCAAGTTAATCGGAGATTGCGCTTGCGAGAGTCTGACAGTCAGTCGCGAGTTGCAGATACATTACTATTTTTAGCCGAGGGTCAGGGTAAACAAGGAACATCAGGAACTGAAATTCCGAATTTACCCCACCGGGAATTAAGTAGTTTGAGTGGCTTGGCGCGGGAAACAGTTACACGAGTTTTAACCAGGTTGGAAAAGAAAGGTTTGATTAAACGGGATCATGACTTCATCTGCATTCCCAATATATCGGCACTAGAAAAAATGATCGTGTAGCAATTATTTTTGAGGTCACAAATTAAGGTGGTAAATTGAGGTAACAAATGAAAAATGACAAATGAAATTCAAACAGTTTGGTATGAGAAACAGTTACACAAGCTTTAACTAAGCTAGAAAAGAAAGGGTTGATCGAACAGAATTATGATTTTAATTTGATTCTTGATACATCAACCTTAGAAAAAATCATAGTGTAACAATTGTTCGGATATGAGCATTTCGGATTCTCTACCAGATGAAACCGAAGGTAATTCCAGGGGATCGTCCTCCGGAGATTATCTCCAGTCACAAATCAATTTGAATAAAAAGCTAAACAAACCAACCAACTTGATTCAACCGCAGTTATCCGTTGGAGCCCCGTTGCGGATGGTAGAAACTGCCTTTTTAGCTAGTACTGCTAGCTTGATTTGGTATCTCAACTACTACATTCCCTTGGGGCTATTACGGATGTTTTTCCCCTTGCCAATCGCCTTAGTTTATCTCCGTTGGGGTAAGCGAGCTTCGTGGATTTCAGCAGTAGTTTCGGGATTGTTGCTGTTGGTTTTAATGGGACCGACCCGTAGCTTATTATTTCTGATCCCTTATGGCTTAATGGGCGTACTGCTAGGGGTTACCTGGAATCGTCGTGTACCTTGGAGTGTTTCTATTCCTCTCGGTGCAATGTTGGGAGCCTTGGGAACCTTTTTCCGTTTGTGGCTACTATCCGTTTTAGCTGGTCAAGACTTGTGGATCTACACCATATCCCAGGTGACAAATTTGCTGGAATGGTTATTTTTGAAACTGGGTATTCTAGCAACTCCTTCAGAATTAATAATTCAAATTGGAGTTATGGGACTAATTATGACCAGTAATCTTGTGTATTTATTTGTAGTGCATATTGCAGCTTGGTTACTTTTCGACCGTCTGGGAAATTCTATACCCCGTCCACCTCGCTGGGTACAAATACTCATGGATTATGAGTAACCGGGAAATAAGGAAGGGGCCTCTTTTGACTTGTGACTTACCCGTAGCGCTATAAATATCAGTGATTCGTATTTATACTCAAACAGAACAAGCTAAAACATGGCTGCAACAATATCGCAACTGTCAGCCTACTTTTGCTTGTATTTTAGGATTTACGGAAACAGCTTTAATTCCGGGTATTTCTGCTGCGGGTAAAACCCCAGAAAGTCGAAAATATACAGCTTGTGCAGATGCTGAATTTTTATATTACGGCGCAAATCACCAACCTAAATACCCTTTACCGCCTTTAATTGCAGGAGCTTCTCCCGCACTTATTTCCAGGGCAATAATAGAATCACTAAATATACCGCTTCATATATTTAATACGGGATTACCTCAACCCCCCGCAGTGCCAGTAATTAATGTGTATGGCGTACCAGCAAGATGCTTGAGTCAAGGAAATGCAATGGAACTATCCAAGGTACGGCATTTACTAGAAAGAGGTTTAGTTTGGGGAGAACGCCTAAGTAAACAAATTCACAACAAGTATTTGATTATTGGTGAATGTGTTGTTGGTGGTACTACCACGGCATTAGCTATTCTAACAGCTTTGGGTGTTAATGCTGCTGGCAAGGTAAACAGCAGTCATCCAGTCTGTAATCACGAACAAAAATTACAGCTAGTGCAAACAGGTTTGGAGATGATGAATCAGAGAATATTCCCAGGAAGACAATTCTCTGACTTCCTTACTGATATTTTGGATCGCCCATTACAATTGGTTGCTGCGGTTGGCGATCCCATGCAGGTTTTTGCTGCAGGAATGACAATTGCTGCTAGTCGTAATTGTGGCGTGTTGCTAGCAGGAGGTACACAAATGCTGGCTGTTTATGCTTTAGCAAGCGCGATCGCTCGCGAAGATAATCTTGATTGGGAACCCAAACAAGTAGTAGTAGGTACAACACGTTGGGTTGCAGAAGATCCTACAGGGGGAACAGTTGAATTAGCAAAACAAATTGGTGTTCGCGAAGAAATTTATATTCGCGAACACCAAAATAAATACCAACATAAATTTATTCAAGAAACTATTGAAGAAACTATTAAAGAAATAGACTACAGCGAACAAACACCAGCACTTCTTGCAACTCAACTCTATTTTACTAATTCTCGTTATTCTCAACTGCAAATCTACGAACAAGGTTTTGTTAAAGAAGGTGTAGGTGCTGGAGGTCTTTGTATTGCTGCTTCTCTAGGTCATAATTGGCAACAAAAGCAATTTTTACAAGCAATAGAAGAACAACTTGAACGTTACTACGATCATCCCTGGAAAAATCACTAATTTACACAATCTTTTACACCTCAAATTTCTAATATCTCCAAGAAAAAATACTCTGCTAAAGTCTGCACTTGTCTTACACTCCTCTGGAATAGGATTTAGGCGTTTAGCAGAAATAATCTTTTAGGCTCATAGCTTCAATAATTGTTCACTTTTCTGATGCAGAATTCTATTGGGAAATACCTGTCTGTCAAATCCTATTTTGCTTGTAATCAAAAGAGAGTATGACGACCTAGACGAGATACATAAATCTCTATGAATATCAAATTCAAGGAATTAAAATTCAAATGCTAGAGACTTGGATTTATCTCCCCATATCCAATGTATCTAGCAACTTGCTTCATAAATATTTGGCGTTTATCTTAACCTGCACCAGATTGACTATCAAAATGTAAAAGATTTAGCATATTGGCTTTGTCATCCTTATTTCTAGACAATCTCTGGCTTAAAACCATGGAGCTTAAATTATTTTGTTTTTGTAAAGTCCTTTTAACTAAATTTACTTGTAATCGTTCACTATCTTTATAGTGACAAAGAAAAAATAATTTCTCTATTGTCCTACTTACAGATAAATACTTGAGATTTCTAGAAAAAATATATGCTATTGCTGTATTTCAAGATTTAATCCTCTTGAGCAATAATTGCTCTTCTAAAGCTGCAATACGGTTATATGCAGCAGTTAACTGAGCTGTTAGCCGTTGAATTTGAATCTCTGGAGTTAATTGCTTTTCTCCACCATCTAGATTTCCTTCAAGATACATACCATCAGTCAATACATCTTTGTGTTCCAGTTCTGGCTCAGTGTTAAAGCGTACATTGGATTGATGATAGTTTTCAACATCGATGTTTTCCCACAGTTTTTGTATTGATTGTTTTTGTTCTAAATCACAACCAGATATAACTTGAGAAAGCTTTCTATCTAGTACTTCAATTTTTTGACAGAGAGCGTCTAGTTTATAACTCAAAGTCAGAATTTGTTTTTCTACTGATTCCATCTAATACACCAGATTAAATTGATTTGTTTCTATGTTATTCAATTAACTGCTTAAATTAACTATACTTACGATTTTTTTAACTTTTAAAATTTTTTTTTGGATTTGATAATTTAAATCAGTAATTAGTGATATAAATTAATATTTTTCTTATCCTTTACTTTTATAAGTACTAAGCAAGATTAATTAAAGGATATTTCTTCAAAAAAACGAAAGATTATTTAACAAAGTTTTAAGATTTAATCATTATCTTTGAAAAAAAGCTTTACAACCTCCTAATAGAAAGCATTTTCAATTAATATCCACTATTTATAACCGAATATAGCTTTGGTTTATAAACCATGACAAATACAGCAACTTGTTCCACTCCTTCAAGTTCAAGCATAAGTAAATTAGATGTTGAAAGCTTTTAGCTTTCATAAAGCTTCCATAACAAAGTTTCTTGATTCTTAATAAATACACAAGTATTTTGAAATTAACTTTGGCATTCAATTATTTGATATTTGGGCTATAATTATGGATTGACAAGTTTTGAATTTTCACGTTTTTTCAAAACCAAATAAAATATGTACCGGTCTATGAAATTATAGTTAAGATATTTTTTGTCAAGATTTCATTAAGTTGTAATTAGATGAAATCAAGATTAATATTCCGACATTAAGACTCTGGACCCTACAAAGTCCTTGTTCTTGTCAAGAAAATATATTTAATTGAATACTGAGATTTCAAAATACTGAGTTTTAAGTATTAAGTAAAACTTAAGTAGTATGTTATTTTTATTGCAAACAGGTTGTTGTCCTCGCATAGAGACAATAAGTGCAATTCATCATTAAGAATGCAAAATTTATGCAAGGAGACTGAAAGAAGAATCTTAAATTTTAAACTATATTGTTATATAGTTTAAACCACTGACAATGCGATTAACATACAGAATTAATATTGTGTCGAAACTTAATGTTTTCTTAATTTCACTTCATGTCTAATATTATTTTTATAAATAATATTTGGTTGATGTGTATTACAGTTTTTTGTGCTTGCTAACTTTAGACTTAGTTATAAATTGATTTTCATAAATTTATTGCTGATAATTACCGCTCGGAAGAACTGTTGACTGAAAGCACACTTTATTGAGCGAGTTTTATTGTCTTTTATGTCAGATCCACTTTGGGATTAAACCTACGTATTAGGAAGTTATAAGTTTCTTAAAAGTCTTCCCACCACAGGGAAGTCAAATATTTTGACTTCAAAATTTCAAGCTTAGACTTTAAGACTTGAAGACACGTCTATACAAATCAAGTTCTATTGGTGAATTGGTAGTTTTTTCTACTAATGCTGACAAAATATAAAAACTGATAGGAATTTTCGCTAAACTACACAATTGGGAAACATAAATTATTGTTTATCTTTCCCACTGTCAGCTCCTCCACAACTATTAGCCTATATGAGAAAAATGCGTTTTATTGGTATGCTTCCACATCGAAGTTACCTCAAAAATTCAACATTCAAATTTATCAGTATTGCTTTCGTTGGTTTTTTGCTTTCTTTATGTTTCCTATCCAACCCAGCTTCGGCTTTATTGAATAACGATAAAACTGCTCCTGTTGTCGTTGATGGGAATAAACTTTTTAGACTTGCGGGTAGTGAGAATTTAGAACCCAAAGAAAGGGCTGAAGCAGTAAATCGGAAACTAGAAGAGTTTATTCAATCAGAGGAAGCACCAAGAGTTGAGGTTGAAACAAAAGATAGATCTCCCGTAATCACGATCAACGGCAAAGATTTATTTACAGTTACTGATAATGATACAGTTCCACCTTATAACGCAGATCGTAAGGCACAAGCCGATTCTTGGCGAAGAGAAATAGCTCAAGCAATTTATTCTGCTCGAAAAGAAAGAAGTGCAAGTTTTATTCGTGACGCCTCAATTATAAGTGCAGTAATTATAGTTTTGGGGGTTGTATGTCATAAACTTTTGGGTGGTTTATGGCAAATAATACGTAACAGGGTAACTCCACTATTAGGCTCAAATCAATCAGCTGATGGTGAATCATCTAATGATGAAAATGATGAGCAGCAGCACAAAACATTCAATTTTCTTTTAAAGTCCACCCTGCTGTTGGTACGAACAACTTTATGGGTCGGCATAATACTTTATATTAGCAACCTGTTCCCATTAACTCGTCGGTGGAGTTTCAATATCACTAACCAGATAATATATAGCCTTACAGCAAAGATTTTACCTTTTGGAGGAAAATCTTCTTCAGTTATTGAGATACTGATTCTGGTTTGCTTATTTTGTGGACTATTTATTGTCGCAGGTGCGGTTACTAATATATTACGCTCTCGGGTTTTACGATTATTGCGAATTAGTCGAGGAGCACAAGAAGCTACTGCAGTTGTATTTAAGTATTTGGTAATTGCAATTGGAGGAATTATTCTTCTCCAAATATGGGGTGTAGATTTAAGTTCTCTAGCAATTTTGGCGAGTGCTTTGGGTGTAGGTATCGGTTTTGGTTTCCAAGATATTGCCAAAAACTTTGGTAGTGGCATTGTATTAATTTTTGAACGTCCCATTCAAGTGGGGGACTTTATTAAAGTAGGAGATCACACAGGGACAGTAGAACAGATTGGTGCTCGTAGCGTGACAATTCGCACCTTAGATCGCGTTTCTATTATTGTTCCTAATTCTCGCTTTTTGGAATCAGAAGTTATTAACTGGAGTCATGGTAATCCTATTTCCCGCATCCACTTACCAGTAGGAGTATCTTATAGTTCTAATACCCGTGTTGTAAGAACAGCTTTATTAGAAGCTGCAGCGAAACACTCAGAAGTTCTCAAGGTTCCACAACCACAAGTGTTTTTTAAGGGATTTGGGGATAGTGCTTTAAATTTTGAATTACTTGTCTGGATAGATCAACCTCCCAGTCAAGAGTACATTAAAAGCGACCTCAATTTTTATGTAGAAGCTGCGCTAAACAGACATGACATTGAAATACCATTTCCGCAAACAGATGTACATGTTCGTTCGGGAGAGTTACCAGTTAAAGTATCCCCAGAAGTAGAACAACTTTTGAAGCGTTTATCACTGAATGTTAATAACGGCAATTCTACTGATAATCACAGAGATTCTGGATATTAAAGGATATATCTTCGAACAGCATCTAATTAGTTGGTACTTCTACGGAGGAAGAATTGAAATCTGAGTCTGATTTGGTTTGGGTGTTGGATGGTAGCGTTGGTACAACTACAGCATTAGAACCTGTTGTTTTGGATTTGACTTGGAACTTGGAATTTACATTTTTTTCCGGAGATGCTGATTTTTCTTGAGCAGATGGAGATTGACGAGATTCTCTGATTTGTCGCAGTCTTTCTATTAAGGATGGGGAAGGGGATGTTTTTGGTTGAATTGGGGACTGATAAGAACTACGAGGTTTGATATTTTTTGCTTCTGAATCTGTTGACCGAGATGAAGCATTTGTAGTGTTGTTGTAACTCGATTTTTCTGATGCTTCTGAAGTAACCTTATTAATTTGCAACTCTTGTTGGCTACTATTTGCAGTTTTTGTTGAACTTCTATTTGGCTTTGAGTTTCCTTCGTTATTAGTATTCCGTGTAACCTTTGTAGTGGGTTTTGTTTTCTTTGCTGGTAAATCTTTAATTTCTGGCTTTGATAATTTCGTTACATTTTTATGATTATTTTCTGATTCTCCTACCATTGGATTCGTAAAAGACTCAGAAGGCTGTAGTTGGTTTTGGTAAGCCATTTTAGTTACAGCAAAACTAGTGGTAGCAGTAACTACAGCTACTCCAGCAAAAATAAATACCTTAGGTGATAAATTTTTCTTCTTTTTGGGGCGAGTATTTCGATCTGGTTCTGATATTGGATAATTAACGGCAAGCTTACTATGTCTTTCTGGTTGGGGTGAATTTTCTGGTTGAGCTTTAGCAGATAAATCGATGGTTTGTACCATATGTGTTGGTACTGGTTGAGCAACATAGCTACTTTCGCTACTTGGTAGTAATTTTAGCCAGTCATCAACTATTTGGGGACGAAACTTTGCTTCTACAGCCATCCCACGCATCACCGCTTGATTTACTGCTGCACTTAAGTGAGGTTGTAATTCTCGTGGTGCGGGCATTTTTTCTCTATCCCGCAGTAATGCTGGTAGCGGTACACTTCCGGTTAAGAGTGCATATAAAGTTGCAGCTAAACCATAAATATCTGTGGCTGGAGTACGGGTCGCATGGGAGAGATATTGTTCGATGGGAGAATAACCCTCAGAAACCATGCCAGTATGTGTTTGTTTAACACCGTTATTAAATTCTCGAGCGATACCAAAGTCAATTAAAACTACTTCCTGAGATCCCCGGCGCAGAATAATATTATCTGGTTTGATATCCCGATGTAATAAATGATTCTTATGTACTACCTGTAATGCAGCAGCAATTTGCCGGATATAATGAACTGCTGTTTTTTCTGGTAAAGGAATATTGGGTAGAACAAATGCTTCTCCCAATGTCTCTCCATCAATGTATTCCATTACCATGTAAGGCAATTCATCTTCCACAAAAAAATCACTCACCCGGACAATGTTTGGGTGGCTGCAAGTTGCTAGTCTTCTTGCTTCATCTTGAAATTGGCGCTGAAATTTAGCAAAATCAGGATGTTTTTGCAGTTTTTGGTTGATTGTTTTTATTACTACCTCCTGATTTAAATATTCATGAGTTGCTTTGTAAGTAATACCAAAGCCACCCTTACCTATTTCTTGGTTTAGTGTATATTTTCCACCCTGCAAGGTTTTACCAACTAGCATAGTGATTTATAATGTTAGATTTGCAATTGATTTTAAAAGTTATTCTAGGCAGTCTATTTGATTTTAGAGGAGGGCTACCAGTAAGCCTAGTATTCTAAATTAAAATCCAAGATTAAAATCCAAAATTAAAGTTTACAGAATCACAGTTTACAGAATTAAGTCCTACAGAATCAAAATTTTACGAATTAAAATTTGCATCATCAAAATTTAATCATTGGATTCGTTGGTCGCTGAAACAGAAACTAGGATTGAAGATCCAGCATTTTTGGAATTTGTCACAGTAAGGTTTAAATCCTCAATTGTTAATTCATCCAATCGGGACAATTAGAATTACACGGGTAATTAGACTGACATCATATTACCTGCTTTTTTTATTACGGATATAAATTTAATATGATTTTTCAATCTAGATATTTACCAACATTATTTATTGTAGTTACCGAAAAATAATGCGCTAAAAAAGCGCACATAATCATATCTAAAATTAACATTTAAATCTGTATTCTGTATTAGAATCTGTGACCAAAACCAAAATGTAATTGGCTTTCTCCTTGATCGCTAATACCATAATCGGCACGAATTAAGCCCAAGGGAGAGTTAAGTCTAATACCTGCACCAACTCCAAAACCACTACCAGGTTTACCCCTTGTTCCTGCAGGATCTGCCAATACAGTATCCCCGGAACCAAGATCCGATGCAAAGTCAGCAAATACAACTCCACCGAGAGATTTTACAACGGGAAGGGGAAAACGATATTCAGCAGAAGCAAGTATATAACTGCGACCGCTACCAACCTTACCTCCACCGTAACCACGCACTGAGTGGGAACCACCTAAATTGAAGGTTTCATAAGGTGGTAAGTCGCCAATTACAGTACCTGCTTGGGCGTTAAAGGCAAAAACTTGGGTTTTGTCCGATTTGAATAATTTTACTGGTACGTACTGACTGTAATTGGCTTGCAGACGATTCATGGAAATATTACCTAGCCCCAAAGGAATAGATTGTTCGGAACTTAGGGTTAAAACGGAACCTTTTGTAGGATTGAGGCGATTATCTCTTTGGTCTTTTGTCGCACTTAAGGAAACAGTTGTTAAATCGTCTACACCGGTACCGCTTAAGGTTAATGGGTTATTGAGTTCATCTTTAGCGGTAACTTTACCTTTGCGATCGCGAATACTAGTGCGGGTGTAGTTTAATCCTAAGGTCGCATTCCAGTCATCAATTGGTTTTTGCAGTTGAAAGCTCGCTCCAAATTTACCTTGCCGTACTTTGTCCCCATTGGCTAGTTTGATTTCATCATCAAATGTTTCGGAAAGTCCGCGACGACGAAAAGCATTAATACTGTAACCCAAACGATCGGGGTTACTAGAGCGATAGGGACTGGTAAACTTAGCATCAAATCCTAAATGGCGTCTACCTGCTTGGACATTGACTCCTAGATTATCGTTGGTACCGCGAACATTTTGGTCGCGATAAGTAAAGGTACCCACAATACCTTGATCGGCGTTGAAATTACCACCCAAGTTGACGGAACGCGCTCCAATTTCTTTCAGTTTATAAATTACATCAACTTTATTTGCATCGCCGTCTAAAGCTACATTTGCACTTTCAAATAACCCTAAACCATAAAGTTTCTGTAAATCTTGTCGTACTACTTTATCTTGAAAAACTGCACCGGGCTTTAACTGCAGCTGTTGTCGCAAAAAATCAGGTTTTGTTCGACCTTTTACAGCTTTACCTTGATCGTTTACGGTTTCACCTTCGTCATTCACAAACTCAAATTTAATCTCACCTACTACCCCTTCTGCTACCTGTAGAGTTAAACTTCCTTGGGGATTGGGTTTGATTTCTAATACTCTTGCCAAACTGTAACCGTTGTCTTTGTACCATTGATTAATTTCTTTAACGGCATTTTTTAGTGTGGATGGACTAATGGGTTGACCTATTTGGGATTTAAATGGCTCAATCGCTACTTGATATTTCAATGCTTTCGCACCGGAAAGCTGCAAAGAGCGAACTATTAAAGGTTCGACTCGATATACCACCTTTAAACCAAACTCAGTTTCACCACTGCTAACATTGGCGTTACTAAATAAACCAGTATTCAAAATTGCTGTTACATCTTTTTGTAACTGACTTTGGTTTGTATCTCCACCAACTTGTGTTTTTATGACTTGGCGAATTATTGCTTCTAATTCTTGTGTTGTACCAACTATTCGTACTTCGACTGCTGGAACAACTAAATCATTATTGTTGGAAATTATGCGATCGCGTTGTATTTGAGGTGTTTGTGTAGTTTGTTTGATATCTGAAGTATTTTTCTCAGAATTATTTTTGTCCGAAGTATTTTGATTGGAAATATTTTGAGTTGAAGTGCTTTGATTTGAAATGTTTTGACTTAAAGTGCTTTGACTGGAAATGTTTTGACTTAAAGTGCTTTGACTGGAAATGTTTTGACTGGAAATGCTTTGAGTTGAAGTACTTTGACTTGAAATGCTTTGATTTGAAATGCTTTGATTTGAAATATTTTGACTTGAAGTGCTTTGACTGGAAATGTTTTGAGTTGAAATGCTTGGATTTGAAATATTTTTTTTAAGTGCTGGAGAAGAGGGGACGACAACAGGAGAATTATCTATTTCTCTAGATTTGTTAAATTTATTTGATTTATTAGAGTGACTGGATTTATTAAATTTATTGGATTTATCAGATTGCTTAGATTCAGGTACTTGTTTGTTTTGAATTTCTTCAACCTTATTCTGAATTCTCCCAATAATTGGCAAATTGTTACTCTTTCCACTTTCCACCCGAGAATGATTTTGGGAAAATTGTTGGACTTCTTCCGTTTCTGGTGCAGCAACATTTTCAACCTGCGGTGGTGTTTCTTCGGTTGTAGGAACCACAACACTATCAGCTGATTCTTTTTGGGCTTCATGATTCGGAGTTGCAGCATTTACTTTCGTTGTAATGTTGCTAGCCGCTAAAGTCGCCAATGTAAAAATTGTTGCCGAAGAAACTCGCATAGTTATAGTCCGATCGATTAGGAGTTAGTGATTTGAGGCTAGACAATGGGAATAAGACTAACTTCCTTAATGATTCTTTGATACCCGTTCTCTTCCTCTTACCCTTAAAGACACTTATTTTATAAACTTTGTTTCTTATGAGTGATTTATCGCCGTTACCCTTAGTTTCCGACCCACAAACTACATCATCTTCTTTGCAGTTATTGGTTTTGAGCAATGGTCATGGCGAAGATGTAATTGCCCGATCAATTTTACAAGAATTACAAAAACAATCCCATCCCCCAGATATTTACGCCTTACCTTTAGTTGGAGAAGGAAAAGCCTACCAAAAATTGGATATTCCTTTAATTGGTTCGGTACGCACCATGCCTTCTGGTGGGTTTATATATATGGATAATAAGCAATTAATACGCGATGTACGTGGGGGCTTAGTACAACTAACCTGGAAACAAATTAAAGCAGTCAGACAATGGGTTAAAGAGCAGCAAAAATTAGGTCAAAAGACCGCAATATTAGCGGTTGGGGATATTGTTCCCCTATTATTTGCTTGGGTTAGCGGTGCCAATTATGCTTTTGTTGGTACGGCAAAATCAGAATATTATGTCCGGAATGAAGTTGGTTTACTCGAACGCACTAAAAAAGGTTCAGCCCGGTGGGAAAACTTTTCTGGTTCTATTTACCATCCTTGGGAAAGATGGTTGATGAGTCGTCCCCGTTGTAAAGCGGTGTTTCCTCGAGATTCTCTGACAACCGAAATATTACATACTTGGAAAAATATTCCTGCTTTTGATGTCGGTAATCCGATGATGGACGGCTTAGAACCGAGATTTCCTACCCAAAATTTATATCGAGGCGATGGAGAACTCAAAGAAATGGAACGTCCTTTAATCGTAACTCTTCTTCCCGGTTCCCGTTCTCCCGAAGCTTATGCTAATTGGGAAGTAATTATGAATGCTGTCTCAGAACTAATGGATTGGTTCCGAGAACCTGAATTAGTTACTCATACTTCAAAAACAATCGTATTTTTAGGCGCGATCGCACCAAATTTAGATCTGAATACTGTATGTCAAAGTTTAGAAAATCAGGGTTGGCGTTCCTACACAGAATCTCCAATCCAAATTCCCGACTCCCATATTTTGACCTTTAAACAAAAAAATGCGTATGTAATGCTAACTCAAAATGCTTACAACGAGTGCCTGCATTTAGGAGACTTAGCGATCGCCATGGCGGGTACCGCAACAGAACAATTTGTGGGTTTGGGTAAACCAGCAATTACTATTCCCGGTAAAGGTCCCCAATTTAATCCTGCTTTTGCTGAAGCTCAAAGTCGTCATTTAGGATCGTCGATAATTTTAGTCGAACAACCAGCAGATCTCACAAAGAAAATATGTTCTTTATTAGAAGATCCCGATAAGTTTCATCTGATTGCTAAAAATGGTGTTCGTCGTATGGGTAAACCTGGAGCTGCAAAAAGAATTGCTGAATGCTTATTGGAACATTTCAGTTAACGATAACTAACTCTAAATTCAGGTAAAAATTGCCCCACGTTTAATTAGATCACACTTGATAGATTCAGAAATTCCCAGGTTGTGACCAAATTGGGCATTATTAACATTTACATTACTAAGGTCAGCGTTACTGAAGTTCGCACCTTGAAGCTGAGCGTTACTCAAGTTCGCATATTGTAGCTGGGCGTTACTGAGGTCAGCATCAATTAAGTAAATGCCTTCTAGTTTGGCATTAATAAGATTGGCATCTTGTAGTTGTGTGTTACTGAGGTTAGCACCACTCAAGTTTGCTTCTTCTAGCTGAGAAGCAACCAGATTTGCACCACTTAAATCACTATAAATTAGATTCGCACCCCAAAGTTGCGCCGCTTTGAGATTTGCAGAAGTAAGATCGGCTCCACTGAGGTTTGCACCAATTAGTTTAGCCCCAATTAATTTGGCACAAATCAGATCTGCACCTTCAATTAGGGCATTAGTGAGGTTTGTACCTTCAAGTTGGGCACCAATAAAATTAACATTTTCTAATAATGCATTACTGAGATTTGCATCTTGAAGCAGTGCTGTGCTTAGGTCTGCACCTTCAAATTGGACGTTGCTGAGGTCTGCACCTCTAAAGTCAGTATTACTAAAGTTAGTACCTTCAAGTTGAGCCCCAACAAGATTAGTGTGACTGAGGTTTGCACGCCAAAAACTACCCGCAGTAAGTTTAGTTGTGCTGAAATCGGTACTAACAAAATTCCTACTACATGAATCGCAGTTTATAAGATTTATTCTATTATTTTCATTTTCATTGCTACTCTTTTTCCCAAGAAAATTCAGAGCAACTTGAATATCTTTGGTAATCCGAAGATTTTCTTTATTATCCTTTGTCTTTGGGATGGGAGAATTCTGCTTTACGTAATTGGCGATCATTTCCATTATCTGCCAATAAAGTTGAGGTGAATCTTGAGCTAGAGATTCTAAGGCATGAATTCCAGATATTCTTGTATTAATATTTGTGTTTTGTAATTGTTCTAAATTTTTATGTAAGTCGTCTTGAATTGCTCCCTCATTTTTACCTGTTATAGCTTTATGTCTAATTTCTTTTGACTTATACATAATTTTTTCTATTTTTTTTCTATTTTTTAAAAAATCATAAATAATTCCAATAAATATACAAAGAAATATAATATTGATTGAATTTACAAAAAACATGAAGTAAATAACAATTGTAAAAAATAATAATAAAAACAAAATCTTTAAAAATTGAAGATTGAATAAATGCCTACATGATCCCGTATAAAAGTATGTTCGCCAATTTTCTATGTGGTTATTCATAAACTTTATATAATCAAAAATAGAATATGATTTTTATAAAATTACAGAAATCATAGAGACGTAAAGTATAGTTTTATGCAAATATAGGATAATTATTACTTATTCATAAAATCTTTATTTAAATAACATATTTTAAGATTATTTACCTATTGGAAATGATTAATTTGTAAAAAAAAAACTTGATTTATAAAGCATGTTTTTAAAAAATAATGAATAAAATCTAGTGAAAATTTATTAAATAGAAATCGAGTCAACATAAAATCGAGCCAATATATTTTAGATAAATCAATAAAATTTAGATAAATCAATAAAAACTTGAAAGATTATTTATGCATCCCGAGATATGATATGTATTTGTGAGCGAAAATCATTTACATAAAACAGAATAACTTTTCAGCGAGTAATTTTAAATTACGTTGTTTTAATTGCTCAATCAATATTTTTGAAAAATAAATAATCGTAAAAATCGGAATCCTGCGATCGTCGGTATTAAAAACTTCACTTTTATAATATTTGAGTAGTAGCGGACATAAATATAGGTTAGTAATTGCTGGCTATAACCAGCCTGCGTAAAATCCTCTATTAACTCCAACTATTCACTAATTTTCTTTATTTGTGTATTCAGCACACACTGTTCGCTCCAAATACAAAAATAAATAAATGACTTTAGAAAAACAAAGCCTCAACTTACTCCAAGAAGCTTTAGAAAAACTTGATTATGGTTTCCAAAACCTTCCCGAACTCGATCCAACTCCCGATCTAGAAACAATTAAACCTGTTTTGCTCCAAGTTGCAGCCCGCATGCAAGATAATTTTCCTTACCATCATCCTTTATATGTGGGACAAATGCTTAAGCCACCAACAGCGATCGCCCGTCTTGCTTATATGCTGTCATTGTGGATTAACCCCAACAACCACGCTCTTGATGGAGGACGCAGTAGCTCGGTAATGGAAAAAGAAGCTGTTGGGGAAATTGCTCGAATGTTTGGTTGGGAAACCCACCTGGGACATTTGTGTAGCGGTGGAACCATGGCTAACCTGGAAGGTTTATGGGTCGCAAGTTTAAAGCAAAATCCAAAAAGCAAAATACTAGCTTCTTCTCAAGCACATTACACCCACAAAAGACTTTGTAATGTTCTACGTCTTCCATTTCAAAGTGTGAAGTGTGATAACCAAGGACGTATGAATTTGAGCGACCTGGAAAAACTTTTAGATGGAGGGGATATTGGTACAGTTGTAGTTACAATGGGTACCACAGCCACAGGTTCTGTAGATCCGTTACCAGAAATTATTGAGTTACAGTCCCAATATAATTTCCGTATCCATGTGGATGCAGCTTATGGCGGTTATTTTACTTTAATAGATAATTTAAGCGATCGTACCCGCGCTATTTTTGATTCGATTTCACAAGTTGATTCTATTGTTATCGATCCTCACAAACATGGATTACAGCCTTATGGTTGTGGCTGTATTTTATTTAAAGACCCTGCGGTAGGTCAATTTTATAAACATGATTCACCCTACACTTACTTTAGTTCCCAGGAATTACATTTAGGAGAAATTAGCCTAGAATGTTCTCGTCCTGGTTCAGCTGCTGTAGCATTATGGGCAACTCAGAAATTACTACCAATGGTTAGAGATGGTAAATTCGCCATTGATTTGAGTAAATCCAGACAAGCTGCAATCAATTTATTTGAAAAACTACAAAGCGATCGCAAATTTATTACTGCTTTTCCACCCGAGTTAGACATAGTAATCTGGGTTCCAAAAGCTGAAAGGGTCAGTAAAGCTTCACTACTATCCCAAGAAATTTTTGAAAAATCTGCAGCCCAAAATTTGCATCTAGCCTTAGCTAAGTTTCCCATTGAGTTTTTTCAGCAGGGAGATCAAGTAGATATTGAATGGGATGAAAAGTACATTACCTGTTTGCGCTCTTGTTTGATGAAACCAGAACATTTTGATTGGTTAGACCGAATTTGGGAGATTTTAGACGCAGTAACAGATGAGGTATTGAAAACAAAAATATTTTGAGGATTTATGGCGTTAAGCACAATTAAATCCTTATAATAGGCACTTTTTGTAGATTTTTCTTGAGTCAACCTTGTAAAGATCTACATGTAATATTATTTTATGAAATTTATTTTCCCAAAATTTATCTTTCTACAGTTAATTTTTCTGGAATTGGTATAGAGCTTAACTGTTTTAATGTTTAAACTTGAGTGTTTGTTGAGTTTTTTATCAAATCAGACATAATTCTTAAAATTTAATCTTTTCTTTAGATTTGTCATCTAATATTTTTATAGAGATAGATATTAGGCAAAGATAAACTGATTTTTGTCTTTAAGAAGATCGTAAAAATTTATCCAAAAAATAAGTACTACTTTGCCCGATACAAACAGAAAAAATCAGAAGAGGTAGGTGAAGAATATACCCAAAAAAAGAAATATTATTTTCTCACTTTGGTAGCTTTGTTTTTTACTTTTTCAATAATTCTTGGCTTTTACTGCTCAAAATATCTCTAAATATAATTTTTGTTTTCTAAAATACTAATGCCATACATATATAAACTTCTTATGGCATCTAAAAATTAGAAACAAAGAAAAATATTTATCAAGATTTCTGTTGATTCTGACACAGTTATCTATCAATAGCAAAATTATACAAACTGCAAAAATTCAATATTTGCAGTGGGAGTAGGTCCCGTGAAACATTCATCATCAACATTGCGACATTTGTGGTCTGTAGTTGAAGAAACTCAAGCAAGTATCCTTCTTGAATTTAGCGACACTGAACTAATCGAACAACTGCTAGGACAACTTGAAGAAAAAAGATTAGATCGAGTAGAAACAACAACGATTAAGACATATATTCGTTCAAGACTTCCTTTGATCCGCGACATAGCTGCTTCGAGACAAATGAGCAGCGTATGAAGAATCAAAAATATGAAAAATCAAAAAATCAACCAAAAATAAAGTATTTCAGTCGAATTGCTTTAATCGAATTGCTTTAATAAAGTATCAATAGTAGCGTTAGGCTCGAAGAAAGAAAATAAGTGTTTGTAACGTAATTTTCTATCTTGGTCTAAAACAAATTGTGCTGGTAAAGGTGCCCCTAATGCTTGTCCAACTTCGTAAGAGCGAAATACACGACAGCTAGGATCGCTAAGTAAAGGCATTTGCAAGCCTAAATCTTGTACTACTATTTTGCTTTGTCGTTCGTCAATACTGGTAATTAAGAGAACTTCTATGCCCCGGTCTTGAAATTGTTCATAATTATCTTTCAAGGCTTTGATGTGAGGAAAGCAAAAGGGGCAATATTGGTTTTCTGTAAAAATACGTGTAAATGCCAGTAATACTGGCTGTTTACCTTTGTACTCTGATAATTTGACTAATTTACCATTAGTAATATCTGGCAATTTAAAGTCTGGAGTTGAATTTCCTAATTGAAATCTATTAGTAGCAGGAATAGGAAGGAAATTATCCAGAAAACGTTTGTTGAATAAACCGCTAAAATCACTTGGATTGGGCATAGTAAAAATATTTTTATTTATCCTGGCTATAAAATAATTTATTTCCGATTTTTAATTTTGATTATTAAGTCAATTCTTAATTTTGTAACTCTGTAAATATTAATCTTGAGATTTTATCGATTTTGGGACTTTTGTACTATTTTTACTATTTAATTTGCCCATACTTAACTTAGTTAGCTTTTAAAACCATATCTGGATACAAATTTTAGGATTTAGGATACTTGAAAACTTATAGTGATAAATTTATTTGCCGTCAGATTTTGCAGAAGCCAAACATAATAAATGACTTTATGGCTGACGGCAATTAGTCTAGTATTGAGTAGTCGTACTTAAATGGATGCAAAGTAAACTTTGGACTTCTGAGGATCTGGGTTCATAGTTTTCTCCCCAGGTTGCCAACCCGCAGGACAAACTTCATCAGGATGGCTTTGGACGTATTGAATCGCTTGCAATGTTCTGAGAGTTTCATCAACGTTACGACCGAAAGAAAGATTATTAATGGTCGCATGTTGGATTACGCCTTCTTTATCCATGATGAACAGACCGCGTAGTGCTACGCCTGCTTCAGGATCTAAGACGTTGTAAGCCGCGCTAATCTCTTTCTTAATATCTGAAACTAGGGGATAATTAAGATCGCCAACACCACCTTGTTTACGGTCAGTT
Organism: Mastigocoleus sp. MO_188.B34; assembly: GCF_030065675.1. Lineage (GTDB taxonomy): Bacteria > Cyanobacteriota > Cyanobacteriia > Cyanobacteriales > Nostocaceae > Mastigocoleus. Next base: position 30,757 of record NZ_JASJDK010000038.1, on the reverse strand, counting down.
TGAATCCATGCTAGGTGGGAAAACTCACTGTCAACAGAAACTCCAAGAATTTCGGTGTTCAGTTTTTTAAAGTCTTCGTAACGATCACTAAAAGCAGTAATTTCTGTAGGACAAACAAAGGTAAAGTCTAAAGGATAGAAGAATAAAACAACATACTTTCCGCGATAGTCGGAAAGCTTAACTGTTTTAAATTCTTGATCCACTACAGCAGTAGCTGTAAAGTCTGGGGCTTGTTGACCGACTCGAAGGCATCCTTCTGTTGCGTAAGTCAGAGGCATAGTAATATATCTCCTTAAAGCTATACAAGTTTTACTGCTTTGTGAAGATGGATCCGTCTATTAAATTTAGCTAATCCATCAACTGACAATTAAATTACGAACTGTTACGACTATATCATAGTCATAACGATTTTGAGTATAAATGGCTGATTTAGATACAAGAGAATGGTTGCTTACCAATGGCTTGGGGGGGTTTGCCAGTGGTACTGTTTCGGATGTTAGGACTCGCACCTATCATGGTTGGTTGTTTGCTGCAACTAGTCCGCCCTCAGGAAGAACCCTTCTGCTATCCCATTTGGAAGCTAGCTTGGAGATTGGGGGTGAGGTTGTAGTTGCGGGGACTAACTTTTGGGGTAGCGGTCAGATCGAACCAACTGGTTACGAATTATTACGTTATTTTCAGATTAATCCTGTTCCAAAATGGGTTTGGGGGGATAAAGAGTGGCAACTTACTAGACGGATGATAATGCCCTCAGGATTGGGAGAAAATTTTTTGTGCCCGACGGGTGGGATAGGAGAAGAAGCATCATTTTCCAAAACCCCTAACAACCAATATTGCCACCGAATTTTAGTTCATTATTTATATGAAGGCAATGATGTAGGGGTGTTAAGACTGCGCCTGTTAATTGCTGATCGGAATTTTCATCATCAACAAAAAGAAACTTCAGATCTACTGTTTTCACAAATTCTTGGAGAACGGGTAATCTGTCTCCAATCAATCAATGCCGGAGATTTTGGTACTCCTTGGCAATTGCGTTGGACCCGAGGAGAATATCAAGCAGAAGCCGTTTGGTACTGGAATTATGGGCTCCCAGAAGAAACGCGACGAGGATTAGGCGATCGCGAAGACCTTTACAGCCCAGGTTACTTAAATGTCGTTCTCCAACCAGGAGATACAGTTACTTTAGAGGCAAAAGTTGGTTTTCTAATCAACGATCACACTCCACTAAATTATGAAACTTTTTCCAAGGCTGTTGAGGCGGAAGAAAGTAGGTTAAATCAGATATTTGGCTGGAGCATGTCGAAAGGGACAGAAAAAGGATTAGAAGAAAATTTAGTTAACAACTCTAATCCTACTGCATATATACCACGTGATACTCTGTGGCAAAAAATACTCAGAGCTAGCGAACAATTTATTGTTTATCGTGCTTCTATTTCTGGACCAAGCGTCATTGCTGGCTATCATTGGTTTAATGATTGGGGACGGGATACTTTAATTGCTTTACCAGGTTTAACATTAGTAACAGGGCGTTTTAAACTAGCCAAAGGATTGCTTGAGACTTTTGGCAGATATTGTCGTCATGGGCTTATACCCAACGGTTTCCCAGATGTTGATGGGGAACCATCTTATAACAGCATTGATGCAGCCCTTTGGTGGATTGAAGCTTTGGGACTATATTTAGAAGCAACCCAAGATTGGGATTTTCTAGTTGCTCAATATCCAGTAGTACAACAAATATATAAAGCTTTTATTGGCGGTACTCTTTATAATATCCAAGTTGATTCTACCGATGGACTTATTAGTTGGGATGCCCGTGGAGTCGCATTGACTTGGATGGATGCTTTAGTTGAAGGAAAAGCTGTTACACCCCGACGTGGTAAACCTGTAGAAGTAAATGCCTTGTGGTTTTCGGCTTTATGTTGGTCTGCTCAATGGGCAAAACGTTTAAGTGAAATTCAAGTTGGAGATTCTTTAAAATATCTCAAACAAGCTCAAAGGTACAGTCAACAAGCACAACAAGTAAAAGAGTCTTTACAAAAGTATTGGAATTCCCAGTTGAGATACTTATACGACAGCATTGAGCCAGATGATCGTCGAAATAGTCAAATTCGTCCCAATGCCGTTTTAGCACTTTCCCTGTACCATTGTGGATTTTCCCAATCACAGGGGGAACAGATACTTGAATTAGCAGCTTCAAGACTGCTAACTCCTTACGGTCTTCGCAGTCTCGAACCCTCCGATCCAGAATATATTGGTAAATATGTAGGTGATTCGACTCAACGGGACAGCGCTTACCATCAAGGTACGGTTTGGAGTTGGCTTATTGGACCTTTCGTTAGGTCTTGGGAACGCTTTTTTCCAGGTAAACCATTGCCTTTTGATTGGGAGCCTATACTCAATAGTTTTTTGAATCAAGCTTGTATCGGTTCAATTTCAGAAATTTTTGATGGCGATCCGCCTCATAATCCCAGAGGTGCGGTTGCTCAAGCTTGGTCGGTAGCAGAAATCATTCGCCATTTTCCTAAGTAATACTGTTACCGCTGCGCGGAAGTCATTTGCGGATTGCACGCGGCTTGCGCCGTTAGCCCAGCCAGAGGCTAATCCGTAAGGTTACCGGAGGGAGCCTCTAGGCTATGCTGTAAGGCTTAACCGTAAGGTAGCGCCAGATCCAATCCGTAGGTAGCATAGCTATAGGTAGCGCAGCAATAGCTACAACGTGTCCGTAGGACATAAGTCAAAAGTAGTGTTTTTTATAGCTTTGACATTTTATAAACAGGTGCTTTATTTCCGCCGTGATATACCAAGCAATGCAATAGATAAAAACAAAAAATACCGATATTAAGAGCTACTTTATTGGTAACATCTATAAATATCGGTTACTATTTTTTTTATCTTTATTAAGTTTTTAGTGGCTCAGGTCAGACTCGAACTGACGACCAAGGGCTTATGAGTCCCCTACTCTAACCAACTGAGCTACTGAGCCATATATAAGCTGTTAAAGCTTTGCATTATTCATTAAGTTATCATACAAATTTACTCTTGACTACCCCTTGACGGAAATTTTTAATAAATCCTTAAATCAGAGTAAATTAACTGCTGGAAAAAGAGATAATAAATTACCACTCACCAATTATAGAACTAAGTACTTAGGTGAAGACATTGATGAATCCTTTTCATCGTAGACGTGCTAAAACTTATGAGTAATATAATTTTGAACTTTGTTAGCAAAGCGTGACCGCAGGTCATATTTTGAATTTTGAATTGCGTGTAGCGCTATACCTATTACAATTACTAGCGAGCAAAAAATAAATGAGGGAGAAAAACTCCCTCAACTGAACGGTATTTTATTCAGTTGTATTCGGAGAAAATTTACCTCTTTTTCGGTGGCAAGAAAGCCATTGGGTTTGTCGCCCGACCATTTGGACGAATTTCAAAATGCAAGTGGGGACCGGTACTAAATCCAGTACTTCCCATCAAGGAAATCTTCTGTCCTTGCTGTACTTGCTGACCCTTCTTAACTAAAAGCTTGCTATTGTGAGCGTAGCGAGTTATCGTACCGTCTGGATGACGAATATCTACCAGATAGCCGTAACCACCTCTGTTCCAGCCAGCTTTTTTAACCACACCAGCAGCCGCAGCATGAATTGGAGTTCCCGTAGGAGCTGCAATATCAATACCCCTGTGCATTCTTCCCCAACGTGGACCATATCCAGAAGTAAGAACTCCCTTCGCTGGCCAAATATAACCTTTGGATTTGGGTTGAATGTTTTCGATTGGTCTGGGCAAATATCTACCAGCCGCCGCTAAAGGTGGTAATGGCGTAGAAAGATTGTTTGTTCTGGGAGTAACAACTGAGTTATTCCGTTGAATAAACTGTGAATTATAGCGGCTACCGTAAATCGAAGATACTGATTTTGGTTGAGGTACTGGAATGGGCACTGCCCCATTATTTTGTGTAGCTAATGTTGAGCTACCTGCTGTGGGGACAGCAATTGGTACCGATACATTATTATTTTGCTTTATAGATCTTCTAGAGGTTGAAGCATTTTTGTTCTGAGGAAGTGTAACTGCTTCTACTTCAGATGCTTTACCTTCACGAGATTTTTGAGCGCGGTACTTTGCCCGTAATCTTTCAATTTCTGCTTTTAAACTGCGAAGACGTTGATTATACTTGGGATTTTTATCACTTGCTGCTTTGACTCTTGCCAAGCGCATTTCAGCAAAAACTAGGGGTGTAGCTTCACCACCCATACCGTAAGCTGCTTCTCCGGTAGAGGATTGATTTGTACTACTGAATAATTCTGAGCCAATAGTAGACTTTGGATCTACCCCAATTTCACTTGATGCAAGCGTAGATGCTTTATTTTTGCCACCGTGATCGTAGCCGTTTAATTTAAAATTAGGGTTAAAAGCAATTGTTGTTACACTACTAGTAATACGATCTTGCTGACCAGGTATAACTAGCTGTTGATTTACTTGTAGCTTATCTGGATCGTTAAGCTTATTGACCCTTGCAAGTTCGGTAACAGAAGTACCATAACTTTGTGCTATTTCACCTAGGGTATCCCCTGACTTAACAGAATAGGGTTGATTTTCTGCTGGTGTAACAACACCTGGGAGTGCTGGTATATTTGCAACTACACCAGGATTAAACCTTTTGATGGATTTTGCTTGTTCGGAAGCTTTTACATTATCCGAAATTTGCCTGCCACTCCGAGCAACACTGTTGACTGATTTTTCAGTTGAGTTTGATGACTTAACTGAGTTGTGGGAAATTGCAGATGGACTCTTGGTTCCCCCAGAACGCAGCTTTGCCAAACTTGCTCTTAGGTTATTAGATTTTTCCTGTAAGCGTTGAATAGCAAACTCTTGTTGAGCTTTAAGTTGAGCATTAACGTTTCCATCCAAGTTTGTCGTTGGGACTATTGTCTGTGGGCGACTGCTAGATGATACGGTTTGCTCTCCCGCCAATCCCTTCTGTGCTTTTGTTTGCTGCTTGGCTGTTTTAAGAGTTTCCTTGAGTGAAGCTGCATTCTTAACTGCACTTTGTGAAGAAACTACTTTAGGCAAAGGAAGTTTTGCTGACTTTAACGCTGCTATTTGTCCTTTTGTGCCAAGCCCTTTCCACTCAGGTATTGCCTTGATGTCTACCGTCTGTGGGTTATCCGGCACGCTTACATTAGAAAAGACTCCATATTCTGAAGTTTTTCTTGGAGCAAAATTTACATCGTTCTCAGAAGCAGCAGGAAGAGAAGAGGCTGCTTTTTGGCTGCCTACAGATTCTGCTGCCAGGGCTTGATCGCTTTGTCGAGTCACCAAAAGGCTGGTAGCTCCCATCGAGATAGCCAAACCAATCATGGCGGCTTTGGTACGTGCTCGACGACAAGCCTTGGAATTGTCTAATTCCTCTATCTGCCCCATCGAGACATCATCGCTGACAGTGTTTTCAACCACAGCATTTGCTCTCTTCTTTAATGCTCGTTTCAAAGACGACCTCCTATGATCGCTAGCGCTTAACTGACCTCGATTTCTAGTCGGATACTAGTCAATGATTTAGATCGCTAATAAAAATTGATCAAGATCACTTCCACTAGAGATGATTTAGGCAAGATTAACCTGCTTCTCTAGTTTTAGACAAGTTCACACCCTAAACACAAGAATAAATTTTTCTGTTTTTGGATAATCAGTTTCACAGTCCGCTGTCTTATCGTGTCTTTCTCTCTTACACCTGTCTTCATCTGTTTTACCCCTTCCAACCAGAACTAGACAAGTATATATTTGACGAGTTTACTGGCTATCCAAGGAAGCTTATGTAAAGACTTCGTAAAAGAGGTGTGTCCTTGCTGTAGTAATCCCTTAGATTTCTACAAGTTAACTTGCCTTCTCAAAAAGTGAATGTACGTTGATTTTGCTTGAGAATTCAACCGTATAAATTCGCAGGTGTTTCTGCGCTCCCAAATTGTCACGAGAATAGAATTTCTGGGTGCGTTCGCTCAAACTCACGCTCAGACAACTTTTCACCTTTTTTTGACCCTAGTCCGGAAAAATACGAAATCACTAAAATATATCATTCGATTCTCAGACTGAATCAGATGAATTATATAAATTACTTATATTTAGACCTGCTTACTTTGAAGTACTGTTGGCAGATTTGGCGATCATCAGGAAAATTACTATATAAATCTGTATTTTTTACACAGGCACAATATTAATATTAAGTATATTTTTTATCTTTGATTAATTTTAAACTTTTAATGAAATTTATTATGTATTTACACTTAAAGTAACAATCACCATAATAGTTTATGTGATTAATTAAATTTATTGAAGATATCCTAGTTGGCGACGAGCTTCAAATAACGCCACAGCAACACTGACAGATAAGTTTAAGCTGCGAACACCTTTTTGGCTCATTGGAATATGAACAGTTGCGTCACATTCGGAGATGACTGTGGGTGGTAACCCTTCGGTTTCACTCCCAAAGAGCAACCAATCATTGGGCTGAAATTCAAACTCAACATAGTTAACACTGCCGCGAACGCTGAATCCTAGGCATCTACCTCCATTTTTTTGATGTTCCCTACGAAAAGCTTCTATTGACTCGTGATAGTGCAGTTTAACGAATTCCCAGTAATCTAAACCAGCTCTTTTGAGATAACGATCACTGAGTTCAAATCCTAAAGGTCCTATTAGATGTAATTGTGTATTGGTCGCTGCACAAGTTCGAGCAATATTCCCCGTATTTGGGGGAATTAAGGGATTTACTAATACTACTTGAGGCATATATAATCAATTTATGTATTAAGAAAAACAATGTAAGATAAGTACGTAATCTACCTTAAGATAGTGTTATTTGATAGGTTTTGTTAATATTTCTCAATCCATCTTCATTGATTAGAATTTTTAAAGTCACAATAAATCTACCTCAAAGTGCTTGCAAAAGCGTAGTTTTACTCAATAGAACAAAAAATAGTATTCCTCACCGTAAGTAGATGTTTGAAATTACCTAAGTATTGTTAGGGTTTATTCGGGTAAAGAAAATTTATGATAGATGGACAAAAAATACAGGGTAGGAAATATTAAAAAACTATTTATTGGGTTTTGCGTGAGTAAAATTTTTGAGGTTGTGGGAGTAATTAAAAGATTAAATACTCAATGAAGTTGTTTAAAACAATTACTTGTTTATTAGAGCAATCCATTTATTTACAAGTGTTCGCAATATATTCTATGGGAAACACACTATTATGCGAACCTGAGATATGCCTGTACAATAACTGTCTGTCAGAATAATACTTAGCAGATAAGAGAAATTAATGAAAAAAGCAGTTAGACAGAAGCTAACTGCTCATCGGTTGATTTAATGTCGTTACGATTTAAGTTTCAATCCCAGGCATTTAATATCAAGCAGCCAAGGAAGAACAAACCTTATCTTCAAGTTCAAGTTCCCGTTCCCGTTCTTTCATCGTATCTATTGCTTGAATAAGTACATCCCTGGCGCTAAAGCCAACACCATGAAGTTGTAACCACTGTTGGGCTTCGTTACCACTTTGCAAAATCTTTAATAATTCAGAGAAAAAATGGCTAAAACCATTTTTTTCGGCTATTATGTCCAAATCTTGATGAAGATAGGTTATCCAATCTCGAGCAGTAATAGTGCTATCATCTTTCCAATGCTTTAATTGAGCATCAAGGCTAGAAGTTGCTGCTGCAATTTCATTTTTTCTATTTAAATCGATTAATTCGTCCGGGGATAATTGGGATTGGGTTAAAGGATCGATTCTGGGATTATCAATAATTTGTATTATACGAGCTTCAAGAAAAGCTGTAATTGCTAGCAAAGCAATAGGGTCTGTAACCAAGTCACAAATCCGCAGTTCCAAACGGTTGAGATCGTAAGGACGGTGATCGCCATTTGGTCTTACTGATGTCCATAGGTGGCGAACATTGTACATACTTCCATTCGCCAATTGATTTTCTATCCAATTTATATGATGAGCATGACTTTCAAATAAGGGAACAGGATTAGGTGTTTGGGGGAAAAGTCCCCATCGAGTGGAATGGAAACCGGAAGCTTTTCCCTTAATAAATGGAGATGAAGCACTCAAGGCAAGGAAAAGAGGTGCTTCAAGTCGAATTACTCGACAAGCTCGCATTAATGTTTCTGGATCATCAATCCCAATATTGATATGAACGCTAGCGGTAACGACTTTGGTTCCGTAAGCATTTTCAATGTGGCTATGGTAAGGATTAGTTGGGTCAGAACGGAAAAAGCGATCGTCCTCGACCAGTGACAAAGTACTTCCCGGTATTAAGGTATAGTTCCCTAAACTATGAAGATATTTCCTTAATTGCATCCGAGGACGTAACAAAGCGCATAATAGCTGCTCGTAATTGATAGATGGAGCAGTTATATATTCGACATTACGATTATCTGGTTCGCGAACAAATCCATCTAGAGCAGAGACAATCTTGTCGGAGAGTCCGACGACATCAGCTTCAGGCGTACCAGTATAAATTTCAATTTCAAAGCCTTTTGATAGCACCTTTTTTATTTCTCCTAGACTCTCCTATTAATTAAATTGTATCGGAGGTGACGACATACTGCATCTGTAGCATTAACTGAACCTTTCGATTTAATAAGATTCTTAATAAAAAATAAATTTATGTGAGTTATAAGTAAATTTGTTCATTGTTGTGATCTGGGAATGCTAATAAGACATCGCTAGGGAAATCTTAGGTTTGTGTAGGTTTATTTAGAAAAATAGCTAATAGCTAGCTCTTCGTTTTGTGTTTTCGGTCAAAGTCGATATTGTTGATAAACTTCTGTAGCCGCTCGATGTAGAAGTGAGTGACGCCAAACAAGAGATTTCATATCATCTGCATAACCACCACCAATGACGCAAGCAACTGGGTAACCCGCACCAACACATGTACTTAGGACTTGCATTTCTCGACGAAAAATACCACCATCAGTTAAAGCTAACTTTCCTAGGCGATCGCCAATATGTGGGTCAACTCCAGCATCGTATAAGACTAAGTCTGGTTTTACTTGTGAGAGTAATTCTGGTAGATAGTTGGCTAAAGTTTGTAAATAATCATCATCTTCCATTCCAACTTCCAAGGGAATATCTAAATCGCTTTGTTGTTTTGTACTGGGAAAGTTAATTTGACAGTGCATCGAAAATGTAAATATGCTGTCATCATTTTGGAAGATAAATGCTGTACCGTCCCCTTGATGGACGTCCAAATCCACAATTAAAACTTTGGATACAAGACCCAATTTTTGTAATACTCGGGGTGCGATCGCTAAATCGTTAAAAATACAAAATCCAGAACCGTAATCGGGGAAAGCATGATGGGTTCCACCTGCGGTATTACAAGCTAAACCATGACGCAATGCTAGTTTTGCTGTGAGGATTGTACCTCCGACAGCAGTGCAAGTACGATTAACTATTTCGGGTGACCAAGGTAATCCAATACGTCTTTGTACTTTGGGGTTCAAGGTTCCTTGATAATATGCTTCCACGTAGTCTGGAATATGAATTAGTTCAATTAATTCTTTTGTAGGACGTTCGGGTGAATAAAATTGTTTTTGATGTGCAACTCCATCATTTAATAGTAGTTCATAGAGTTTTCCAAATTTAGACATCGGAAAGCGATGTCCTGGAGGTAAGGGGGTAACATAATCCGGGTGATAAATTATTGGCAAGTCCATGTTTAAATTATGGAACGTTGAAGTGCAAGCCAGACAAGCAATCTTTACATTCACAATTTAATTTACTTTTCAGTGTGATGTTTGAAACACCATAAAACAAGACAAGTTTTGATAAATTAATTCTGTTTGTAATAAAACAGGATGCTTTTATGACAATTGAATGGATTCTGCCAGTTGCATTTATTTTAATTGGTTTGATCGCCGGATTTATTGGTGAAAAAATCGTTTACGGTAAGGTCAAACAAATTGTGATCAAAAAACAGATTCCAGGAAGCGATATTATTATTTCATCCCTACATCGGATGACCTTTACCTGGTTATTTCTTGCTGGTTTATTCGCAGCTATTATTAGTTATCAGTTAAAACCAGATGTGACGGAGGCATTGCGTAAGTTTATTACAATTGTTTTTCTATTCTCAATTACCTTAGTTTCTGCCAGATTAACTTCTGGATTTGTCAATTTATTTATTAAAAGAAAAGAGGGAATTTCTGCTTCTCTAATTTCTAATTTTGCTAAAACTACTGTTTTAGTTTTAGGAACATTAATTATATTACAAACTATAGGAATTGAAATTTCTGCAATTGTCACCACTTTGGGAATTGGTGGTTTAGCAGTAGGTTTGGCTTTACAAGATACTTTAGCAAATTTATTTTCTGGTTTTTATTTAATCCTTTCCAAGCAAGTTAAAACTGGAGACTATATCAAATTACAAGATAGTCAAGAAGGATATATCACAGATATTACATGGCGAACTACTACTATTAAAAGTCTGTCAAATAATGTGGTGATTATTCCAAATTCTCAGTTGGGTTCGGCAATATTTACTAACTACCATTTACCGATTAAACAACTAATGGTAACAATGGATGTAGGAGTAAGCTATAGTAGCGACCTGGAAAAAGTAGAAAAGATTACTGTAGAGGTTGCAACAGAAGTAATGCGGGAAATTTCCCCTGATATAACCGAAAGAGAACCTTTTATTTTATTCCACACATTTAATGATTTTAGTATTGATTATAAAGTTCATATTCCTGTAAGCGAATTTCTCAGTCAACGGGAAGCCAAACATTTGTTTGTTAAGAAATTACACAAACGCTATCTTCAAGAAGGAATTAATATTCCGTTCCCAATTCGAGATGTTAATTTGCAGAATAATTAGGGGGTTGGGGATTGGGTAGTTAGGGTTATTGGTTAAATGATGACCATTAACTGATAACTGAATCTAATGTCTGTCTCTAATTAAATCCTGGATAACTTTTTCCAAAATCCATTCTTCTGATTCGTCTGGGGTTTTGCTTTTTTGAGCTTCTATTAAATTTTGGGCTGTAGCGGAATTTCCCTGAACTAATCCTAAAAGCTCATCTTTTAATTGAGGTAGAGTTTTAGGAAGACGCTGTCGCATTCTCTCTGGAGAACCTGTAGGAATCGAAGCAATTAAATTGCGAGTATATTCTTTTTTGGGATTACGATATATTTCCTCTGCTATACCTTGTTCAACGATTTGACCTTGGTTCATTACCAAAATGCGATCGCTCATAAATTTAACGACGCTCAAATCGTGGGAAATAAATATGTAGGTTAAATTAAACTCTTCTTGAAGTTCCTTAAGTAAATTTAGTACCTGTGCTTGAACTGATACATCAAGGGCTGATACAGATTCATCACAGATAATAAATTTGGGATTTAATGCTAAAGCACGAGCAATACAAACCCGCTGACGCTGTCCTCCAGAAAACTGATGGGGATAACGATTCATTGCTCCCGCATCTAAACCCACTCTTTCTAAAAGATAAATAGCACGTTCTCGCCGCTTTTGCTTGGTTTTTCCAACCGAATGAATCACTAAAGGTTCCATGACAATATCTCCCACTTTTAAACGGGGGTTCAAGGAACTAAAGGGATTCTGGAACACAATTTGCATTTCTCGGCGCAATTGCTGTAAAGATTTCTTCTTGATGTCAGTAATGTTCCGACCTTCAAAAAGAACTTGACCTCCCATTGGTTTGACTAATTGCAACAAAGTCCTACCCAAGGTGGTTTTACCACAACCTGATTCTCCTACTAAACCTAAGGTTTCTCCTTGTTTGACATCAAAGGAAACCCTGTTAACTGCCATAAAGTGGTGCTTTGTGGAGCCAAATATTCCCCTCACAGGAAAACCAACTGTGAGATCTTTGACTTGGAGAACGGTTGGTTTTTTTTCTAATTCTGCTCGTCTTTGTTCAATTTCTGCTGACGTTAATTCCAATTCTTCAGGGTGTTCTTTGGGGTTAATTACCACTTCCCCTGTAGCTGTTTCCTCTACAGTCATGTAGTCAGCAACGGTCAGTAATTTCTGGGGATGACGATCTAAGGTGGGGCGACAAGCAACTAAACCTTTGGTGTAAGGATGTTGGGGATCGGTAAAAATTTCCCTTGCTGCGCCGGATTCGACAATTTTTCCTCGATACATAACTGCAACGCGATCGGCGACTTCAGCAATCAATCCTAAATCATGGCTAATAAAAATCATCGCCATGTTGCGACGTATCTGTAATTCCCGCAATAGTTCAACAATTGTTGCTTGTACTGTTACATCTAAAGCGGTGGTTGGTTCGTCAGCAATTAGCAACATCGGGTTACAAGAAATCGCCATTGCAATCATTACCCGTTGTAATTGACCGCCAGAAAGTTGGTGAGGATAGCGTTCGAGAATTGATTCTTTATGTTGCTGTACTAACTGAGCTAATCTACGCGTGTCTTCGGCTGATATACCTTCCTCAATATATTGTTGAGTTATTTCTTCATCACTACCGAGCAGTTTTACCTCTTGCAGACTTTCTATTACTTTTTGTTGTGCTGCTTGGGGAGAAATATTTTGATGTCTGGTAATTGCTTCAATCAGTTGAAAACCAATGGTGAATACTGGGTTAAGGGAACTCATTGGTTCTTGGAAAATCATTGCGATTTCTCCACCCCGGTATAATTGCATTTCTTCGAGGGGTAAATCCAGTAAATTTATTGGCGTACCATCTTCTTGGGGATTAAACCAAATTTCACCACCTGCTATTCTCCCTGGATCTTGTATCAAACGCATTATCGCCAAGGATGTGACTGATTTTCCACTACCCGATTCTCCAACTATTCCTAGGGTTTCCCCACGATGCAGTTCGAATCCAACACGATCTACTGCTTTAACAATGTTGCGATCGCTTTTAAACTCCACTTGTAGGTCACGGACATCTAGAATAGTTTCTCTCATACCAGTCGGGTAGATTTTGTTACTAAATTTGTCACTAAAATTATCTGGATTGTAGCAGCAGATTTAATATCTTAATTTATATTGTTATTGCATTGACTGCCAGTAGTGTTTCTTGATTTTTACACTCTGGAGTTTATTTTTTGTATTTTAGGTTATATTTATACACACATTTTTCTGTAATGTGTTGAACTTAAGCAAGATTTGAAAGCTTTTGACAATTAAAGTGATGAAAAATTTACTCGACTTCTTCCACCGCACCTAATGCTTTGAGGGTAGATTTTTCAGCTTCGCTTAAACCTTTGACGCCAGTGATATTCATGTGTTGGTAAGGTTTTTCATTTATCAGAGTTTTGAGGCACTTACCTGTTTTGACATCCCACAGTTTTATTGTTTCATCATCACTAGCACTGGCAAGGATTTTTCCGTCTGGACCAAAGGTCATTGAATTAATCCAATCATTATGTCCTTGTAAGGTGTAAATGCATTCACCATTTTTGACATCCCACAGCCGTACTGTTTGATCTACACTACCACTGGCAAGGATATTACCTTCAGGACTGAAGGCAACTGAATATATTCTATTGGTGTGCCCGTGCAAGGTGTAGAGACATTTGCCATTTTCGATATCCCATAGCCGCACTGTTTTATCTCCACTACCACTGGCAAGGATATTACCTTCAGGACTAAATTTAACAGAACCAATCCAATTGGAGTGCCCCTGCAAAGTATAGAGGCATTCTCCAGTATTTAGATCCCACAGTCTCACCATTCGGTCATCACTACCACTGGCAAGAATATCACCTTCAGGACTAAAAGCAACGGAACGAACCCAGCTGATGTGACCCTCAAAGGTGCGAAGGCATTCACCAGTTCTAATATCCCACAGTCGGACCATTTGGTCATCACCACCACTAGCAAAGGTATGACTTTGAGGGCTCAAGGCAACGGAAAGTACGCTATTAGTATTTAGCTTCAGGGTCTGTAAACATTCACCATTGCTAATATTCCACAGTCGTATAGTTTGGTCTACATCACTACTGACAAGAATGTTGCCATTTGGAATAAATCCAGTAAAAAATATCCAATTGGTATGTCCATATAAGCTGCGGAAGCATTCACCACTGTGAATATTCCACAGTCGTATGATTTGGTCTGCACTACCACTGGCAAGAAGAGTATTACCTTGAGTACTAAATGCAATAGAACGTACCCAATTGACGTATCCATGCAAGGTGTGGAGGCATTCGCCAGTGGCGATATCCCATAGCTTCACTGTTTGGTCTCTACTACCACTAGCAAGGATATTACTTTGAGGATTAAAGGCAACCGAATTTACTGTATTAGTATGACCTTGGAAGGTGCAAAGGCATTCGCCATTGCTGATATCCCATAGTTTCACAGTTTTATCCCTACTACCACTAGCAAGGATATTACCTTGAGGACTAAAGGCAACAGAATTTACTGAGTTGAAGTGCCCCTTTAGAGTATACAGACATTCGCCACTGATTATATCCCATAGCTTTACATTTTGGTCTGCACTGCCACTAGCAAGAATATTACCCCTAGGACTAAATGCAACTGGACCAACCCAACTGGTGTGACCTTGCAATATACAGAACGATTTTCGACTTCTGAGATCCCACAGTCGCACTGTTTTATCATTACTACCACTAGCTAGTTTTGTCCCATCTGCGCTGAAGTCTACAGAAAGTACCGAGTCAGTATGGCCTTGAAAAGTGTGGCAGCATTTGCCATTAGTGGTATCCCATAGCTTTATAGTTTGATCTCTGCTACCGCTAGCAAGAATATCACCTCGAGGGCTAAAGGCAACAGAAGTAATCCAATTGTTATGTCCTTGCAAAATATATAGACATTTCCTAGCGCTGATATCCCACAATCGAACAGTTTGGTCTCTACTACTACTAGCAAGAGTTTCCCCATCTTGACTAAAGGCAACAGAAGATACGCTGTTGGTATGTCCTTTAAAAGTCAAAATTTCTCGGTTATTGGCAGTATCCCATAAGGTTACTACACCATTGCTATCACCTGTAGCAAAAAGTCTGCCATCTGGACTAAATGCTACCGAGAGAATAATGCCGAATATTTTAGTAAAAACAGAATCAGCCAAGTTTCCCCTGGCAAAATTCACATTCTGCAAACTCGCGTTACTAAAATCTGCTTTCCTAATAACTGCACCACTAAAATCTATACCTTCCAATGCCCACTTATCAAACTTCACCGCCAAAGTTGCCGCATTTCCACCCACATAAGCGACCTCATCTTCATTTCTCCCCCGCGTCGCTTCAATCACTTTAATTAGCGCCTGATTATTACCCACCATTCCCAACATCAGATCCAAAACTGCTTTCGTGAGTGGCGATCGCCCAAAAGTTTCTCTTAATTTCTCTAAAGACTCCCTAGTAAATTTCTTTAGTGGTTTTATTGCAATACTCCGTCCTGTTTCATCCAATTGACGCGAGAAATAACCAGACCAAGTATACTCAACAGCTTCTGCACTTCCATCTAAACAAGATTGCGAACGCGCTAATTCAGTAAAATCATCAGCTAAAGTACCCAACTCAGCCGCAAACTTATACGCGACAAAAAACTCTAATAACGAACGATGGGCGGGAGTATAATCCCCATTGGCATTACGAATCAGCATTGTTTGCCCCATCATGTCATAATGCCAATGGTCTAAATCGGTTTGTTCCTGCACTATAGAATCAAATAAGCGCCGAATGCGATCGGGAAACAATTTATAATTTAAGCTCATTTGGTCAGTGGAAAGCATTTCCCAAGACAGTTCGCACAAAAAATACAGTTTCTCTGCTAAGGAAGTAAAAGTCCGTTCTGCTTTAATATCCCGTTCCATCTTTCGCCGTACCGCATATAAATAAATACGGGATATATCTAACTGTTTACCCGCTTGAATATCTGGTAAAGCTTCCAAAATTAAATCAGTCATCACCGGACGACGAGCCAAATCTAATAGTTGGGGACTACCCATAACTTGCTCAACTATTGAACTCTCAACCTGGAAAGATAAAACCTGTTTAATTTGTTCGTCATTGAACTTCTCCAGTTCTAAAACTTCAAACTGGGGTGTTTCGCCGGATAAATTTGCTGTTGAGGCTTGTAATTCGGCATTTAACAAAGCCCGTCCTTCTTGAGCTTCAGGAAAATGTTCAGTACGACAAGTAAGAATCACTTTTGCTCCAGGAACCACAACCTTAGCCAGTTCCCAAAAGTTATTGATCATTTGCTGGTGATCTACTTTCGCCGCCATTTCATCGAAACCATCGAAAATTAGCAGCAATTTACCCATGCGGTTGAGCTGGTCAAACACATCGCTATTGATGCGGATATTATGTTGAGTAAAAAAGAATCCTGCTAAAACATTTTCTACATTTAAAGCTTTGGCAAAGTCGCGTAGGGTAATTACTACTGGTAAACGAGGGCGTTCTAAACCCCTTTTTTCCGCGTCCCTATATCTTTGTAATGCTGTCCAAGCATAGTGGAAAGCAAACCAAGTTTTACCCGTACCGAATTCCCCCAAGATAGAAATATGTTCTTTTGCGGGATCATCTAACCAAAGGTCGATATAGCCATCAATCCAGCCGTCTTCTTCCTCATAACGACTTACCCCTATCCGTTGTTTAGTAACGGGATCGATTTCTTCTTTTATGCAAGCTAGCGGTACATATTTAGTATCAATTTCCCGGCGTTTAATTTCTGTTTCCAACCACTTTATATAACCGCTAAAATCAGCATCGAGGTCAATCAGTTCGTCAAATGTATAACAATCCAGGTCGCGATTTTCATTCTTTTTAATTTCATCCCGTGCTGCTCGGGAAATTCGCCGGGTAGTAACCAACCAACCTTCATCAGTTCGTTGCTCTTGTACTGATTTACGCAACGCCATAACATCACTTAGCCCCACTTCACCTGCAATCCCACGCACTAGGATGCGTTCAAAGCTTCGCCTCACTGGAATATTGATAATCAACTCAAAATATTCTTCCGCCCAAACTTCATACTTTTCAAAGTCATAACCCAAGGTTTTAAACCAACCGCGCATTTGTTGTGCTAGCGCTATAGCCCTACATTGGTTTTCAGATGGGACATTTTTATTAAAGGTGAATTCATCAGACGCGACGTGTCGCGTCTCTACATTATTTTCAGGTAATGCTAAATGTGCGATTTCTGTACGAATACCTTCGAGGGTTGGTAGTCGATTGAGTTGTTCTTGAATATTGGTGATGCTTCGGTGCAAAGAGCCAATTTGCTGACTCATCATTGTATCTGCTGGGTTGCGAGTACGTTTAGCAATTTCCGAAAATATAATGTAAAACGATGCAATTTCCCGCCTAATATCAATTCTCAAATCTTTGATCTCATCACCCAAAGCATAAGCATCAATAAAATCATCAACCTCTGAAAGCAATATTGAAGCGTTATTGCGATCGAATGCTTGGCGAAACGCTTTTTTAATTTCTTCTTTACGGAACAGTTCTAAAACAGGCTTCGGTTTCCAAACTCCATATTCTACAAGAGTATAAGCATAAACTCCCCTAAAATCAGCAGGTGGATGTTCTGGATCTATCTTAAACTTCTTAAGTAACTTGATTACAATCTCACTACGCTGTGCTTGGTTTTTAATCACAGGAATAGCGATACTAGTAATTGCCTTAAAAATCGGATCCAGAGGAATTGATGTCATTTTTAGAGGCTCCGGAAAACAAGAAGTATTTCAACAGCGATGCAGTTACTACTACTGCAAATAATAAAATTTTTTCACAAAGTCTGATTTTTTACTCCTTGGATTTCGGTCGCTAGCTTCTAAATCCTGCGATGTATATGCTTAATTTTTGATTACAAGCGCGAAGGAAATATTCCCGTACAATATTCCAGTAACTATGATGAGTTCTCAAGTAATAGAATTAGGCGCTTCCGAACAGCTTTAACCACTTGTCTTTCACAGATAAGAGCAAAACAAGTTCCTCAAGGTAGCCCGAAATAAAAGCTTGAGGACAGTGTCAACCTTTCCATTTAGAACTATTAGTTATAGCTCCTATGTCCTCAGCTCATTTGACATTAAATCTAACTGAAGGTTCTGTTTCCTTCAGCTTCTCACCAACAGCAGCACGAGAATTGAAAGCATCAATTGATGAGTTGATGAATCGTCTTAAGGCTGTTGCAAGTAAAACAACTCCCAGCAGTGGTAAACCCAACCCTCAAAAACCCATGGAATACCGCCATAAAGGAGAAGAAGTATTTTTAGAAGTTTTTTGTAACCCTAATATTTGGGCTAGTCCCTTTGCAGCGAAAGTTTTGCTGACTATCCGTGACTCTAATCTTCGTTTGTCTACAGAAGCCGAATTGACCCGGGTTATTGAAGATTTAAATCAGTATTTGGAACAAGTTGGGGATTAGGAACTGGCATCAGCATGGTGTTAGCTGTATGAAAAATGGGAAGATAATAAAAAAGACTGTATTCTAAATCAATCTTTACCGTACCTCATCACCAATCGCTAATCGCCAGAGGCTCCGCCGACGCCGCAGGCTCTATGCCGTAAGGCGGGCGGGGCGGCACGCAGTGCTATCCCCAGTCGCCAATCCCCTCACTCACAGAAAAATTACCGGAGCAATTGGAAATCGTAAATTGCTCCGGATCTTAATTATTATTATTCAACTTACTAAACAACCAAATAACTGAAAACACAGGGTGTGAGCCACTGCTAAAAGGTTGCACTATCGCGGTTCATTGAAATTTTTTCGATAAAAACTTTATTCAGGTCGTGCTAATTGACTGGGGAAGTTAAAAATTCGGATCTAAAATCAAAGACTAACATGAATGGTTTGGACTTAATATTGTAGTTTTAAGATTTACGTTTTGTTTCCAAATCCATAACTGCAAACCTACATCTCCAATTAGTCTACTTCCAATCCACAATTGCAAAGCTCGATACCGTATCAATTAATCATTTTCCCAAACTTCCCGACCAATCAGGTCTGCAATGCGATCGCGCAATAAAAATTCACACTTTTCTAATTCACACTCAATACAAACCCATTCCCTCGCAGGTATGTACTGACACAGGGTATAGATTGGCTGTTGACGACTAACTACTCCCTTCTGCACCAATCGACGTGCTTCGTCTTGAATTACCCCCAAAGAATAGTAGCTAGTAGAAATAGAAGGCACCGTATTTACACTCATTGTTTTGACTCACAAAGTAACACCTATTTAGTATTCCCAAAATATTTAGGAACAAATCACGACATCGCAATAAACTACCTGCTGTTTTTCTGTAGTTTGCTATACGGAACTATTTTCATTTTGACGCTATACATCCTGAAAATATGTAAAGTTATGTTAAATTTATCAGTAAAGCATAACATTTTGTTTGAATGTGTTTCGCAAGTAAAATCATGGTATCAATTAACACTGAGCTAATGCTTAAGGCATTTATTTTATATCGGTGGCTTTATTAAAAAGTTGCCGTACTACTCTTTGATATTTGAAATAGGAAATACCGATAAGAACTTACTTTACAGACCCACAAAAAATGATTGAATATGGTAAAAAAAGCCCCTAAAGCTTTGGTTGATAGTATTCATTGATCCCTGAGGAGATACAGCAAGTACATAAATCCTTGGCAGAGGTACAAGTAATTTCTTGATATAAGGGCTACCGTACACTAATAAGGGTTTAAGATTACTCGTTATTAATAAATTCTTAACTAAATAAACTAAATTTTGCACAGGTCTGGCGCTATTACGCAAGATAGTACCCCGAAGTAGTAAGTGTAGCAACGTTATACAAGTTAATTCTTGTCTACTGTTCGCTATAGCCCTATAAGCTAGTGGTGGAGTGAAACATAGCTGTATAAATACAAGTAATATAACGTACAAGTATAAGTGATTTATGTAACCCATTTTTTGGATATGTAGATATTAAGTCAATTTTTTGCTAATTAATTGATATTAATTTTTATTGAGTATTATCACTCAATCTTTTATGTAAAGCAGCGGAAGATGTAAGATTTTAGTTTACGATGCTTGTAGATTTGTTATGGTTTTCATAGAAATTTAAAGTGTTCGTATTGAGTAATATAGTTTGAATTTTATCTTTGCTTAACCTTCTTTAATTTAATAAAGTTGAAAACTCATTAATGAAAAGCAATAAGTAAAAAGCACAGTATTTGAACTGTGCATTATTTGTTACTATGAAGCGCTTTTAGCTACATGGAAATTTTCGCTTGGTTAGATAAGGCTAATTGGTGGCTGTATGATTGGTGATTTTTTATAGCTGATAGTTAGTCACAAGACAATAGTAACTTTTCTCTTGAATATTTACCATTAACTATTTGTTCTCCTCATACACATAATTAGTGTATCTGTTATCTTTGCACACATCACAGTGGAAAGTACACAATATGATGAAAAGGGTACTTAAGTAATTTCCTGATACTTCCTTCAGCTATGGTTTTATTTAATCAAAAATACATTTATGGTTTCTGTCAGATATTTTGCTAATTGTTTGAGGTGAATTGTTACTAGCTGACTTAAATTTTATGCTTGGGATTACGAAGCTTTTATTCTACAGTTAACTTACTGTAGCTGAATTCCATAATCTAAAATCTGCGGCTTAGACTTTACATGTTAAGCAAATCAGCAAATTTATTTAGTGAGACTGAACAGTAACAACTCACCTCAGCATTAGTCAAAAAATCTATGCTGGAAAGTCTATCTTGGAAAATATATCCTGATATTGACAGGTTAAATTTTATTCCCTTATTTCACCAACTTCTTGACTTTCCTCCAGCAAATCTTTTGGCGAGCGCTCTTGTTCCAAGCGATTTAATATCGATAGTACTTTACTACCACGTTCGATGCCAGTATCTTCAATAAATACGACCTCCGGAGTTCGACGCAAACGCACTCTTGCTCCAAGTTCGCTACGAACAAAGCCTGTAGCTGATTTCAAACCAGCCATTGTTTGAGCTTTTGCTTCTTCCGTTCCGTAAATGCTCACATAGATTTTAGCATGCTGGAGGTCGCCAGAAACGTCAACATTGGTGACGCTAACCATACCACTACCTACACGATCATCTTTAATACCGTTAAGTAGCAGTTGACTAACTTCTCGCTTAATTAATTCCGCAACACGAGATACACGGCGATTTGTAGCCATAAACTAATTCCTCCTAACAGAGGTTATACCACTAATATCCTCGCAAATGACGCGAGGTGTTTTTACTAAACCAGCTTGCTTGGAACACACTATAATGAGTATTTTTCAGCAACATCCATCTGTAGATCCATATATGAATCTATTCAGTTGTTGAGTTTGCTGTTTTTTATCTCAACCGATATCAATGATTAACGATTGAAACTACTATCTTAATACTTGTATAAGTGTTTAAATAGTCTGCCAGGGTCGCAACCAGTTCCCACTATATCACCATGATGGCTGTACGATATAGCGATTTTGGATGATGCTAATCAAACTTTAAAAGCAGCAACTGATTCACAGAGCATATGTGCTGCTCTGTAGTGCTAATTTAGTTTTAAAGTTAGGGATTTAAATTTAGGGATTTAAATTTAGGGATCTTTGAGCTAGCATGGGGGCAATTCGCCCCCGAACTATCAACTCCATCAAGTTGTACTTAAACCTAACATTGCTCGTAATGTAAAAGTTAAAAATACTAAAGTACCTACAAAGATACCCACAATGGCGATTGAGGTTACTGGACGTTTCAACAGTGGCATTACAGGGGCGAAAGTGTTTAACAACAAACCCAATAAAATACTGATGAAATAGCGTTGATAGCGAAGAACGTTCTCCCAAAATCCGTCAAACATGTTGACTTAGAGTTTATTTTTCTAAACAATACGGCTGTTTTTTTGATTTGCCAACAGCAGTTTTATTGTAATCTACCACTTATCACTTCCTAAGTTCAAACTTTCAGAATTAATAATCCTAATTATTAATTAAGTACAGAACTATAGCTAGGATTTTAATGGAGAGAATAAGATATTACGACGGTAAGATAATATATGATTCTCCAACTCTCAAATAAATATAGGTAAGTTTAATTACAATTTAATGTTACGTGAAGTATACAAACCATCTTTACCCCGTCCGTTTCTTAAATGGGCTGGGGGTAAAAGCAGACTAATAGGACAGTACATTAAGCATTTTCCCAGCAATTACCGCAATTATCACGAACCTTTTTTAGGGGGCGGTGCCGTATTTTTTCACTTACGACCTAGGTTATCTATATTAACAGATATTAATCCAGATCTCATTACTACTTATAGCTGTGTTAGGGATCGCCTACAAGAATTAATTTCGTTACTGAAAGAACACGAACATTATCATTCTAAGGATTACTATTATAATCTACGTGCAAAACCGGGCAAAAATGATGTAGAAATTGCGGCTCGATTTATTTATCTCAACAGAACCTGTTTTAACGGACTTTATCGAGTCAACTCTAAGGGCGAGTTTAATGTGCCTTTGGGTCGATACAATAACCCGAAGATTTGCCAGGTAGATTTGTTATTTTCTGCATCTGAATTGCTGCAAAATGCTGAAGTGAAAGTTGCGGATTTTGAGCAAATTTTAGATCGCGCTCGCAATAGTGATGATTTTGTATATTTAGACCCGCCTTATCATCCAATTAGTGATACCAGTTATTTTACCGCTTACAGCAGGCATCCTTTTGGTAAAACCGAACAAACACGGCTACGAGATAGTTGTGCTGAGTTAGCTTCACGGGGTGTAAAAGTTATGATATCTAATTCTGATTGCCAATTTATCAGGCAAATTTACGGTGAAGTAAACTTCAATATCTACCCTATTAAAGCTAACAGGGCTATTAATTCTAACGTTAAAAAACGCGGCACTATTGATGAGCTAATAATCACATCCTATTAACAGCAAAAATCCGGCGAAATACTGATACTAAATATGCTTGCTAGTCCAAGCGATAAAGCGATCTAAAGTATAAACGCCAACCAAATTGTGATTATCTTTAACTCTTGCTTTTAACCAGTCAATTGCTCCTCCTCGCATTCCTTCTCCACCAATAACTATGATGGTTGGAGCAGGATATGAATTTTGGATGTTTAAGTTTAGATAAGGAAATTTTTCATCTACAGACCCACCACTTTCTTGCCATTTACACTCAATGATTAAACCTTGAGGCATTTCAGGCAAACCAACGACAAAAAAATCAACATAAATATCCGTATCATAAATCCCCGTCCCAATATGAACTTGTTTGGCATAGCGTTTGGGCAAAAGAATTGAATTGAGAATAAATTCTCTTTGTTGTTTTTTAGGTAAATGGGGAGATATCTGGAAATAGTTGTACGTTCTTAATATATTTTCGACTTGATTTTCTAAAATTATTCCAGATTTATTTGCTCGCGCACCCTTTGTTAATACCATCTTTTGGGTCTCTGCTATTAATGCCGACTATTTTAAATTTTCACGGAAATAGCAGATTTTTTTCCTTTACTTAATATGAATTATTCATTTCTATTTGCAACCTCTGTAAAACATTAAAAATGAGAGAGTTTGATGGTACAGATGCACTCGAAAAATACAAATGTATTAATAGAAATGTCTGAATTCTATCGATAAAGAATCATAAATTAAATGAACTTTTTGATGAACTAATTAACTGGATATCCGAGAACTCAGGGAACAAATCTTAGCTTTTTTCTCACACAAATGATGATTTTGCTTGAATTATTGGGTCTGTGAAAGATTTTAAATTCTTTACTATTTCTTCCAAATTTGGAAAAGATAAGATGAAGTAGATTGAATATCGGCAGCTATCATGCTTAACTAACTATAATGAGCGACGAAATAAAGCCAAAAATGATGAATTACTTTAGGTTTTGCAAATAAAAGTTCATTAGGCTTTAACTTGTTAGCGCTTCCTGGCTAGTGTTACGGATATTCCATGCGAGTTCTAGTAACTGAGACCAACGTTTTTGTAATTGCTTGGGAGTACATTTGAGTTTTTTAGCAATAGTTTGGTCGCTTTCTTGGGTTGTTTTGAGTTGGAACATTTGCCGTTGTTGCTCGGAGAGTTGGTTCCAAAAGTTATCCCATTGGTTAGAAGACAATCCTAATTTTTGTTCTAGTCCAGCACCTAGCCATTGATGAACTAATTGCCAGTGATGGGTGCGAGCAAACTTTTCCACATGATATTTGAAACGTTGTTGCAAATAATCCCTTTGGCGACTAGTTAAACCAAGAATTTGATCGATCTCCGGAGCACTTAAATCTTGAAGTTTGAGAGCAAGATAATTTATACAGTCTTGTTGACCTTGGGACTCTAGGTATTTGACTAGTTCATCGACTACACGGCTGCGCTCCGCATCCTCTGCAATATCGTACTGAGATTGAGCGACCATTTGTGCTCTAACTTGCTGTACTGCGGAATTGCGCTGATAAGCCTCTGCATCTTCCGATCTCGCCGATTCAACAGCCATTTCAATATCTACGGTTGTTTCTTGGGGCTGACGACGGCTAAAGCCTTGAGCGCGCAAAATAATCAGCTGTTGATTACAACGTCCGGGTAAATTAATTCGACGCTTGGCATATTGTTCTGTAAATGCCATATATTCCGCTAGTTGTAGGCGAGTCCGGGGAGTGTAATCTTCAGGAAGTTCATTTTCTCTCCGGAAGGCTTTAATTGCTTCGATGTAGAACGCTTGTAAAAAATCTTCTATTAAGTTGTAACGTCCATCAAAGCTTAAATGACCATTGGGAGTTGAAATATGTCGATAAACCATTGCTCCCAAGCTACTATGTAATTCCACCCTTCCTCTTTGGGAACCGAGCTTATAGTAACGTAGGCACTTTTGTAACCTGTGACGTGCCAAAGTCATTTTCCAGGAACTGATTTCGCCTGAGGTTTGAATTCGAGAGCTTTTTGTACATATACGCTCTACTTCGTAAGCGATGCGCTTGGCTAAAGCTTCTACACCTTTATGAGATCCAACCTTAACTTGAGGCTGTATTTCCTGACACAGTAGTTTTACGAATGAATCATGAGATATGGGGGAAAATTCAGTGCTAGAAACTTGGGTTTCTGCTTCGGGTTTACAAGTTGGTAGATTAGCAAGGTTGACTTTCATGATTTTTTATGAGATTGGTATAGCACCATTAACTACAATTGATTAAGACAGTACCAAAAGCGTTCGGAATACAAAGTTAAATGTTTTCCTAGCCCGATGCTGCCATCCATTAGCTCTGCTTGTGGTTACCGCTTACATATATGACTGTAAAAAATCTAAAAAAGTTACGGTGATATTCATGTGTCGGTTTATTGGCAAGCAACTTTAATTGTGAGTGGCACACCACCCAAAAAATTAGGATAAATACATTCAAACCCTTGATAGAATTAAGTTTGCCGTGTTTAGTGGCAGACTTAACTTCCAGATTTTGAGTATGACAATCCTAAAACTGGAGCACCCCGGCTAGTGTTTTAAAAAACATTATTCTTGCTGTAGAAGTAATTTTCTACAGCCAGACTTCAGCTTCCTGCCAACCCAAGCCTTGTCGAATAATATTCGGTGGGTCTCCTGTTAAATCGATAATTGTGGATACCTCGATTGTTGGTTCTTTGCCAGTGTCTACAATGACATCAACAAATTTTTCCAAATGGTCAAATAATTCCATTCGTGTCATTGGTAGATTTATGTCTTCTGTTTCATTTGCTGGAAAGTGGGCGGAAGTGGAGATAATTGGATTACTTAGAGCTTCCAATAAAGCCAAGCACACGTTGTGCTTGGGTACCCTAATTCCAGTTGTTTTACGTTTGGGGTTTTGCACCAGCTTTGGAACCAATTTCGTCGCGGGTAATAGAAAGGTATAAGGACCGGGAATCAACCTTTTCATGATTCGATAAGCAGCATCACTCACGAAGGCGTAAGATGCAACATTAGAAAGAGAGGGGCATAGAAACGTTAGGGGTTTATCATTTGCTAGGCTTTTGATTTGCCGCACTCGCTCTACTGCCGACTTTACAGTCAAATCACAACCAATTGCATAGACTGTGTCTGTGGGATAAAGCATCAATGCACCACGCTGCAGCGCCGCTTTTATTTCTTCTATTCGGCGTATTTGCGGATTATCAGGATGGACTGTCAGAATTTTTGCCATAAATCACTGGAAGAATGGGACTGGAGTAAAAGTCAACAAAACTCTCAACAAACGCAGCAGTAAGTTTTAAGAGTTATTTATTAGTCTGAAGATTCTCATTCTTGGAATCAGGATATAAGAATCAGTTGTCAGCATTTCCTTACAGGAAATATTTTCGCTATCGTACCTCCCCCAGGGGAGTAACACCTAATTCATTCGTATATTTAACTGTTCCAAACAGGCATAATTTACCCTGAGGGCATAAAACTTCTCGATAGAGTTTCAGCCTAAAGCAATAAAGGCAAGTGTTTTCAGGAATTTTAACCATGAGTAAAATTATTTATCTTCAGTGTCCAACAGGTATTTCCGGTGATATGTTTTTGGGTGCTTTAGTCAGTTTGGGAGTACCTTTGGAATATTTAACAGACAAGTTGAATTTGTTAGGTATTGAAGGTGAATATCGCCTGAGGGCTGAACTTGTCCGCAGAGGAACTCAAGAAGCGACAAAAGTTGATGTTGATTTGGTTCATGACCATGTAGGGGAACAACACCACCATCACGGGCGTCATCTAACTCAAATTGAAGAAATCATTCTAGGGGCTCAATTACCTCAAAGAGTAGAAAAGTGGAGCTTAGCCGTATTTCGGAACTTAGCAATTGCGGAGGGATCGGTGCACGGAATAGATCCCCAAAAGGTTCACTTTCATGAGGTAGGAGCAGTAGATGCGATCGTTGATATCGTTGGGACTTGTTTGGGGTTAGACTGGCTGGGAATTGATAATAACGAGCGGGGATTTCCATTATTATTCTGTTCGGAGCAACCTACTGGCGGCGGGATCATTCGTGCAGCCCATGGTGAAATGACTGTACCGGTTCCAGCCGTACTAAAGTTGTGGGAAATGCGCGGTTGTCCAGTTTATAGCAACAACATAAATAAAGAATTAGTCACTCCTACAGGTGCTGCGATCGTGACGACTCTAGCGAGTGATTTTGGCGCACCACCATCAATGAGTATCAAAAAAGTTGGATGGGGCGCAGGTTCTATGGATTTGGCTGTTCCCAATATTTTACGTTTGTGGTTTGGGGATCGCACGACAGAACTAACTAATACCCATAATTTTGCAGAGACAAATATTAGCCCTAGTCTGGAAAAAGTTTATGTTTTGCAAACTCAAATAGATGACTTAAACCCCCAAGCAATTGGCTATATTTTTGAGGCTTTATTTAATGTGGGAGCTCTAGATGTCTTTACCCAAGCCCTTGGGATGAAAAAATCTCGTCCGGGAATATTACTAAGTGTGGTTTGTCATCCCGCAAAAGTCGCTGGCTGTGAAGCAGTATTATTCCGCGAGACAAGTACTTTGGGAGTGCGGCGTTTGCTTCAAGAACGAACTGTCTTACAAAGACAAATTCAACAGGTTGAAACCAAATATGGCGAAGTTCGGGTAAAGATTGCATGGGAAGGAAATGGAGAAGAAAAAGTAATTATCAATGTTCAACCTGAGTTTGAGGACTGTGCCGAAATAGCCCGTAATCAAAATATTCCATGGCGGGAGGTTCAACGTCTAGCCCTTCTGAACTGGTACCAAAAGCAAGCTTCAAAGGTATCGCAGTAAAAGCATATTCTTTAATTTGCTGTTAAGCAAAACGATTCCAACTAATATATCAATACGGCATGAATTTATTGTTAGAGACGCGGTCTTCAAGCGTGTTCACGCAGGGAAATATATCGTGTCTCTACAGTTTTATTTGTTTCAAAAACATTCTTAACTGAACTGCATTGACTTATATATCTATTGCTAGGGGCGATTCAAACCTTTGGGTTTAGCCCTAGAAAGCTGAAAAAAGATCAAATAAATTTATACTATAAACGCAAATATATCTAATTATCTAATTAAGTTAATTTTTGAGTACATTTATACAGATTTTTGTAATTTATATGTGCATTAATTTCGCGCAAATTTGATAGTGATAAAAAATATGCATGAGATGATTAATTCCCACGCATTCCATAATTTTTTATGATTGATTTAGAAAATCATCTTGGAGCGACGAAAAAAATAACTAAATCTGAGACTAAAACAAATGTTCTTGCTAGCACAACTGGGTGAATTGAGCAAACAGTCAATTGCTTAATTGACAATGTTTTGAGTGGGATTGCTAGCAGTTTCTAATAGTTGTTGAGTTGCTTCAGCTTCATATTCAACGACTTTACTAGCAGTTTCTGACTGTTCTTGAATGACTTCAGATTTTTTTTCAATAATTGTATTAGCAGTTTCTAATGGTTGTTGAGTTGCTTCGACTTTATCTTCAACAACTTTGTTAGCAGTTTCTAATGGTTTTTGAGTTGCTTCGACTTTATCTTCAAAAACTTTGTTAGCAGTTTCTAATGGTTTTTGAGTTTCTTCGACTTTGTCTTCAACAACCTTGCTAGCAGTTTCTAATTGTTTTTGAGTTTCTTCGACTTCGTCTTCAACTACTTTGCTAGCAGTTTCTAATGGTTTTTGAGTTTCTTCAACTTCGTCTTCAACTACTTTGCTAGCAGTTTCTAATTGTTGTTGAGTTTCTTCGACTTTGTCTTCAACTTTATTTTCAACTGCTGTGACTACTGTCTCTAATTTTTCGACTGTAGGTTGGATATCTTGGCTGACCTTATTTTCTATAGTGTCAGAAGCTTTTTCTAATGTAGTACTGGTAGTTTCGATATCTTCACCGACTTTAGTTTCTAGATTACTTGCAGCTTCCTCAACTGTTTCTTGTACTTCTTCCTGTACTTCAGTAGTTACATTGCTAGCACTATCTTGAATCAGGTGCGATAAATCTTCAGTACTTTCTTTGAGGTTATTTGCAAAGTCACTTGCACCTTTAATTGCTTCATCAAAAATTTCTTTGGCGTTTGTACCTAAATCTTCACCTACAGATGGAGAATTTGTATTGTAAGCGGATATAGTACTACAAGCTTGTGTAACAAGCAAAAATATTCCCGCAATAGCAGTAATTAGAATTTGCTTGAACTGAATTTTTCTTAACCAAGTAAATAAACTATTCATACTCTTGAACACTCCTATATTCTATATATGTTTGACAATCTACATAACTTCGCTTTGACTAAAACCAAAACGAAATATTCTTAATCAATGAACTGATTTCGATAAAATTTACGATTAGTATAAGAGCAAATGAAACAATATGATTTTTTTTGAATAAATACTTTTTTGAGAAAACTAATCTATACCTTGTTTAAATCTACTTCTTAGATCTAATGCTAAGAGCAATATATATGAACTGATATATATCTATTAGCTGTTAGCAAAACTGAGTGAGAAACTAGGAGATATAGATCATATATCTATTTTTGTCGATGCTACTGACATAAATTAGTAAGATTACAATAATTTTATCTAATATATAAATATTGCTTTAAATACAAATTTAACACGGAAATAAACATATAAAAATATTCAACTTTAGTAATTAAATTTTCAGCAATCAAATAAAACACCTAAAATCATAAGAAAATATTAATAAACTTTATAAGCTAGCTTATATTTAAATTATATAGATAAACTAAATTGACAATATCTACAATCTACTACTAGATTGGCAAAATATTTTTCGTCAATAGTTTTGGAAATATTGACTATGTGAGACA
This sequence comes from Mastigocoleus sp. MO_188.B34, assembly GCF_030065675.1. Taxonomy (GTDB): domain Bacteria; phylum Cyanobacteriota; class Cyanobacteriia; order Cyanobacteriales; family Nostocaceae; genus Mastigocoleus. The sequence goes on along the minus strand of NZ_JASJDK010000038.1, from coordinate 974 downwards.
CAATCGCAATCACCTCTCCTAAATAACGAAAAAATAAATTTTAAATCTCACAAATAGGAAAATAACATTATATTCAACAAAAAGCTATATTTTTCTGACTATCTTCTGGCAGATTATGGAACGCTATTTTCTGTCTTCAGACAGAAATTGCTTATTCTGTACACAAATTAACACATACATTAATATTACTTATACTAAATGTGTCTCCAGCCATAGTTCTTCCATCTAATTAAATTATCTTGCTTGCACATTGCTTGCACATAAATGGGAAGTAAAAAAATTAGAGTTAATAACATAGCTAGTTTTGCATTGATACCTTATGGAATAGTAATACAAAACATTTTTATATTTTAGGCATCAATAGCTAATAGATAAATCTAAAAAGAAAAGATGAATTAATATTAAGATTAAATTTTAGTTAAATTATCAAGATATAAAGTTGTTAAGCACATAAATCGTGAAAATTTTGGATCTGTGAAGTAACTTCATACCTTATTTAATATTTTTTTGCATATCAATCAAAACTATGTATTCGATTTAAATGAGTCTGATATTTAGAAAATTCAGATATAACTTAATATGAAACATCAGTTTTTTGCAAGTCGTGCAATTTTTTTCTGTAAAATTTTTCTTCTCAGCATAAGTTTGGATTATTTTTAATCGCGAAAAGTAATAATCATCAAAAATAAAAGTTGATATCTTAATTAATTAACATAAACAAAAAGTTAAATTTAATACTTGTAGTGTCTAGAACATAAACTCAAATCTAAATTAATAAAGTTGTCCGTAAACTTGGTGAATAGATATATTTTCCCATATGATTTGATGTGGTTATTCCTAATTATAGTTGTTGTTTAAATTACTAAAATGAAGAAAAATATTATTCCCTTTTTAAAATACCTGATTTTAGGTATAACACTATTTTTTTTGTTTAAAACCCTAGCCAGTAATTGGGATAAAATCACTCTGGAAAT
>NZ_JASJDK010000037.1 GCF_030065675.1 Mastigocoleus sp. MO_188.B34 | reverse complement strand
ATACAGCGCTTTAGCTATTTCACGATTATTCTTACCCTGGCTAATTAAGCGTAAAACATCTAACTCTCGTTCGCTAAAAAGATTTTCACAGGAATTTTGTTTACTTACTACAGGTGGACGTAGCTGGGCAAAAACTTTAGGTGCGATGGTTGGACCAAGTTGAGAATGTCCTTGAGATAAAGTTCGTATGGCTGCTGCAAGTTGTAAAGCTGGAGTACTTTTAAGGAGATAACCAAGTGCTCCGGCTTGTAGAGACTCCCAAATATAATCATCTTCATCAAAAGTTGTGAGCACCAAGATTTTAATCCAGGGAAAACGATTGTGAATTTCGCGTGTTGCTATCACCCCATCACAAATTGGCATCCTCACATCCATTAAAATTACATCAGGTTGTAAAGTTTCAGCTAGGATAATAGCTTCTTTCCCATGATTGGCTTCTCCCACAACTTCTAAATCTTCTTCGAGGGATAGTAAAGAAGCTAGTCCCTGTCTAAATAGTGGTTGGTCATCTGCTAGTAATAGCCGAATCATAATTATAGATGGGATTATTTGATAGATGGGATTATTTGTTGAACCATCCTGATTCTAATCTTTGTCTATCAAGTATCGTTTCCCAAACAATTTTGCTCAAAGAACTCTTTGTAGATAAGACTGAGATTTAATATAAGTTGGGATTAAATTTTGGGATTAAATTTATCAATAATTCTACTTGCTAAACTATTCTTTATTTGCAAGATAGCTATATTTTTACTCGTCTTCAGAGTCAAGCTTTATACCATCTTCTAATCCTGGAGGTGTAAGATAACCAAGTGTAAATGTTGCACCGGCAGTAAATACGCTAGCAATAGCAACTTTGAAAGCTTGCTGGTCTTGTTGGGGAATTACAATCCCAATATTTTCCAGTGCTGGAAGTGTCGAAGCAGTAACAATAATTCCACCAATTGAACCAACTGCAGAGGCAAATGTTGCAGCCATCACTTTATTATTGGGTCTATTTGTTACAGATTTGGCTTTACGCATTTCTTTAATTATCCTTAGTTGTACAAAATGAATATATTTTTTACTACTCATTTTGCACGGGAAATTTCCAAAAGGTTTTTACAAATCTCATGAAACTTATTCCCTAGATAACTCTGGCAATTTTCAATATCAAAGTGAATTTGGCAAAGTGAATTTGGCTCTGGCAATGCTACAAGTAGCAAGTTGGGGTAGTTCACTTGGAGCATTCGGTATATTATTGGGTGGTTATTGTTATGAATTAATTTCCAAAGTGTTTAGGTAATAATTTTTTACACAAAGGGTTAACTTACAGAAATATCTCAAGTCCAATTTCCGATCAATACAAACGGAGCCCAATAAAAAGGATGATTGAAATTTTCGGATTTAATGAGCTTTAACTGTGCTTCTCTCAGAATTTGGGCTTTATTTTGAGAAGTTTTCTTGATTTGCTCATAAAATTCATCCATCAAGATAGAAGTTGATTCATCTGATACTGGCCATAAAGTTCCAACTGTGCTTCTCGCTCCCGACCTGAGGGCAATTCCCGCAATTCCTAAAGCGGATCTACTATCCCCTTCGGCAGTTTGACAAGCACTCAAGACTAAAAGTTCAATTGGAATTAATTTGGGGGTTTCTTCTCGCACTTTGAGTAATCCTTCCAACTCATTAACTCCAATACGATCATTCCAAGTAAGAATAAATGTTTCTTCTGGTTTAGAGCTAAATTGACCGTGAGTTGCTAAATGTAAGATGGGTGCGCTGGTTGTTTCTTTTAAAGTCTTACGAAGGCTATTGTTAGTAAATTGCTGGTTTAGTAAAAGTTGAGAATTAAGATTTTTTGCAATATCTTGTATTTCGTTTTCTACTCCTGGTAAAGCAGAGAATCCTTGATTTGCTTCACTCAAAGCTCCCACTACTGCTTCAATACGCTCATTATTTATTGCTTTGGAAGGTAGTAGTTGTAACCCTGGTGTAAGGGCGATCGCATAATCTTCTACCAGATATTTCTCACCATTATAAAGAGCAGCTACGGGAAGATTGCGCAAAGCACTATCGAGAACAAAAACTAAAGTTTTGATTTTTGCTGCTTTTAAGTCATTGATTGTGGGTTTTATCAACCAATTATAAAATTCTTGAGACTGAACTATTCTTTCTTCGTTAGAAGAAACTGGGTTAAATTGTGCCATTAGTCCCATAACTTTACTTTCAAGGTCAATAGCAGTTATTTCCTGAATGTGGAGTTTAATTGGTTGACCTGGAATTGAAGTTAAAACTGCAAGATTATTTTCTGTAACTATAGGGTAAATAATTGCAGCGGTGGGATCGAATTGCTCGATTTTTTCAGGTTTAGCTTGTAAGCAGGCTTGTCGGAAATAGTTTTCCATTTCAGCCATCTGCAAAGATTCTACGGTTTTTCTCGCTTGGATGAGATTCTTTTGAGTGGGTTGAGAAATTAATAACTCAACTAGCTGACGATAAACAGGTTCTACGCTTTCACGAAATGAATATTGTGATTCTGGGTTGAAAGCTACTAAATCTTCTCGAATTTTACCTAAATTATTTACAGCTTTTTGATAGGATGCGATCGCACTATCGGTTTTTCCTTGGGTTTTAAAAATTCTTCCCAATTGCCATTCCCACTGATAAGCTATGTCATCAGCAGCGATCGCATCAGTTAAGCTGAGGGCATATTTATTGAGTTTGATGGCTCGATTTAAATTTCCTTGTTGTTCCTCTACATAAGCTAAAGTTCCAACAGCGTAAGATTCTGTCCTTGCAGTACCTTTAGATCGTGCAGATTGGGCTATTTTTTCCAATAACTGTTTGTGTTGGTTATTAATTAAGGATTGCGATCGCTTGTTAGAGGTAGATTTAGGAGCAATAATTCTAGAGTTTTTATTTTGACGAGAAGCTGTTAAATTAGGAGATGTATAGGACTCTAGTTTTGCCATTTTTTTGATTAAATCGATTTTGGCAAAATCATTGTTTGGTAGGTTCAGGATTAATTCTTGACTCTGGTTTGCAGTGGTAATAGCTCGCTCCCAATTTTGACTTTCAATATCAATATCAATTGAATTCAGTAAAGCAATAGCTTGGGTTTCTCTATTCTTCGACACCGATGCCACTTCTTGCAATAATTCAGTAGCAGTTTGGGGTTCAGAAAACTGAAGTACCGCAGCTAAGTCAATTCCAGTTTTAGCTGTTGCTTCTATATCTGTTTCCCGAGTTAAAGCAATACTGGCTTCGAGTTTTTCAATTGCTGTGGGAAAATCTCCAATAGTGGCGTAGGTTGTTCCTAAGGTTTTATATACTGAAGCCTGTAGTGGTTTTGGTATTGAATTTAATTTTAATTCCAATTCCTGAAGTATTTTTTTGGCTGTGCGGTATTTACCCAATTTTTGTAAAGCTATTGCTTGATTAACCGTAGCACCAACCTCTCCTTCAGTATCTCGTTCTTGTTGATATATTTCTTTTGCTTTACGAAAATTTAAAGCTGCTGCTTGGGGATTATTTTGTTTTACTTCGAAATTACCTTGGGTATTGAGAACTTTAGCAACGAGAGTGGAGTTTAATTCTTGATTGTCTGATAATTTAATTGCTGAAGTAATAGCTTTTTGCGCTTGGACTAAATCACCTATTTCTTGATAGCCCAGGGACAAAAAAACATCAATTAGTATTTTGGTTTCTAGGTCTTCAATTTTTAGATCTTTTGTTTTTAAGTCTGATGTTTCATTTTTTGCTTTCTCCCATTGGGCGATCGCATTCAAGTAATCGCCACGCAGCATTGCTTCTCTTCCAATATTTATTTTTTGTTCTACTGTTGGGGGTAAACCATGAACAACTGCTACGGGAGTACAAACAATTGCTAAGCCAATCAAAATTCCTAAGATAAAATTACGCATAAATATTAATTTCATTAAAGTTGTTCAATAGTCTTAAATTTAGATATAGCAATCCTAAATGCTAAATAATTTAGTAATCTATAAAAACTGATATTCCTCCCTAAAGGGAGGTTATGAGGGGGTTAGCCTCGACAACTAGACTTTATCCAATTATGTGTAGATAAAGGGCTCAAAGCGACCAATTCTAAATCACCATCTGAATTGATGATAGTTGCTGTAGCTTCTTTAATCTGCTTTCTTGAGGGAGCGACTTTTGCTGTACTTACTTTGGTTGTTTGTGCTTTGATTGTTTGTTGTGTAACTGGACGTAGATCATTCCAATTTGAACTAAGAGAATGACTCTGATACGGACTATTGGGAATTCCCCCATTACCTGTAACTGCAAAAATATTTTCACCACTACTTGGACAAGTTGCTGTAATCAGACCACTAGGATCTGTAATATCTTCAGGTAAGATACCCGTACCTAAGTCTTTTTCTGATTCAGGACTTTTAATCTCAACCACTCCATCAAGTCCAAATTGAGATGAAGCATCAATATCACTGGTCAAATCGGTGAAAATAAGTTCGGTTGTAATATCGATATTACCTCCTGGTCCAAATACAGCATTAGCCCTAATATCACTATTATTGAGTGCCAAAATAAAATTAGAATTATCAATAAGAATATTTCCCCCACCACCATTACTATCTAAAACGCTGGTGCTAATTAAGCTATTATTTTGCAACAGAATTTCATTACTGAAAATATTGATATCACCACCACCAGTTTGTTCTGAAGTTGCAGTAATAAAACCTCCATTTGTTTGAATGCGACCGCTATTTAAATTAATATTGCCAGCTTGACCTGTTCCTGTACTACTAGTAGTAATTTTTCCTTGTGTAGAGATATCTAGTAAATTACTATTTACAGAAATTGTTCCTGCATCTCCTGCTGCAATGGTACTACTGCTAAAAGTCGCACCACTACCAATACTCAGATTATCTGCAACAATTTCAATTGCACCACCAGCACCTTCTCCTGAGGTTTCTGCTGTTACTTGAGCGCCATTTTGAGCGGTAATTGTGTTGCTATTAAGAAAAATATTTCCCCCACCCCCAGCAAAAGTTGAAGCTGTAATGCTAGCGGGAGTATCGCTATCTACTCCATCTAGTTCGATTATTGGAGCATTAATATTAATATTTCCTGCTTTTCCCTTTCCTGCTGGAATCTCTGCATTACCACTCAAAAAGTTACTTGCACTGATAGTTGCACCATCCTTTATAGTTAATTTATTGGTTGTTAAATTCATATTTCCACCATTTCCATCACCTAAAACCGCACTGGAAAATAAACCGCTACTACCACCACCAGCTTGAATTGCATTACCGGTTAATTCTACTGAGTTGGATGCTGTAACTTTTAAATTACCTGCTGACCCAGAACCAGCAGTACTAACAGCAATTTGCGCTCCATCTGATACTTGTAAATTATCAGTTGCGATCGTTAAATTTCCACTATTACCAGTTGCACCGGGAATAACTGTTGTAAATAAACCAGTAGACCTATTTGCAGCTGCGGAATACCCAGTTAAATTAATCTCATTGGCTGTAATCGCAACATTTCCCCCTTGTCCAGCACCAAATACACTAGAATTTATTTGGGTTCCACCACTAAGTTTGAGGGTGTTAGTCTCAATATTAATATCTCCAGCAATTCCCGTAGCACCCGATCGCACAGAAGCAGAAATTTGACTGGGGTCTGTTAAAGAATCAACACTACTCAATTCAATACTATTTGCTGTGATTTTGGTATTTCCTGCTGTTCCAATACCGCCTACCGTAGAACCAATATCAGCACCGTCTATAACCTTTAAGCTATCAGTATTAATAGTTAAATTACCACCATCACCATTGGCAAAAGTATTACTAAATAAACCACTGGGAGAACCATTAGGGGAAGTACCATTGAGTTCAATGTCTCGTGCTTTAATATTAAAATCTCCTGCTTTACCACTACTGAATGAAAGAGTAAAAGCTTGCGCTCCTCCAGCAACTAATAAGCTATCGGTGTCTACACTAATATTTCCCCCGTCACCAGTCGCTCCTGGGACAATGGGAGCAAAAAGACCACTCGGACCAGCTAAGCGGGAACCTGAAATTAACTCTACTCGCTCTGCATTTACACTTAAGTTTCCACCTTTACCACTGCCAAAAATAGCACTAGCGACTTGAGCGCCGCCAGCCACTAATAAATAATTGGTATCAATACTTAGATCTGCTCCTGCTCCTGTTGAACCTGCGGTTGTATCTGTGGATATATAGGAAACAAAAGGAATTTGGTTTTGAGATACTCCTGTAATTTTGACGGAATCTGCACCGTTGAGAGTAATACTTCCTCCTGTTCCATTTCCTGAAGTGTTAGAGAGAATGGCGGAAGCGTCTGTTAGAGAAATATTTTGTCCGCGAACGTTAACCGTACCACTACTGTTACCACTAACTTCTACCGAAGCTGCATTTACTAAAGCAATATCTTGGAAAGCAGCGATCCCTTTGTAATCAAACGTCCAAATTCCATTATTAGTATCAAGCTCAACTAAACCTTCCTTAACACTACCTAATTCAATATGTCCTTCTGCTGCGGTTAAATTTCCTCCATCTAAAGCAATATTACCTCCGATCAAGGCTAAATTCTTTCCTTTACCGACTTGTAAACCAGAAGGACGAAAATCTTTAATTAGGGAATAATTATTATTACTAGGGTCAGCAAAACCAGTATTATTTCCAGTTCCTTCGACAATAATATTTCCTGGTTCAGTACCATATTGCAAACCAACGGGAATATTTATGTTTAGTAAAGGTGGTGCTTGGGGGTCAACTGCACTATAAAAACTCCCATCACTGAATTTAATACTTTCTGCAGTACTTCCTAAAAATGAACCACCAATTTCTAGAGTTGCATTGGGACCGAAAATAATTCCTTTGGGATTGATTAAAAATAGATTTGCTGTTCCATTCGCACGAATGATTCCTTCAATATTAGAAGCAGAACCACCGGTCACCCGACTGAAAATATTTCCTATACTCGATGCGTTATCAAAAAAAGCTGTTTGACCATTAAGAATCGAAAACTGTTGAAAACTGTGAAAAAGGTTATTTCCTACAGTTGTTCCACCAGTAATTTCAATCAAATTTCCACTAGCATCTGGGGACACTACAGAATTAATGGGAAGGGTAGTATCTGGAGTAATTTGAATTGGTGTTGATTGTGCTGAGACTTTTGGTGTGTTGCCAAATAACGAACAAAATATCAAGCATAATACAAGATAAAGGTTTTTGTTTTTCTTTCTGATTTCAAGCTTTGATAAAGAAAAATGAACGTTATTCATGGCTCACCCCAGATTCTCTAACATTTAAAGTTAGTGAGAGTTAAATGAAAAACATTTAACCGCATTTCCAAGTTAATTATTCCCAAAAATTACTGATAAATTAATCATGCATTAATTTTTACGAGAAGTAATTTATAAATTCAAGAAAATTATATTTAGGAAATTTCCTGAGAAAGATGATTCAAATATAAATGAATCAGAATTAACAGAGCAAGCAAGTAGCTAAATAAAATAATTCAGATAGCTAAACAATTTGAGTAATTTCAGTCTTTATACTGAAGTCAATTTATTTTAAATTCTTATTTTTCCTCATACTTTCATCAAAGGTTAATATCGATTTCGCCCAAATCAATAATACGTTTCTTAAACTTGAGAAGACGAGCAAAAAAGAATGGCAAAGTATTTATTTACTTCAATCAAGATAAAAATATAAGCAATGAAAATAAATTTTCTTTACGATATTAATGTCAGTCTCGAACAAATGATTGGTTATGAGATGGCATCCATTCTTTGGGGTCAATTATTTACGGATGATATTGATGTTAATATCTTAGCCACAAGTAGCGACCAATTAGACCCGAATGTAATTGGTGGAGCAATTCCCGAATTTCACGAACAACATTACGCTTTATTTCTCCAATACTTTGAAGCAGATATTACCTCAGCAGAAGACCAAGCGGCTTACGATGCTCTACAACAAGGGAATACTGTTGATTTCTTACTAAATGACGATTTAGTTAGCGGTAACACCAAATTAAAATTAACCACTGCTTTAGCTAAAGCTTTGGGAATGGACGAAGCAATTAGTTTAGATCGTTATGTCCTAGACCAATCGACTAACTACCTTGATGGCACAATTATGATGAACCAGGATTTTGCCTGGGATTTTAATTATATAAGGGATGCTCAAGCCGCAGAAAACACTCTTGATTTTTTAAGCGTTGCGCTCCATGAAACGGGGCACATTTTAGGTTTTACCAGCAGTTTAGATTACTCTTTACAACAAGAAACTCTTTATTCTGGTCGTAGGGAGTTAAGTAATTTTAATCCTTTGGACTTATTCCGTTTCTCCGCAGAAAGTTTAAGCCAAAACAACCCAGATGGTACTGTTAATGACTTATCCATTGGGGGAGTAGCTTGGTTCTCTCCCGATGGTGGAGAAACTTTAACAGCCAAAATGTCCACAGGAAAAGAAGGTGATGGTTATCAAGCTAGTCACTGGGAAAGACGCTATGACCCTTTGGGGATTATGGATCCAACTCTGTGGTATCAGGAGCGAGCATCTATTACTGATTTGGATGTATTGGCTTTTGATGTAATGGGTTACGACTTGAGCCAAAATGCTGGTGATGTAGAACAGTTATTCACAACACAAGGGTTAGAACAAATACTAGCCCAAGCTAAGGTTCAACTAGCTCATAAACTGGGTATTTCTGTTGAGTCGTTAGAAGAAAATGCAAATGTTCCAGTATCTTCTTTAGATTTAATCGCCCAAATAGAAGCAGAAATTGCAGCAGCAGGTTCTGACTCTACCACTACAGACCCAGGTTCTGACTCTACCACTACAGACCCAGGTTCTGACTCTACCACTACAGACTCAGGTTCTGACTCTACCACTACAGACCCAGGTTCTGACTCTACCACTACAGACCCAGGTTCTGACTCTACCACTACAGACCCAGGTTCTGACTCTACCACTACAGATAGCACCACGAATGAGGATGAGCCAGACAAAGACTTCTTCAAAGATTTGAACGATATGATGAAGAAAAGCTACAAATGGTGGGCGCAAGATAACGAGGGTGGTAACTCTTCCTGGCAAGAACTTTATGAATGGTGGTCACAAAATAATGAGGGAGGTAACTCTTCCTGGCAAGAACTTTATGAGTGGTGGGCACAAAATAATGAAGGAGGTAACTCTTCTTGGCAAGAACTTTATGAATGGTGGGCACAAAATAATGAAGGAGGTAACTCTTCCTGGCAAGAACTCTATGAACAGTGGGCTATTGACAATCAAGATGCTAGTTCTTCCTCCCAAGAAGCCCATAGATGGTGGGCACAGGATAACCAAAGAAATGATTCTTGGTGGCAAGAAGTTTTCTTCGCTAGTACAGGTGAAATTTCTTTAGAAAATATTATATTACCTGGAAAGAACAACACTACAGTTAATCCTGCTTATGAGGAAATCTCTGGTGGTCTTGAAGATGACATTATTGGCGGAGACACCACCAACGACAACATTACTGCTGGTGAAGGGGATGACTTAATCGACGGTGCCCAGGGAGATGACACCATTACCGGCGGTAGTGGTTATGATACGATATTCGGCTTTGATGGCAATGATTCCATCATGGGTGGTGCAGGAGATGATGTAATTTCCGGAGAATCTGACAATGATGTTCTTTTAGGAGAAGGTGGTGCTGATGTTCTCATGGGAGGTGACAACGATGATTATCTCGATGGAGGAGCAGATAGAGACTTCCTCAATGGTAATACAGGACATGATGCTTTACTAGGGAGAGCGGGAGATGATGCTCTAGAAGGAGAAGCCGGTAAAGACCTCTTAATTGGAGGAGATGGTAAAGATATCGGTAATGGTGGTAGTGGCAATGATTTCATTTTCGGTGATGAGTATTCTGCAAGTTTACGACAAGCCTTTGGTAATAATGTAACTCCTCTGGTCAATTTATTTACTCCTAATGCTGAAACAACAACTACTACTGGAACTACCACTACTGAAGGGGGGAGTAATGTTGAACTTGGGCTAGACCCAGTAAAAGTTGAAGCAGAAAATATGACCTTATCTGGGAACTATAGTTTAGCTTCTGCTGGAAATCTGGTTCAGACTAATTCTACAGCTACCATTAGTACCATATTTAATGGACAAGCAGGACAATACAACATTGTGATTGGCTATCACGATGTTTATGGTAATGCTAGGATTACAGCTTCTTTAGGAGCAAGTACAATAGATAACTGGTATCTCAATCAAGCTTCAGGAAGTACGTCTCCCGGTACTTCCAATTTTAAAACCAGAACTATTGCTAGTGAAGTTGCTCTCAACGGTGGTGAATCTCTAACTCTAGATACAGTTGCTTATGTAACTAGTAGTGGTGATGATGACGATGATGGTTTTGTAAGTGACAAAGCTTACATCGACTATGTTGAGTTTGTTCCCATCATTGATAATACTAACAATGTAGTTATCGATTCAGATCCTACAACTACTGATACCACTAATACTGACTCCAGTACTACTGATACAAGTAATAACGATACATCTAACACCCTACCTTCTGGAGTAGAACTAGGAGCAAACAGCGACATCCTCAGAGGTGGTAATGGCAATGATGGGATTGATGGCGGTGAAGGTAATGATGTTATCTTCGGTGAAGATGAATTAAATGATTCAAGTAATATTGCTCCAATTAATATTGCTGGTAGTTTTAACTACGGTCAGAGTACTTATATCTTGAGTCAGGCTGGTACTTGGGCAGAAGCACAAGCCGAAGCAGAAAGTTATGGCGGTAATTTGGTCACAATCAACGATGCTGCTGAAAACCAATGGCTGAAAGATACCTTTGGAACAACAGAAGCTCTCTTTATTGGTTTCTCTGATGCGGAAACTGAAGGAACCTGGAAATGGGCTAGTGGTCAAACTGTGGACTGGATTCTCGGTAACAATAACGATGCTATTTATACTGATTGGGCTCCTACTCAACCGGATGATTATCAAGGAGATCAAGACTACGCTATCTTGAGTAATATCTGGGATCCAAATACGGATAAATGGGATGATGTCACCTTAAAGTATTCATCTCATTTCCGAAGCATAATTGAGATTGAATGGTCTAGTGTAGGTGGTAATGATACTATCATTGGTGGTGCAGGAGATGACCAAATTTACGGTAATTCTGGTAATGATTCAATCTATGGTGATGACATAGATGGTTATGCAGCTGTCAAAACTGCTCAAAGCTTAACTTTTCAGCAAGGATTTAATGGCTACAACAGTACAGTTGATACAAGTCTCAAGGAAACTTCTCCAAATCAGGATTTTGGTAGTGCAACTTCACTTCAGGTTGATATTGACTTTCAAAATGATTTTCAGAGTTTGATTCGCTTTGATGATATCTTTGGTAGTGAATTGGGCAAAATTGCCTTGGATGACACAATCGACTCTGCAATTTTAGAAATTGATGTTTCTAATTCTGGTAGCAGCATAGCAGTTTATGAAATGTTGCAAAATTGGTCAGATAGTGCGACTTGGAACTCTCTGGTCAATGGGATTTCAGCCAATGGTGTCGAAGCAGCCAGTACAGCAGTTACTACAACTGGTTCGGTTAGTACTGGTATCTTGAGTATTGATGTTACAGAAAGCTTAAAAGCTTGGCAAGGGAATCCCAATCAGAATTATGGGTGGGCTTTTCTTCCAACAGGTACTGCTGATGTTTTCTTTGACTCTTCTGAAGGTGGTAATGCTCCCCGCTTAAAGGTGGATGTCAATCAAGCTTTATCTCAAACCCTGACCTTCCAGCAAGGAGTTAATGGCTATAATGGCACAGTTGATACAAGCCTCAAGGAAACCTCTCCAAATCAAGATTTTAGCAGTGCAACTTCACTTCAGGTTGATATTGACTCTCAAAGTGATTTTCAGAGTTTGATTCGCTTTGATGATATCTTTGGTAGTGAATCAGGCAAAATTGCCTTGGATGACACAATTGACTCTGCAATTTTAGAAATTGATGTTTCTAATTCTGGCAGTAGTATAGCAGTTTATGAAATGCTACAAAGTTGGTCAGATAGTGCGACTTGGAACTCTTTGGTCAATGGAATTTCAGCCAATGGTGTCGAAGCAGCCAGTACAGCAATTGCCACTACTGGCTCAGTTAGCACAGGCATCCTGAGAATTGATGTAACAGCTAGTTTGCAAGCTTGGCAAGCAGACCCCACTACAAATTATGGATGGGCTTTTCTGCCAACAGGTACTGCCGATGTTTTCTTTGACTCTGCTGAGGGTAGCAATGCTCCTCGTTTAATAGTAGATGTTAGTAAAGCTTCATCTATTCCTGGGGAAGGTAATGATTTCATTACTGGAAATGGTGGTAATGATACTATCTATGGTGGTGCTGGTAATGACGTCATCAATGGTACCGATGAAGTAGTTGCTGGTTACTACGAAAAAGATATCTTAACCGGTGGTGATGGCGCAGATAAGTTTATCTTAGGAGATGCAAATCAATCTTACTATGCTACTGCAGGTCATCAAGATTATGCTTTAATCAAAGACTTTGATTCCACTGTTGATTTCCTCCAACTTCATGGAGTTGCTCAAGATTATCAACAACAGCAGGAAGGAGATAACATTTTCCTTTCCCGTAATGGAGATTTGGTCGCCATTCTAGAAGATACCACCACTTTAAATCTTAGCGACACCGCTTTTGAGTATGTCTAATCTGAAAATTTCAATTCTGTTGAACTGTTGGCTTCTAATTAGACTTAGACTTTGGTTAGCTGGGGTAATTTAGGAAAAACTAGCTAAGAATGTTTACGGGATTATCAAAATTATTGCATTTACCACAACTAAGAATTAATTAGGAAAGTGTTAATCTCACTTTCCTAATTGTTTTATATGACATATAACATCCTTTAATCTTTTATTACTAAATATACTTTTATATTTTTCATCTTTTTATATTTTCACATAATATTTTTTAGGAAGCTATTAAATAATACATCAAACAAACAGTTATTGCATGAGTATAGAATAAGTTGTATTACTCAATTAAATACCGTACAAAAACGTAGTATAAATATATTTTCAAGACTTAATATTGTTGGAATTTTTACAAGTATCTTAAAGTCATTTAACCTCATAAAATAAAAATATTTTTATACTTGATAAAGCTAATAAATAGACAAATAAACATAGCAAAAGTCAATTATTTAAAATACACGCACAACCATGAAAATAAATTTCCTTTACGATATGAATGTCAGTCTCGAACAAATGATTGGTTACGAGATGACATCGCTTCTTTGGGGTCAATTATTTACAGATGACATTGAAATCAATATCTTTGCCAAATCTACAGATCAATTAGATGCAAATATCATTGGTGGAGCAGTTCCCGAATATCACGAACAGCATTACGGCTTATTTTTAGAATATTTTGCTGCGGACATCACTTCGGAAGAAGATCAACTTGCTTATGATGCTTTACAACAAGGAAATACTGTTGATTTCTTACTTAATGGTGATTTAGTTGGCGGTAATACCAAAATAAAATTAACTACCGCTTTAGCTCAAGCCTTGGGAATGAATGAAGCAATTAGTTTGGATCGTTATGTCCTGGACGATTCAACTCACTTCATCGATGGCACAATTATGATGAATCAGAATTTTGCCTGGGATTTCAACTACCTTAGAGATAGTGAAGCAGCAGAAAATACCCTTGATTTTTTGAGTGTAGCACTCCACGAAACGGGACATATTTTAGGCTTTACCAGCAGTTTAGATTTTTCTCTGCAACAAGATACTCTTTATTCAGGACGTAAGGAATTAACTAATTTTAATCCTTTAGACTTATTCCGCTTTTCCGCACAAAGTTTAGCTCAAAACAATCCTGATGGGAGCGTAAGTGATTTATCAATCGGTGGAGTAGCTTGGTTTTCCCCTGATGGTGGAGAAACTTTAACAGCTAAGATGTCTACAGGTAAAGAAGGAGATGGGTATCAAGCTAGCCACTGGGAAAGACGTTACGACCCTTTAGGAATAATGGATCCGACTCTGTGGTATCAAGAGCGAGCATCTATTACTGATTTGGATGTGTTAGCCTTCGATGTCATGGGTTACGATTTAAGTGAGAATGCTAGTGAGGTAGAACAGTTATTCACAACGGAAGGATTAGAATTAATCCTAGCCCAAGCCAAGGTTCAACTAGCTGATAAACTTGATGTTTCTGTTGAGTGGATAGAAGAAAATGGAAATGTTCCAGTATCTTCTTTAGATTTAATCGCCCAAATAGAAGCAGAAATTGCAGCAGCATCTGAGTCTATCACTACAAGTACAACATCTGACTCTAGCACTACAGACCCAGCTTCTGACTCTAGCACTACAGACCCAGCTTCTGAATCTACCACTACAAGTACAACTTCTGACTCTAGCACTACAGATTCCACCACAAATAGTGAGGAAATACCACCAAAAGACTTCTTCAAAGATTTACGTAACATGATAAATAAAAGTTACAAATGGTGGGCACAAAATAACGAAGGAGGTAACTCTTCCTGGCAAGAACTTTATGAATGGTGGGCACAAAATAATGAAGGAGGAAACTCTTCCTGGCAAGAACTTTATGAGTGGTGGGCACAAAATAATGAAGGAGGAAACTCTTCCTGGCAAGAACTTTATGAGTGGTGGGCGCAAAATAACGAAGGAGGAAACTCTTCTTGGCAAGAACTATATGAGTGGTGGGCGCAAAATAACGAAGGAGGAAACTCTTCTTGGCAAGAACTTTATAAGTGGTGGTTTGAAGCTAATCAAGGAAAAGATTCTTGGTGGCAAGAGGTGTTCTTTGCTAGTCAAGATAATGGAAATTTAGAAGGGATTAAATTACCAGGACAGACAAATAATGAAGTAACTAATATTATCTACGGAGATATCACTGGCGGTCACGAAGATGACATTATTGGTGGGGATACCAGTAACGATAATATAGTTTCTGGTCAAGGTGATGACTTAGTTGATGGAGCCGAAGGAGACGACACTATAATTGGTGGGGAAGGTTATGATACTATTTTTGGTTTTGACGGTAATGATTCCATCAAAGGTGGAGTAGGAGATGACCTAATCTCTGGAGAATCTGGTGAAGATGTATTACTAGGTGAAGCTGGCGCAGATGTCCTGATGGGTGGCGACGATGATGATTATTTAGATGGAGGAGAAGGTAGAGATTTCCTCAACGGAGACACAGGAAATGATGCTTTAATCGGTGGTTCGGGAAGTGATGCTTTAGAAGGAGAAGGTGGTAAAGATTTACTAGTGGGAGGAGAAGGTCAAGATATTGGAAATGGTGGTAGCGGTAATGATTTTATCTTCGGTGATGAGTATTCTGTAAGTTTAGAACAAGCCTTTGGCAATAGTGTAAGTCCTCTGGTCAATTTATTTACTTCCGCCACTGAAACACTAACTATTATTGGAACTACCACTAACGAAGAAGGCAGTAATGTTGAGCTTGGGCTAGACCCAGTAAAAGTTGAAGCAGAAAATATGACCTTGTCTGGGAATTATAGCCTCGCTTCTAGTGAAACTTTGGTTCAGACTAATTCTACAGCTACCATTAGTACCATATTTAATGGACAAGCAGGACAATACAACATTGTGATTGGCTATCACGATGTTTATGGTAATGCTAGGATTACAGCCTCTTTAGGAGCAAGTACAATAGATGACTGGTATCTCAATCAAAGTTCGGGAACTACATCTCCGGGTGGTTCTAACTTTAAAACCAGAACTATTGCTAGTGAAGTTAGTCTCAATGGTGGTGAATCTCTAACTCTAGATACAGTTGCTTATGTAACTAGTAGTGGTGATGATGACGATGATGATTTTGTAAGTGATAAAGCTTACATTGACTATGTTGAGTTTGTTCCAATTGTTGATAATACTAACAATGTAGTTCTAGATCCAGACCCTACAACTACTGATACCACTAATACTAACTCCAGTACTACTGATACAAGTAATAATGATACATCTAACACTCTACCTTCTGGAGTAGAACTAGGAGCAAACAGCGACATCCTCAGAGGTGGGAACGGTAATGATGGGATTGATGGTGGGGAAGGTAATGATATTATCTTCGGGGAAGATGAGGCAAACGATTCGAGTAATGTTGCTCCAATTAATATTGCTGGTAGTTTTAACTATGGTCAAAGTACCTATATCTTGACTCAAAGTGCTACTACTTTGGTAGAAGCGCAAATTGAAGCAGAAAGTTACGGTGGTAATTTAGTTACTATTAATGATGCTGCTGAAGAAACATTCCTCACTGATACTTTTGGCACAGATCGCCATATCGGTTTAACGGATGCTACAGGCGGTTGGGAGTGGATTAGTGAGCAAGCAATCACTTATGAAACCATTAACTTTAATCCTGTAGTAGAGAGCAATTATCTTTATCTCATGTATTTCGGTTATCCTACTAATGTCTTTGCTCCTGACAAATTTGGCATCATTGAGATTGAATGGTCCAGTGTTGGTGGTAACGATACTATCGTTGGTGGTGCAGGAGATGACCAAATTTACGGTAATTCTGGTAATGATTTAATCTATGGTGATGACATAGTAGTTGATGTTAATCAAGGAGCTTCCTCTGCATCTAACAGCAATGGTGACGACCATATAACTGGTAATGGCGGTAATGATACTATTTCTGGCGGTGCTGGTAATGACGTCATTAATGGTACCGATGAAGTAGTTGCTGGTTATTACGAAAAAGATATTTTAACCGGTGGTGATGGTGCAGACAAGTTTATCTTGGGTGATACCAATCAAGCTTACTATGACACTGCTGGTTATCAAGATTATGCTTTAATCAAAGATTTTGATTCTACAGTTGATTTTCTCCAACTTCATGGGATTGCAACCGATTATCAACAACAGCAGCAAGGAAATGATATTTTCCTCTCTCGCAATGGAGATTTGATAGCAATCCTAGAAGATAACACCACCTTAAATCTTAGTGACACCGCTTTTGAGTATGTCTAATCCGAAAATTTCAATTCTGTTGGAATGTTGGCTTCTAACTAGACTTAGACTGTGATTAGCTGGGGTAATTTAGGAAAAACTAGCTAAGAATGTTTACGGGATTATCAAAATTATTGCATTTACCACAACTAAAAATTCATTGGGAAAGTGTTAAATTTCACTTTCCTAATTGTTTTAAATAACCTCTCTTAACCTTTTATTGGAGGTGTTTCAAAGATGTTGCTATCACCTTTGGCAAAAAATAATTTATTTGGTAAACAATACTGAGGTAAAAGTAAATTTTAGGATTTATAACATTAGAATATTTACGATAATAATCGTCAGGCCTTATAAATATTTTCGCCAAAGAAGCAGAAACAGAAGCTTTAAAGGTGATTTCAATCAAAATCTATCAATAATTTTATGAATAAATTTAGCGTTGTCTAAATCAAGGTAACATTTTTGTCTCAATTAAAAAATCTCAAAGACATGATTCATAAAGATTGAATAATTTATTTTCCTCATAAAAAAATTGAAGTTTACTATTACGTATGTATTCTGAATCCAGGCTTTTAGCTTTACTGATAGACCTTAATACTAATTCTCTTTCTCATTCTCACGGAACCTTAATCGATCATCTTCAACAAACTTACAAATTACTAAAACAGTGGGAAAATCCACATTATGTTTGTCTAGCAGGTTTATTTCATAGTATTTACGGAACTCAAATTTATAAAAAACAAACTCTTGGACTAGAGAAAAGAGATATTATTAAAAACGCTATAGGAATAGAAGCGGAATATCTCGCTTATCTTTTTTGTATCATGGACAGAGGTTATTTTTATAATAATCTCACTTCTAATAAATTAAGAAATTCACAAGACGGAAGCTATATTTTAATATCCGAGGAAACAAAGCGAAACCTATGTGAAGTACTGGTGGCTAACGAACTAGAACAGCAAAAACGAAAAATGAAAAAATTACAGCTAGATAATAATTTACTTAGGCTTAGTTTGACGATGAGAAAACTGAATACAATAATGAGTCTAGTAGAATCCTTGATAAGTACTCAAGCAAATAAATATTTTACAGATAATTTTGAGAAAATTTACTCAAACAGTTTGTAATCTGGCGTTGCATCATTGCGGGATGATATGGGATTTTTCCCAAAGTGATGGAAGAGCGTTACGTAACAAATATCAGGTGTTGATTGCTTAAGTCGCAGATTAAAAGCTAAAAACAACCTTATACTTCATGAGATTTTTGTAAACGGCTTTGAACCATAGCATCAAAAGCATTAGATATTTTCCTTAAGTGAGGTTCAGTATAAGGAAAATTCTTCGCATGGTCAAAATTATGTCTCATTGCAGCATTCAATTCAAAGATAAATAATGTTCTTCTATCTTGGAGAATTGTAAAGTCGATTCCGAAGAAATCAAGACCAACTAAATCGCGAATTTTACAGAGTTTTTCAAAATTTTCACTACCAATATAATTGACAGGATCGTTCAAAAAAGACTGTTCCTTATCTTGTGTCCATTGGGTTTTGTTCATAATGCTATAACGGTCTCCCGAGTGAACATTCCAAGAATCATTAAATAAATTTGCAACTGGGTAAAAACGACCGTCAATGAAAAATACTCGTGTTTTGTTAAAAATATTTTGCTCTCTAGAGTAATCATGGAATTGGATAACGTAATATTCTTTGTTTTTTGGACTATTTTCGAGATGAGAATAAAGCTCTAGTTTATTTTTGACAAGCTTAACACTAGAGCCTGTTTGAGAACCGACGTGACGAATAATAACAGGAAACACAAAACCCAACCCAAAAATTTCATTTGCGATCGCATCCACAGAAATACCATCCCACTTGAGTTTTTCTGTTTTGGGGAATTTGACACCCGGAATCAAGTTAAGTCGCAGTGCATTACGTTCGCGGGTTGTTTCCAGAACCTGACGAGGATGATTGATAACAGGAATATTAGGATAGCGATCTAAAAATCTAGCAGCAGCAATTAGTGATGATCGTTTCAGATCTGGACAAGCAATGGTATTGAGAAATAAATTTAATTTAGGAATATTTTGTATTCCATCAATATTATTTTCCAAAAGATTCAGAGTCATCAAGTTATGTTGCTTCCGGTTTACAAAATCCTTGATCGAAAAATGACCGCCTTGCAGTAGATTTTTGTAGCTACCATCAGCTTGTTGTACAATGCGGTAAGCTGAACCTTCTATCCCTCGAATTCTTAATAATGTTGGCTTTTGAGGATCGGGTTTTCCTTCCCAGATCAGGGGATGACGTATAGCAACCTGATTTAATATAGCCCGAGCAGCTTTATAATCCCCACGAGCATCAGCAAGACTAGATAATGCAAGACCACTTTCGTAATCATCGGGAGAAATATTTAAGCAACTAAGAAAAGCTTTAGCTGCTTCTGGAAATTTACCTTTACTCAGCAAAAATTGACCATAGGTATTTAGAAGAGTTGCATTATTAAGTTGTGGATTGCTAGGTTGATTATTTTGTTTGAGTACTTCTGCGAAACTATGAAAATCTTTTAGTTCTTGAATTATTGAAGAATCAATATCCTTATAAACAAAATCTTTCTGTTTATTCTGATCCTTTGAAATAGGTTGTATTGGCTCGGGAATACAGTCAGATATATGAATTTGGTTTGTAGATTCTGTAGATTCAAATTCAAAACTATTCACATGAAGACGAACCCGATAAAGTCGGCGATCGCTATCTGGAGAGAATCCCGTCCGTCCATGTAGTACTTTTTTATTGTGTATAAATACAATTTGTCCTGGTCGTAAAGGGAACTTAATTAATCGAGCAGATTTCTGAAGTACGGTGTCTAGATTATCGATCGCCATACGATATCGGTCGGGTAAGGAAGAACCTTTCAATTCTAGTGTTCGATCAAGTTGCGATCGATAATAACGAATTTGTTCGTTCCCTTTGACACCAGAAATAATCGGATATATATTATCGCCAAATGGAAATACTGACGCCCTCAATAGTTTAAGATTTTCACTATCAATTAGTTGCAATATATCTTCAACGGCGAACATTGTGGATTCACCACCCATTTTATCTGCGACAATACATTGAAATGCAACCAAATCATGGGGGTTGTCCATGTAGGATGAATCAGTGTGGGATGCTAAAGGGAGGTGGGTTCGGCTATATTCAGTAACTTTTCCACTTGTTCCGGGTTGTGTTCGATTAATTTGCACTTGTGTAAAAGAAACTTTTACTTGGTTTTGATAGCCAAAATCTAAGATGGATTTTCCCGAACCAATTTTTCCCGAACCAATTTTTCCCGAACCAATCTCACAAATGGCTTTGGACAGATTTACCAAATTAGTGCGATCTTCAATGGGAGGATAGCCGTTGACAACAACAAAATGAGGATAAACACTCAATCCTGTGCAAATAGAACGAGCTAGTTCTTGGAGTCTGATTATTTTGTCTTTTGCCGGATCCATGGCAAGATGGGTAATGTCAAGTGTGGGAATAACTAAATTTTTCACTTCAAGTCAATAATTCTAGTAGTTAAATTTTCTTTAATCGTGAGAATTTTCTGCAATATTTAGGATAAGTACAGAGATTATTATCTTGTTTTAATAAAACTCCATTATCACTTTTATTTGCTTCTTCAACTTGAGTGTATTTTTATATCATTGAAATACATAATTGAATGTCTTCTAGTCAAAATTACTCAGGTAGTTTACTTATTGGTTACTTAAAATAGGTTGTCTTACCAATGAGGCTTAGCTTCAGCTGATTATGAAGTTAACGAGTAATCTTGAATCCTCCTATGCTTTACCAATAGGTGATGACTTTATAAGGACACTTCCTTTGAAGGAAGAAACTCTCAGCATTTTCCCTTTCTCTAAAATATTTGCCAAAAGATGGGGAATTAACCTGATGCAATGTCTTAACCGGAGAGCTAAAGATAACTCAAATGTTGCATCTTCCGATAAAGTTAATATGAGAATTTGTGAATACTTTTTATACAGAGATTGTTTGCACAAGTACTTTTTAAATTTTGGATATATTTTAAGTCTTGTTGTTATTGCTAATGTCTGCGATATTAAAACTTCTCAAGCGCAAACTGCTGTAGATTCCAATCCTGTAGACTTCAATAATCGTATAGAGCAAGACAATCGACGATTTTTTCCAAATAAACTGGAAAATTCTCCCATTAATCTTGATATCTCCAATCAAAATTTTCCTACAGCAACAGAGAATCAAAAAATTCAAGAAGCTTCTCAAGACTCAAAATTTAATATTGTTTTTGACCCGATTAAAGTCCAAAAGATTGAAGTTGTAGGTAATAGTCTATTTCACAGTGAAATTTCCGAATTAATCACACAATTTCAAGGGAAATCAGTTACAATCGCAGAGTTATATAAATTGCGCTCGTCCATCTCCAAGCTATATGTAGATAATGGTTATGTAAACTCCGGTGCTTATTTGCCAGCCCAAAAATTACAAGATGGTATAGTCAAAATAGAAGTATTAGAAGGTGGGATAGAATCTATTAAAGTAAATGGTAATAAACGGCTGAGCGATCGCTACATAGCTTCCCGTCTTAAATCCCTTCCAACCCCACTGCAAACAAAGCAACTGCTAGAACGTTTGCAAATATTGCGCCTCGACCCCCTCATTGACAATGTTTCAGCAGAATTATCTGCTGGTTTGACTCCTGGTATGAGTCGCCTAGATGTGGAAGTTAAAGAAGCTAAGGCTTTTAGTTTATCCTCTTCTTTAGATAATCATAAATCACCTTCAATTGGATCTAATAGTCGCAATATCGCTTTAAACCATTCCAATCTTCTGGGATTTGGGGATAAGCTCCAACTAAATTATACAAATACCCAAGGTAGCAATGGATTTGATATTGGTTATACGTTTCCAATTAATGCTAAAAGCGGTACTATCAGTTTTGCCTATGGTTTCAATTCCAATGATATTATCGAAAATCCTTTCACACCCTTAGATATTGAAACTCAATCTAACTACTACCAACTCAGCTTTCGACAGCCAATTATTTATAAACCTAACCGTGAATTAGCATTGGGAATCAGTTTTTCTCGTCAACACAGCGAGACTTCTTTACTGGATATTCCCTTCCCTTTATCCATAGGTGCAGATGATTCTGGTAACACTAATATTAGTGCTTTGCGAATTTTTCAAGAATATACAGAACGCAGCGATCGTAGCATCTTAGCATTGCGATCGCAGTTTAGTGTGGGAGTAGATATTTTTGATGCCACTATTAATGATAATGCTCCAGATAGTAATTTTGTCGCTTGGCGGGGACAATATCAATGGGCGCGTCAGCTAGATAAAGACTTTCTTTTGCTCTTACGAGGAGATATTCAACTTGCAGATAAATTAGTCCCCCTTGAACAATTTCGTTTGGGGGGTGCAACTAGTGTTAGAGGTTATCGAAGAGATGTCAGTTTGTCTAACAGTGGTTTATTTGCTTCTGCTGAATTGAGAATTCCAGTCCTGCGAATGAATAAACTAGACGGTCTACTACAAATCATCCCTTTTATCGATCTGGGTTTACCTTGGAATGGGAATAATGAAGCAGTTGATATTGATTCTTTAATCTCGGTTGGGATGGGATTAAATTTTAATGCTGGAGATAGGTTTAATGCTCGTGTAGACTACGGTATTCCTTTGACCAATGCTGAAATTAATGGAAATAGTCTGCAAGAAAATGGAGTGACCTTTTCTTTAGGTTATGGTTTTTAATTAATGGTTTTTAATTATTTATCAAACTTTTTGTCAGTTATCCACTTTTGGACGCACTAATAATTTTTTGCTTCTAGTTTTTAACATCTTTGTTACAAAAATTGTCAATCAATCATGACAACCCAAAGAATTAAACGACTGACAAATAGTAGATTTTAATTATTTTTAGATTCATTGATTAATAAAACTTAACTAAAATGGCTGAGAATATGCGATTACTAGATGAAATATCTAATTTGTTCTACAAAAAAGCTAACTGTAGTGTAAAAAATATATTATCTTTAGCTTAAGTATATGTATCTTTTTGCCATAGTAATTATTGTAAACATAAATACTAATAATCTTTTAAATTATCTTTTTAGAAATCAAAAAATAAAATCAAATAAATGAAAGTGATAAATTTAATTAGCGTTAATCGAAAAATACTTGTTGCTTAAAATACACAGTATTCAATCAGATTTTGAGTTCAACAAAAATTCATTAAAAGTAATATTTAGGTTTTATATATGGTGCAATAACTTTTAGTTATATATTTATTATTCTGTTTTAGGATTTAATAAAAGCCTGAAAGTTTCTTATGAATGTACTTTCAAGTCTTACGTGAAAATATTTATTTCCGATTTATGGATTAATTGAGATCACAAAAAATGTAGTTTTTTTATCTTTGTCATTAATAATTTGTTGTGACAACAAAATAATTAACATCCAATAGAGTTTTAAAAATATATTATCTTACTGACCAAATATAAAATTTATTTTGAGGCAAGCTAAATGATGTCAAGTTTTTAACTAACACATGCGATGTTTTTTGTATAAATTTTTTATTTTCATCTTAATCTAAAAAAAACAATAAACTATCTTCACAAATTCTTGCTCTTAGCTAATACTAAAGATAGATTTGACTGCAGTTAAATCTTGCAATCTTGGTGTGTAATTTTCAGTTGTAGTCATAAATGCTATGAAAATTAGTTAGTCGGTTTCACAAAACAAGGAAACATCTGCTAGGATACACATCTACCAAAATTGCATATCAAACAACCTAGTTTTTTTGGGAGTTGTGACGATTATGGGGATGGAAAATCCTGCAATTTATAGATGTTTGTATTCAAGCTAATTATTCATGTATTTACGATGGCAAGTATTAATAATGTTCGTTATTGACGAATAATATTAATCATATCTGTGAAGAGGAGTGATATCGCGTCTACAACATAGTTTTTGACGTGAAATAAGTATGTGGTGTATTCCCGAAAGAGGTAAGTCTAACAATGACTGAATAGCTTTTCAGTTTTTCTGTATTTGACACAGTAATGATAGCTCCAGTCTCATCGTTCTCGGTTGGAAAGATAAATAAGCTAACTAAGAAATTAATTGAGGAAAAACCTTGGATTTCACACATTTTCACGCTCCCCACATCGATACCCTACATCAAGGTTTAGATGTATTTACTGAATCAGGTAATCCTTTAGAAGGTAAGCCTTTGGGTGCGGATAAGGGACATGAAGCACTTGCTCTCAAAATTCAAGATCGTATTGATGGATTATTAGAAAGAAGAGAAAAGCTTTTAGGTGATTCAATAAATCTTGTACATGACATCCACGATCTACATCACGATATTTTCAGCAGATATGAGGACATTTTTAAAAAATATAATCATGATGTTCAAGGTGATGAACTTCTTGGTAAACATAATGGGAATGACAACCTCAATGGTGCTAAAGACATCCTCGTTGGTGACTCAGGAAAAGGTGATGTTGATAAATTGACAGGTTTAGGCAATAAGAAAGAATCTGTTGAAAATCCATTACCAAACTATAATCCACAGCCAAAACCTGTACCTACCGATTCTTCCAATTCATCTGATAACATCTCCCCCGATGCGAACTCAGGAAACAAAAATTCTTCCGATAAAATATCTCCCGATATGACTTCAGAGGAGAAAAATCCTTCTGATGTAACTTCTTCTGATAAGACTTCATCTGATAAAATTTCTCCTGACGTTAACTCGGAACAGAAAAACTCTTCTGATAAAATTTCTCCTGATATGAACTCAGGAAATAAAAATTCTTCTGATAAAATATCTCTCGATGTGACTTCAGAGGAGAAAAATCCTTCTGATGTAAATTCTTCTTCCAATAAGACTTCATCTGATAAAATTTCTCCTGACGTTGACTCAGAACAGAAAAACTCTTCTGATAAGATTTCCCCTGATATGAACTCAGGAAATAAAAATTCTTTTGATAAAATATCTCCCGATGTGACTTCAGAGGAGAAAAATCCTTCGGATGTAAATTCTTCTTCCGATAAGACTTCATCTGATAAAATTTCTCCTGACGTTGACTTGGAACAGAAAAACTCTTCTGATAACATCTCCCCCGATGTTACTTCAGAAAAACAAAACTCTTCTGAGGTGAATTCTTCTGATAAGATTTCTGGTGATACAACTTCAGAACAAAATAATTCCTTTGGAACTACATACTACGTTTCTGTAAATGGAAGTGATAATAATCCAGGAACAAAAGATAAACCTTGGAAAACTATCGACCACGCAGTCGGTAAAGACTCTCCAATAGAGGCTGGTGACACTGTTTTAGTACAACCTGGTACTTATACAGAATTAATTACTCTTGGTAAATCTGGCGAAAGTGGTTCGGGTAGAATCACCCTTAAAGCTAACGGTGATGTCACATTGAAAGACCCAGATCCAAATAAAGGAGGCTTTCGTGAAGGTGTTATTCAGTCAGCTGGTAAGAGTCATTGGGTGATTGATGGCTTCCGTATTGAAAACACATCCTGGGCTGGGATTTCTTTACGTGATGCAGAAGACATAACAGTTCAAAATAACCATACCTATGAAACTGGAGCCTCCGGTATTATCGTCTTACCAGACAGTTACTATGATGGTGGAGAACAAGAAGTTACTAGCAAAAACATTAAGGTTCTCAATAATACCATTGAACGAGCAAACTGGAGATGGAAAGGTCGTGGTGACACAAATGGGACTCAAGAAGCTCTAAGTATATGGGGTGTAGACGGTTTTGAAGTAGCTGGTAACACTGTAGACCAAGGTAACCGTGAAGGGATAGATGCAAAAACTGGTTCTCGTAATGGTTCTATTCACAACAATAAGGTAACTGGAACCTCTTTAGTTTCTGGAACACCTGGTGGCTATAACGGAGGTTCTGCAATCTACGTTGATGGTGGTCGTGCTAGATCCTTCAACATTGATATTTACAATAACGAAGTATACGGAAATACTGCTGATGCGATTTCGATCGCAGACGAAGACCCCAGTAGAGGTGATGTATTTGATATCCGCGTCTTTAATAATGTTGTTTACGACAACGGAAAACAAGGAGTAAATGGCGGACAAGGAATTGGAATCAGCAATAATGTTCGTGATGTCGAGATTTTCAATAATACTTTTTCCAATAATGTTCAAGCCATTACCATAAATGGTAAGAGTTACACTGGAGGCTATAAACCTCGTAATATAACAGTTACTAACAACATCTTTGCTGATAGCACCTATCGAAATGGGTTTATCGAAGATGCAGAGAATGTGACTTTGAAAAATAACTTATTCACAGATCGCTTTAGTAGTCTTTACGATGGTGGTAAGAGAAATACAAACCTGAAATCTTCAGAGAATACTGAAGTTAAGTCAATTGGATTTATGGATTCTTCAGGTAATAATTTCCGTCTCAAACCTGATTCAGTAGCAATTGATAGTGGTTATAGAATTGACTCAGATGTAGAATTTGACAAAGATGGTAAAAAACGAAGTCAAGGTAAAGCAATTGATTTGGGTGCTTACGAGTCAAAGTAGGGATGACAAATTGAATCTCATATCTTGAGTTCGTCTCTGGTTTTTATATTTTTCCCAAATTTAAAATCTAAAAAAGGGAAAGGGGTTTTTCAAAACGTTAACGTGACTTAAACAATCGATCAGGTTCAAATAGTTCAAATATTATTAACTTAAAATAAAAAAAGAAATTTTAATATTTTTTCTGAGAATCAAATGATTTTTAAGCAGCTTCCCGAACAGGATTTATATTTTATGGTTTAATGCATATAAATGTACCAGAAAAATTAATTTTTATTGCAACAATCACAAATTCCTCACATTAAATTGTTAGCCTAAAAGTAGATAGGTAGTAGATGTGACTTCTATCAAAAAACAATATTTCAAGAGTTAACACCAAGTAAAAGATAAGCAGATATAGAAAATCTTCCGCTTAACTTTTATTAGGAGGGTAATATGAAACTTACTAGTGTAATGGTGAGTGCATTTGTTGCTTCCTCCATTCTTCTTTCGGGCGGAATTGCAGCAGCAAAGCCAACGGGTATGGATGGTAATTACATTGGTGCTGGTGTTTCTGCTGGCGTTACCAATGGCGGAGAAAATAACGATGCAGCAGTTTTAGGTGGTAATGTTCAAGGACGTTATGCAATTCCTGAAACACCAGTTTCCGCTAGGGGTGCAGTTCTATTTGGTGGCGACTCTACAGCCATCATGCCAATGCTAACTTACGATGTACCTGTTGCTGATAATACTAATGTTTATATTGGTGCTGGTTATTCCTTTGTCACAGATGAAGGCGAAAATAGCCCTTTGGGTAATAGGGATGCAGCCGTGATTACTCTTGGTGCAGAATCAGAAGTTAGCGATCGCGTCGTCTTATATGGTGATGCGAAATGGGGTATTGATGCTTATGAAGACAGTTCTGCTGATGCTGTGAGTTTGCAAGCAGGAGTTGGTTTCCGTTTCTGAGAAAAGGATTTAACTTTTAACTTTGTTCTGTGTTGTGAATCGTAGTTGTGAATGAATTTTGACATTCCGCATGTCTATAGGGGCTTTGGTCACATCTTGGTAAATGAGTGCGATTGGATTTAATTCAATCGCACTTTAATCGCACTTTAATGATATTTGAGAAAAACGTCTTTGGGAAAAACGTCTAAGAGGATGTTTCAAAAGTCACATTATTTACTTAAAATATCTTGGATCCCCCTAAATCCCCCACTGTATTGGGGGACTTTTGCCCCCTTTTTAAGGGGGTTGGGGGATCTCAACAGTGAACACTAGTAATAAACTATACTTTGAAAATCTCCTCTAACGTGTTCGATATCAAGCTATTTTTAAACTTCTGTAACCTCAACTTCTTCTTTGATAACGCGCCAACCTGTATGTAAACCCATCTTACCGGCTTTCACAAACATCCAGCATCCCCGTTGATAAGAATTTTTACCGGCTTCACATCTAGGCTTGACCCCTATTAATTCTTCCACTTCTTCAGTAGTTAGTACCCAACCCAAAGTATAGGCGCGTTCTAATATATCCATGTACCAAAGTGGGTTTACTGGTTGCAGTCGTGAAAATAATATTTCCTGTAGATTAATTAATGACTGAGTGACTTCTGTTAAACGTTCTTCAAGATGCACAGATTTTGGAGTGTTCTCCTCAGTTTTGGCAAAGGTTTCATTGATGGGGTCGAATTGTGGAATTTCTCCATCAATATCTTCTAAGGCAGACTCATCAGCTGCTTTAAAATCAGGAAAATGATGTTCTGCGCCAAAAATAGCCTCCTTGGCATCCTTTTGCAAGTTTGCTTTGAAATTCTTTACCGGTACTAGGTTTCGACTAATTTCTGCAGCTAAATTACTT
The DNA here is from genome assembly GCF_030065675.1 of Mastigocoleus sp. MO_188.B34. Taxonomy (GTDB): domain Bacteria; phylum Cyanobacteriota; class Cyanobacteriia; order Cyanobacteriales; family Nostocaceae; genus Mastigocoleus. The sequence goes on along the minus strand of NZ_JASJDK010000037.1, from coordinate 26,217 downwards.
AAGAAACGAGCTGCTCCCTTTTCCTTACGTGTAGCCATTTGAGCAGCGACCTGTTTCATCATTCGCACCAAATTGGGGTCAATTAAATTTTGGTGAGATTCTAAAATATCAGCTTCCGAACCACTGGGACAATCCAATAAATCTTGAATCAGCTGGAGATAGGCTTGGGATTTTTCATCATCGCTTTGGTGATGAACTGCTTGTTCAAACAGATGATTGATTTGTCCAGCCCAATGTTGGAGGTATTTAGCTGCATCCAACCTTCCATCTGATTTTAACTGCATGGCGATTTCTTCCATCACCTGTACTAGATCGGGAGTCACTAGTTGTTCGTTACGTTCCAGTAACGTCCATTCTTCACCATGAGCACAGCTTAGCAATTCTTGAATTAGTTGTAGATAAGCTTTGAGTTGTTGTTGTCTCATTTTAAGGATGCCTTTTATTAACCATTAAATTTATTAAATTCAAAATACTCAATAATTCTTGGCTAATCTCCTTATAGGTTAAAAAAATGAGGAATTTGTGAGTTTATGAGGATTATCGGGAAAACCGGGGTTTTCCCCCCGGGGATTAATACTAGTAGCAGGTTTTAATCTAACTATTAACCTTAAGTATGGGTGTAGTATTTATTGCGTTGACTCTACTAGCTATTCAGGTTGGTAGTAAAGTTCTTAGTATTTATATAGTCAATAATAAAGCTATCATTAAAACCAAAGCCACCTGTTCCCATATCAATCGATAAAATATTAACTTTGTCTTGAGGAACCAAGTGTGGTTCCATAGCATCACTGACCCTCAAAATCTTAGGCTGTAACTTAAAAATAAATTGTTTTGCTTCAGGAGGTTCGGGCTCCAAAGAATTAGTCGGATGCTTTTCACTTGAAGAATAGTTGCAAATAGTACCTATCAAGAAATTATTGATTTTTACCTCATGTTGTTGCCAATCTTCCCATGTTTTTACGTATCTTGTTCCGATAATCACTAAGGGATATATATAATCATCTGAATTGTTAGTGCCTTTATTTACTTTATGAATTTCATGATATTCCTTAACTTGGAATAGAAATTTTAGAGTTGTACCAACCCACAGAACTTCCTTCCCGTTAGAATCTCGTCTATGGTTGGGATTTTCAGACAATTCCACAGGTCCTACAAATAACTTACTCATAGCTGCACCTTTGAACTCATATGAACTAGCGGTATTCATCTACAAATTTTACTGTTACTACATGTAGGTAAGGTTCAACCATGCATATAACTTAAATTTTTGGAAATAACATGAACTACGTGCAACCGCTAGTGAAAAATATTTATCTACCAGAACTGATGTTTGTCCCCATAGCGATTTTGTGGAAGACAGAGAAACCCAGAAAATGTCAATAGTCCATCTACAACCTCACAAGTTTCTCAAGTTTTTTACTTATAAATAAAAATGAAGTGTTAAACATGAAAATTTAGGATTTGCTTCTAATGCGAATTAAATGCAGCCTTTCAATATCAAGAGTTTCAAGAACCGGCGTAAATTATATTTGTGATTATTCCCACTAATTTAAGTTATTTCAGCTTCTAATTCACATAATGTGTGATTTTAGTTTTTGAATGGTAGGTTTTGAATTTTAGGTTTTGAATTTTAGGTTTTGAATTGTAGATCTTAAATTTTAGATTGCGAGCTAGGAGATGATTTTATGTTCTCCCTTAAAAGTAATACGACCCAGATAAAACCAATAGACTTAAAAAACCCAGAAGTTTTACTTGCTACTTTACAAAAACTTCGGCAATCAATTTATCAACAGGGAGAAGAAATTTTTCAACGATGGGAACCCCTTATTAAACGTCCATCCTTCCGAAAAAGTGCTCAAAATCTAGCATACTATCTAGCTTTGCGAGGTCATGACCTGCGTCCTTTACAAGCAGCTTTGATTCCTTGGGGACTGTCATCTTTGGGGAGAATTGAAGCCCGAGTACTACCTAACTTGGATGCAGCGATCGCAACTTTAGCTGCTATTTGTCAAACAGAATCATATCCTCTTCCACCTCGTCCTTCAATACAATCTTTTTTAGAAGGACATCGTCTGCTCAGACGTCATACACAAGATGTGTTGGGTAAACCATGGAATAACCGTTGGGTAAGGATTATGGTTACATTACCCAAGTCAGCGGCTAGCAGTTATGAGTATGTTAGAAGCTTACTACAACAAGGCACTAATTGTGTTCGAATAAACTGTGCCCATGATACACCAGAACTATGGGAAGCAATGATTCATCACGTACATCGTGCAGAGGGCGAAACAGGACAACCCTGTAAAATTATGATGGATTTAGCTGGACCAAAACCTCGTATTGAGCAAACTATTAACTTCTGTGATTCTGACCGTTTATTCACAGGAGATTATTTATTTTTACGGCGCGATTTATCGGGTGTAGAACCTGAAAATAATTCTAGTTTTGCCGATATTGGATATCCACAATTAACTTGCACAATACCAGAAGTGCTAGATAGTTTAAAAATAGGTGCTAATGTTTGGATTGATGACGGGCGGATCGGTGCTTGTGTTGAGTCCTTAAGTGATGAGGGAGCACTGATAAAAATTACCCATGCTAGCCATAAGGGTAGTAAAATTTTGCCAGATAAAGGAATCAACTTTCCTGATACTTTACTTAATTTGTGCCCCCTTACAGAAAAAGATAAACAAGATTTGGATTTTATTGTATCCCACGCAGATATTGTGGGATATTCTTTCGTTCAAAATACTTCAGATATTGACCTGCTAGAGCAAGAGTTACAAACTCGTCAGGGTAAACGGTTAAATCCTTTAGCAATAGTTGCAAAAATTGAAACACTTCAAGCAATACGCAATCTTCCGGAATTAATAGTCCATGCTGCAGGTAAGTATCCTTTTGGTGTGATGATTGCTCGTGGCGATTTAGCTGTTGAAATTGGTTATCAGCGTCTAGCAGAAATGCAAGAGGAAATTCTCTGGCTATGTGAAGCTGCCCATGTTCCAGTAATTTGGGCGACACAAGTGTTAGAAAAACTAGTGAAACAAGGAATTCCTTCTCGCCCCGAAATGACTGATGCAGCCATGTCGGAAAGGGCTGAATGTGTCATGTTAAATAAAGGACGTTATCAAGGGGAAGCAGTGAGAATATTGGATGATATTCTCAGAAGGATGCAGGAACATCAATTGAAAAAGATGCCCCAATTACGGGCTTTGTATTCTTGGAAATATTACGACCGGAGTTGATTTTAGTAGAAAAACCTCACAATTTCCTCAAATTGTTTGTTTATAAGGAAGGTGTTGAGCTTAAAGGATTCTAAGGGTCAATTATCAGGAATCAAACAACATTGGTTCTTAAAAACCAGAATAATTTTTTTAACAACTGTAATCCCTTCTATTACAGATATGGTCTGAGTTTGGCGATTGTAAGCAAGAAAACGTAATTACAGAGCGATACGGGAAGGTAGTTATGCTAAAAGCCGCAGACATAATGACTAAAGATGTTGCAACTATTCGCAGTTCGGCAACTGTAGCACAAGCGGTTGAGTTAATGAATTCCAGAGGTTGGCGTGCATTAATTGTAGAACGTCGCCACGACCAGGATGCTTATGGCATTATTACCGAAGCTGATATAGTTTACAAGGTAATTGCTTTTGGTAAAGACCCTGCCAAGTTGCGCGTACATGAAATAATGAGCAAGCCCTGTATGGCAATTAATCCTAACCTTGGTGTAGCATATGTGGCGCGTTTGTTTGCCGAATATCACTTACTCAGAGCACCTGTAATTCAAGGAAAATTATTAGGTATTATTTCCCTTAGCGATATTATTAGCGAAAGCAAATTTGTTGAAGAACCCCAAGAGGTACTTTTAGAAGAAGAACTACACCATGCGGTGGAAAACGCCCGCAGTATTTGCGATCGCACTTCACCGAGTTCGAAAGAATGTGGAGCAGCTTGGGATACAGTTGATGAACTACAAGCAGAAATCGCCCATCAACAATCAAAGAAAATATTCAAAACTGCTTTTGAAGAATACTGTGAAGAGTTTCCTGAAGCTATGCAAGGTAGAGTTTTTGATGCTTGGTGTAGTGGTTAATTGATGTTGTGCAAAACAAATTTTTTATGGGTCATTAAATAAACCTGATATTTGCATCCTGTAAATGCTTTATCGGGTTTTTTCTATTGCTCCTAATGCTTTGAGGCTGAGAATCTCGGCTGATCACCTTTTCGATTTAATTCCCTGCTTCTGAGAATGGTGCCATTATAAGCAAGCACTGATATTGCTAGTGTGAATTTCACAATCACAGCCCGCCAACCTTTACTAGTATGTTGGCGTTTTTGTAAAACACTTTTGTCCATAAATTTTCTTTTGACTTGGTTTAACCAATTATTATCAGTATCGGGACTTAGCATCCTTGTAAAAATAAGTTGAACAAACTGCACATTCAACTTAATTAATACATAACTCTTTAGATGTTGTTTGGTTCAAAAAAAGCTTCAAATCTTTATAAATAAATGGTTTGACGTTGAATTGGTTGTTTTCTTGATATATTTAGATTATGGCACTTCGCCACGCTACGGCATTGAGCGATTTGAAGTTAATCCCTTGCCCTGAATGCCTTTGAGGCTTTTTCCTCTTTTTTTTGTCTAAGTCCCGTTATGGTTACTCAAAGGACAAACGTCCCGATTTATTGCAATACCGTCAGAAGACTGTCAACCTTAGACCCGATGGGAATGCCACTAGTCAGCGCAACCCTTGAAGGAAATGGAGCCGATGACCCGTTATATTTCCCCACTTGGCAGAAGATTAAGAAAGTGATTGGGCACCCCAAGTTTATTTTCATTGCTGATGGGTACTTAATCCACCAATTAAAACTATGGATATTCGTTTACCTCAACAGGAAGAATCAGAACTTGCTGTTGGTAAAGGTTTTGAAGTTGAATTAGGAAGATTTTGGTTCAATAAAGAAACTAATAAATGGGTACGTTGGCATGAACGCTACTTGGTAGTTTATTCCCGTAGCCTTGCAACCAGAGCAATACATGGTCAACAACAACGCATCAATAAAGCTCAAAATGCCTTGGAGAAATTAGCTAAGAAACCAGGAGATGACCGAGAACAACTTATTTATAAAGTTGAAAACATTCTCAAACGTCACCGTGTCAAAGATTTCTTCTCAACTACTATTACTGAACAAACACAAATAGAAACTCGTTATATTGGCAGGGGAAGACCTTCCAAAAATTCTCAACTAGAGCAAGTAAAGAAGATACATCTCCAACTTCATATCGAGCAGCTTGACCATGCAATAAAGGAAGCAGAAACTTTGGCTGGTTGGCGATTATATGTCACAAATGCTTCTGCTGACCAACTGAGTTTACCACAAGCTGTTATGTATTATCGAGATGAATGGCTTTTGGAGCCTGGTTTTCATCGTTTTAAAAGGGGTTCTCTACCTGCCTTACCTATTTACTTTAAGAACCAAGACAGAATTTCTGGTTTGATATTTCTCCTAAACATCGCATTGCGAGTATTTACTGTTATGGAGTTTGTTGTCCGTCAAGCTCTTCAAAAAACCGGTGCATTCCTTTCTGGTATCTATGATGGTAATCCAAAGCGAAAAACACAACGTCCCTCTGCCGAACAAATACTTAAGGCTTTTTGTAATATAACTCTTTATTTTCTACCTGATTTTACTATCTGTGTTACACCTCTTAATGACCTTCAATGCACAATTCTTTCATTGATGCAAATGCCTGAATCTCTTTATTTGCTAGATTCCAAGCTGTGCAAGACATAATTACCTCTTGCACCTGCAAAATGAGCGAACGGACAGTTGTTAAGTTCCCGATTATATTTTTTCTGGGATTTTGTTAATCTTGGAAGACGCGCTGCTGCGCAACGAACCACCACGTGGTTTTTTGAGTAAACTGTGGGGTTAGTACTCGTGCAAAATTACCGTCTGATGTCAATCCAAGTGGTTACGGAGTAAGAGTAGTAGCTCTTTTAGCTGTGTTGAGCGGGTTGTACCGCCACAGCACTCGAATGGTTCAAAATGCGATGGCTGATGTGTTTGGAATACCTATGTCCCTAGGTATAGTTAATACTTCCTTAAAGTTTCAGCGTCGCAATGTATTGGAGTTTATGACTAATGCCGTGAGTGCTGCACGCAATCATACGCCTGCTCCTTCCATTTTATTCGCAACGTCAGATAGAAAAAATATATAATTTTACTAAAGAAGCAACTAAAATTACTTATTTGATTTACAGTTGCTATATAATATACATATATGATAAATAATTTTGATTTAATTTATTGAAGATTTACTCCAATAATTGATAATCAAAATTGGACTTCACCTTCATCGCGTTGTATCCCTATATAGACTGAACCTGATGGGATTTGCTTTAGCTTGCCGAAGATAATGAGCCAACAGATTCTTTTGGTAATTTCCTGGTTCTGGTGTTTTGAAGTGCATTTACTAGACAGATGCTGCGCGGATTTTTCAGTCCGTAGTGTTTCAAACGCCCAATGGGAAAGCAGTGTTGATTAACGTCCCTGTTACAGGTTTTGCCATTCTTGAATATATTAAAAGCCTATGGTATTAAAACAAAGGTTTACGGTAAGTTGCGATCACCGAAATTTTACTGAGTGTGATCGCTGTATTCTAAATTTATTGCGTCAATACTTGATGCAAACGGATAAAGATAACCCTGCATTTAGCCAATGGAAGCAAATACTGACACAATTCAAAGAAGCTTTTGAAGAAGTAGGCGTGATTATTGTAACACCAGAAGGGCAAGTGCAGTTCATGACTCAACAAGGAGAAAAACTACTGAGCCAGTATTTTTCCCCATATCCCCTAAACTCATTGCCAGAACCATTACAATATTGGTTCAAACATCAGATTTTGTTATTCACATCTAACGGTAAAGTTCCATCCCCCTATTTACCGTTACACATTGAGAAAGGGAGAAAGGAGTTACTGGTTTATCTTATTTCCGATCTAATAGGGGAGAAATATCTCGTACTGTTGGAAGAACAAGAACTGCAATCCTTCTCAATTTCTTCTCTGGAATTACTAGGACTCACCAAACGCGAGGCAGAGGTACTTTTCTGGATTGCTAAGGATAAAAGTAATGACGCAATTGCTAAAGTGTTGGGTTGCAGTCAAGGAACGGTACGGAAACATCTAGAGCATATTCACGAAAAACTGGGTGTGCAAACTCGAACTGCTGCCGTGATGGTTGCTTTGGAAAAGTTAGGACTACTCAAAGGGTCATTTGTTGCGATTTCTTCATAATCTGATACGCAGATCGCCGTATTTACTTTGGAGTCAGTTCTTAGCAAGATCAGTATTAGAGAGCACTTAAGCTTTTACTTTGACTTATCTCAGTTTCACGTAGTAGTGATGGGTAAAACCCTTGATATTTAACGGGTTATAGAGCGTTAGCCGGACTTAGACAAAAAAACAAGGAGGAAAAAGCCTCAAAGCCATTTAGAGTAAATAATATACGTCAAAACCAAGAAAATCGCTCTTAGCAAAGCGTGGCGTCAGCTATAACCCAGATATATCAAGAAAACAAGCAATTCGATATAAAAGCTTGACATATAAAGCTTTGAGCCTTTTTTTTACCAAAAAAATGTCTAAGTTCCGCTAGATGATTGTTCTGAAAGTCAATTTATTAGTCTATTTGAGACCATCTATCTGCTGCATGCCCTTGCTGGCAAGGTATTTAACGTTCATAGCTCTTACAGAAAACATTGACTTCCGTATCTAGGGTAAAGACGTAAAACCATTGTCAATGCTTTGTTATAGCCCACAAACACTCGTAGATTTTTACCGAGAAAGCGAATGAAATACACCTTACTACTGACTCAACGTTGCAATCTAGCTTGCCCTTACTGCTACATCAGCAAGCGAGACTGCCGTATGCCGATTGAAATAGCCAACAAGATTGTTGAGTTTGCCTACCGCAATACGCCCCCTGGCAAAAAAATTGATGTTGGCTTTTTTGGCGGAGAACCATTACTAGAGTTTGAACTGTTGAAGGAAATAGTCTACCGCTTTAAGGCCCATCGGGATTTTGATAAAGATCGGGTACTCTTCACGGTAGTGACAAACGGTACCATCTTTTCGCCAGCCATCGCAGACTTTATTGAGGAACATGAAATTGGCTTCGGTGTGAGTTGTGATGGGCCACTAGCGATCCATGACCTCAATCGTCGCTTTATCAATGGGCAAGGGAGTTCTCCGATTGTCGAACAGACGATTCGGCAGGCACTCAAAGCCTTCTCAAGCGTGATGGTCAATGCTGTATATGGACCTCAAACTCTCACGTATCTCCCTGCCACTGTGGAGTATTTTTCATCCCTGGGGATACGGCAAATCTATCTCAATCCAAACTTTACGGCTGACTGGACCCAGGAAGCGATTGAGCAGTTACCAGATATTTACCGTGCAATTGGCGATCTATACATCCAGTATTATCGCCGGAACAACCCCCATTTTATTAGCTTAATTGATAGCAAAGTAACAGTCATTCTCCGTCAGGGGTACCATCCCCTAGAACGGTGTCGTATGGGGTGTGGTGAGTTCGCCTTTACTCCAGAAGGTAACATTTACCCGTGCGAACGTCTAGTGGGTGATGGTACCAATGGTCACTGCATTGGCGACGTTAATAACGGCATTCAACTAGAGAGATTACAGTGTCGTCGCTTGGCAGGTGATTCTCTCAATCAGGAGTGTTTAAATTGTGGTCTCAAAGACTACTGCATGAATTGGTGTGGGTGTTCCAATTATTTCTCATCGGGTTACTACAATCGCGTCAGTCCCTTTTTGTGTGCCTCGGAACGGGCTGCCATTGAAGCAGCATTCAATGTCTTTAAAACCTTAGAACAAGAAAAAGGAGACCTCTTTTTTGAGCATCTGGGCGGCGTGCCTCTCGTCAATAGTTTACAGGTTCCTAAATAGCTTTCACCAATAGATTCATTGGGAGAAAAATCATGGCTAATTATAATTATTCCCTTTTAGAAAGATTGATTTGGACAAGGGGAATTCCGAGTTCTTTTTGGGTCGTTAACCATCAGGCTGTCCGAGATATAGTTCAGAAGTATAATCTCAGGGCAATGACTGCTGAAGAGCTTGGGCAGGGTTTGGCAGCCCCCCTTGAGGAGTCTACTGCATCAGAACAACAGATGAGCCTTAAGCCCTGGCCTTGGCCTTTTCCTGGAGGCTTAAAAATTGCTCATGTGCATTATGGAGGACAACTGTTTCTATTGAACCAGGAACAGTGGGCGGAATTTTCGGGTAGGGTTATCAGCGATTTACAGGCCAAGTTGGATAATGCTCAAGTTGTAACATTTGATAGTATGCTCGACGTCTCTGAAGCTGTGGACACTCTATCAATTCAAGCGCCTCTGCAAAAAAAGTAGCCAAGAAGACCTTTCAGATTTTCGGTCGCGTTATTGATGCCGAAACCCAAAAAGGGTTAGGAGGACTTCGAGTTGAGGCATGGGATCAGGATTTAATTTGCAATGACCTTGTGGGAAGCGCCATGACGGATGAGAACGGTTTTTTCCAATTAGACTTCGACGAATCCTACTTCCGAGAATTATTCCTGGATCGGCAGCCTGACCTCTTCTTTAAGGTCTTTCAAGACGGCAAGATGATCAAGAGTACTGAGCATTCAGTGTTATGGAATGTAAATGCTGGAAAGACTCAAATCGTGGTTGAAGTGGTGTGATTGATTTGAGCTTCACACGGCTTCGCAATCCCTCAAGCCGTGTGGCTCTCAAGCCTACAGAGTATTAACTAATAGTTAGCAGGAGGTATGAATTGTGTGGAAAAATGCAACTAAACTATTCAGCGTCGGAGGTAAAGTCAAATATCCGACATCGGGGGGAGTTTTTGAACCTCTGCAAGGAGTATCGGTAGATATCTATCGCGTTATTCCAGAAGAAGGGGGTTTTTTAAGCTTTCTGCGCTTAAATTCTCTTCCTGCAATAACTAATTCCTCTGGGGATTTCACCTTCACGGATTTACCTGTTGAGGTGCAAACGGAAATGGCAACTCCCGCCGGGTCTCCAGGTACGCCAATCGAGATTGTACAACCTACCAGTTTGCCGGACATTGTTTTCTTAATTTCTGGGCAAGGCGGAACCGAATATGTCGAGATCTACGATGAACGCAATATGGTGGATGAGGCATGGTCTGCGGCTAATCCGATCCGGGTGGATGTACCGTTGACTGGAAGTCCTGTCTTAACTGTTGATATTCCAGAACTGAGTCCCACAGCGTCGGTTTCTGACGATCAGTTTTACTTTTTAAGGGTCGGTCGAGTTACTCGCGATGAGATAACCAATGTGTCCGATCCCGACCCAGGTTACATGACATCCGCAGCCTCTTCATTTTTTTCCGGAATCGTGGATGCTCCCTTCGGCGGCACTCTGCATATCGGAGGGCATTTCGGCAACAATATTCGGCTTCAGGGTGATAACATCTACTACCGCCTCTACTTTTCACCCTACAGTGGAAATCCTGCTGCTCCTTTCGACTTGACATCAGCAACTCAAATCACCAATGTCCTAGATAATAAGAAATATATTTTTCCCACTTCAGCAGGAGATCCCGGCAGGTGGGAAAAACTATCGTTGGGTCCTTTTACTGCCCAGGTGGTAGGTGGAAGTTCGATACAAGTATATCGAAGACCTCCACTGTATAACCCGGCAGTGGAATATATGCCTTTTCCTGACCTGATTGTCAAGTGGGATTCAACAGCGGCGGACAATGACCTGGTAATTCTGGCCATTGAAGTCTATAAAAAAACTGGTGAAGTTGGTGGCATTCCCCAATTGACACCTATTGCCCTGGTTCCAACTGTCAACAAATACGAGTTTCTCCCACTTCGGATCGACAACCGACCTCCCGTACCGAAAATTAATTCCTGGGAAACTAGCTTTGCCACTTTCAGTCCCCAAAGTATTGGTTCGTTAACAACCAATGAATGCGGCGAAATGGAGGTAGAGGTTGGCGATCTCAATGGTAACGAATGTATGGTATTGGGATATAGCATCGAAGACGGTAGCGGCAGCGCTCATCGACACTTGAGCTATTACCGAATCAGAGTGGAATACAGCCCCCGACAACCGATTGGCGTCATCGTACCCTCGACAGCCCAGGTCAGATTGAAAGGGCAAGAAAGCGATCCAACTTTCCATGCAGGTGTAGGGAAAAAAGACATCGACTGGAATTACGATCCCACGTCCGATCCAGTTCACTCCAACATTTGGAATTATAGCTCTGTACTGGTTCCTCAGACTCTCGACGGTTGGCCGCCGGAACCCGCCGGGGACACCTATGGCGGGGTCCAATGTCTCCAATACGCTGCTGAAGTATCTCTGGGCTGTGGTGTTAGGACTATAAACGGTTGGAGCCGATTATTCGGGCATCGTCATACCTCAAGGCATATCATTATCAAAAAACTGCCTTGAGTTGGTAGCCAAAAAACATAAGGAGAAAATTATCATGGCAACCACAAATCCAAATGACAAATACGCATTTTTGTTTTCAGGACCTACCGGAGACCGTGAGTTGAAGGATTTGCAAAATGTGGCAGAAGTATTGATAGAATACTACAATTATCCTATTTCCCAAGTAAAAATTGTCCTGGGTTCAACCCCGGCAGTCATGCCCGGTTTTTCCGGCGTAACTGCTGTGGTAGTTGCCTCGCAGGTTCAACTGGAAAGCCAATTGAGCGCTTTTACAACTACAACCCTACCAGCCTCTGCTAATAAAACCGTTTTACTGTATGTTGCCGGTTGGGGAACCAGTGAAGCGGGGATAGCAAAGTTGGCAATTAACGGCGGGAGTCCTCCCACCTATGTTGACCCGGATTGGCTGATGCCTCGCTTAAATGCTTTCGGCACTTCACAAGTCAATGTAGTTATGCAGCAAAATAACTGCGGTGGATTCAGGTCGGCCTTGGAGAGTAGTGGGCTTACAGATTGGACATTTACCTTTGCCTGCAGCGCTACGGAACCCTGTTATGGTGACTTTCCAGTTGTAAAGGGCAGTTATTTCACCCATGCCTGGACTAGTGGATTGAAACTAGAAGCACTTCCACCACTTGAACCTGGAACTCCCCTTCCTGTGTGGAATTTTGCAGATCAAGTGGCTGCAGGCACCGAGGGGACAGTATCGCTTGAAGAGGCGCTAATTTTCGGGAAGCTGATCCATGATTATGCTTTCGGTGACGGTCAGATAGGGATTTCTACGCCGGGGTACCTAGCACCTACAGGCAGTTCACCGCAATACCTCGGATTGCCGGACCTCGTGATACGCGACGGTAGTCCCGAATGGTATGAGAGTCCCGACATTACATTGACCCATCCCAATCACCGCTGGGTTGATGGAGATCCAGCTAACGAAGACTGGTATATCGCCGATACGCCACCACCGCCACCACCGCCTGGGGTGTTCAATAATACCGTCAATGTTAAAATGCGAAATCTAGGGACTCACCCGGTGCGCCTTTACTCGTTGGCAATGGATTTATTCTGGTCAGGTGGAGGAGGAGTAGAAACCGATCCTTATGATATTTGCAATATCGTTCCTGCGGGTGGAGTGTTAAAACCTATCAATCAAGCCGACATCGACACGCCGAACGATATTTGGGATACTCACTCCAAAAATATTAAGTTTGAAAGTACCTCGACTCACGGTTGTATCAAAGTTGAGGTCGAACAGTTTTGTACCAATCTCGATCATAGTTGGGATCCTGATTCCCGCGATTTTGAAGGTCAACGCAATATCGATCTCATGACAGTTGTTCCTCCTCCCCCATTTCCCAGGCCTTTTCCCGGCATCATGGGGATCAAGAAGCATATTTACGCTTTCAAGAATCCCTTTGGAGAACTGCGCAATTTCTACCTTGTTTTCCCGGAAAATTATTTCAGCTATCACAACAAAATCCGATTTAACTGGTTTGAAGTTACTCAGGGTCGAGAAAGTGAGCAGATTCCCCTTAAGATAAGGATGAGACCTCACCCTCATATTGCTCTGCCATTAAAAGAGGGTGAAGAAAAGATGCTCCTGTTTAGTGCGGAGTTAAACCCAGAATTTGCTCTCAATGAGGACATAGTATTGTCTTTCGATATCCTAATGGAAAATCCAGAAAGTGAAGATGATAACGTCAATCTCAGAAAAGCTGCTGTTGTAGTCAAGCCGAATGTGGTCGCTTTTGCCGGTTTCACAGTTGTAATCAAAAAAGGTGCCGGAACCATAAAAGGTGTTATTCTTGACCGTAACGGGAAACCTGCGGCAGGTGCCAAGGTCTTCTTGCGTACCATTAACGACTTGCAGGGGGCGGTAGTAACAGCAGGGAAAGATGGTACCTTCGATTTTGAGACGATCAATGGGGATGTCTATAAAATGATCGCTGAGGGTGAAGGATGGCGATCAAAAGAAAAAATTATCCCTCTCACGGACGGGCGGTTGGAAGATCTGAAAGTTGACCTGCTGGAACCGATTGGTCCTGAAGATCAGGTGAAAGTTGTCATCGATAAAATCCAGATTCTGGACGACAAGGATCCCTGCCTCAAGGGGAAAGGGGAATTGACATTTACTATGGTTGTTGTGCCGGATAACGATACTGATAGAAAACAGGTGACCCGCTTGCCGGAAACTGGAGTGTATCATGTAGGCGATAAACCTGGCAAGAATGATGTCGAACTGGGGGTAACTATTTTCACGGGTGTTGTCAAGAACAAGGCCCTTTCCATTTCCATTTCCGGAAAAGAGATTGACCTGTTTGATCCTGATGATAAGTTGGCGCGTTATCATCGTGAGTTCGCTGGCGATCCGGCGGAGTGGTATGGAAAATACTATCCTGGCGACGAGTATCTTGATGCCGAGGATGTAGGCGATTGGGCAATTTGGTATCGTATTCTTCGTGCCTAAGAAGATGGTAGGGGTTAGCCCTTGAGATTAGGGCAACCCAAAACAAAAGACAATGGAACGCCATAGAAAAGCATTTCGCGATCGCAATAATAAGCAAAAATGTGATCGCCAAAAAACCTTTGAATCTTAGTGTGAACGCGGATAGTAGGCTGAGGGACGAAACACAAAATTAATCAAACTTATGGTGGGATAGGCTGCTCTGTCGGTTGGCTGGCCTCAGGTGCGGGTGAAGTATTAAGACTTAAACAAAAACTAAGCCCAATCATAACCCAAACTGGCTTTATAAGCGATCAATACATTGCTATTTTGATTAAGAAGTGCTCTTAAGAAGATTTTTGTCATACCCAATGATATCTCAAGAAAATTAAAGGAGGAGAATATGAATACAATTGCACTTAACGAATATATTAAGCAACTGCGTGCCAGAGATCCTATGATTACTGTCACGTTCAACCCGGAAAAATCGGCAATCGCAATGCTTCGGGGACGGCTTGCAGACCCAGTTAATGTGGAGGAACTGACCAGAGTTCCTTACGACTATGCCCGGCAATTCATTCGGGACAACCGGGTGCTTCTAGGGAACATTGATGAGAGGATGAATCTCGACAATCAAAGAGTGATGACTGATCGGCAGGGCATGACCCACGTGATCTTTGCCCAGAAGTATGGAAGTGCCGAAGTTCTAGGCGGAAACGTGGCAGTTCACTACGCAGCAGATGGGTCTGTCTACCGGATCAATTCCACCCTTGCTTCTGGTATCGACGTACCCGAAAGTCCCCGGATTGAGTCTACTCGTGCCGCAGAAATCGCCAAAGAACACGCAGGCTCTGGCGCTGCATTATACGAAAACCTAGCGCCTACCCTGGTTGTGGCTGATGCTAAAACTCTTCATAAAGCGCAGGAACCCCAGAAGTACTACATTTGCTGGCGGATGAGAATCATCCCACCTGCGGGAAGTGGAACCCCAGATTCCATCTATTTGGTAGATGCTATTGAAGGAGAAGTGATTCTTCGGTACTCTGCACTTCAAAATGTGGGGACAGGATACTACTCCAGTGGTGCTGCTTTGAATTCCGAGGCTTTTGAAGCAACGTTCCGACTACGAGATACAGCGACATCAGCAGCGTGGCCGGAAGCTACGAAACCCGTTATTCACACGTATGATGATGCAAATTCTGGTAGCTTAGGCTTGAGGAACTACTCGGAAGACGCCGATGACAACTGGAACAACGGAGGGGTGGTTCCTACAAATCGTTTTGACGATCAACGAGCCGAAGTAGACATCCACCGCTTTTTGGGCTACGTCCTGAACTACTACCATGATATACACGGGCACAACAGTTGGGACAATGCTGGAGCAGATGTAAGAGGCCACGTTCATAATATGTATTTGTCCTTTTTAGGTATAATGCCGAACAACGCCTTCTGGGATCCAGATGGAAAGGAACTGTACTTTGGTGATGGTGACGCTGCTGATTTCGACTTCTTCACTGTTCTGGATGTAACCGGGCATGAACTCACCCATGGGGTCAATACAGGCTTCAACATAGTCCAGACCTATGATGGAGAAACTGGTGCTTTGAATGAGGCAATTGCCGACCTTTTCGGGGTTTTCATTGCCTTGAATCATCCGGCTGATGATGATGAGCCGTGGCAAACTGGCGAACAGTGTGTTCTGCCCACTCATCGAGGTCGCAACATGGCAGATCCCAGTCGAGACGCGGCTGGTGTCGTTCAGTACAATGCCACCAGTGATGACACAAAATACGACAGTGCAGTAAACGGTTACTTTCCTGATCACTACAGCATCCGATATACGGGCGAAAAGGACTACCACGGCGTACACATCAACTGCCCAATCATCACCCACGCCGTCTATTTGATGATTAACGGCGGAACCCATCGCCTGTCTGGGGTTACGGTCACGGGTATCGGTGTCGGGCCTGTCGAACAGATGCTATATCGTGTCATCTCGACCGGACTACTCAGCAATACATCGGATTTTACCGACTTCCGCCTCGCCTTCATCGAAGCCTGCAAGGATCTGTATCCTGCGAACCTAAACTACTTGCTCACTGTCAAGACAGCCTTCCACGCCGTTGGCATCGGACCCGACCTGGGTATGCGCTTCATCGTAGAACGCAGCACCCTCGGAGAGGACGAAATCAATGCTCGCCGCGCTGCTGGTAGTGCCGTTGTCCCTGATGCTTTCCGAGTTGTGGTTGATGGGTTCACCGCAGCAGAAATAGGGATTACTGGATCTGCTTTGACTTTGGATGTGCCCTCACCGACAGTTGGCATGACGATTAACTGTACAGGCAACACGTCAGATAGCGGTGGCTACGGGCCGGAAGAACAGCGGTTTACTTTCCACTACGACCTCGATTTTGGTCTGACTAATGATGCATTTGACTTTGAAGAGGATACTAAGTTACTCACGCTGAATGGGGAAATCCCCAGCCTTTCCCTCTCCGCCTGGGCGCAGCTCCAACTGATTAAGCAGCCCAACCCATTTATCCTGCACGGAGATCCGCCGTATCTAAGTGTCGATCTACGCATATTTGTGGTCAGAGCAGGTGAAACAAAATTTGGTGTGACGATGGGCAGCGATGCCTCAGATGCTCCGCGTTTCATCCAGGAGGTTATGAAAGCACTGACAGATGGAGAGGGTGTGGCTGGCGGACAGGCATTCGATGATCTGTCAACCGATCAGGCAGCATCCTCGCTCTACCTCCAACCAACGGACAGCAGTGGCAATAAAGTCTTTAACTTTGCACTTGCCAAAGTACACTATATCGGCACTATCGGTGCGGATAATGTACGGGTTTTCTTCCGCTTACTCAGTACCCAGTCAACCAACGCTGCTTACGACATACCCCCTGGCAACGATTACCCGATGACTGGCAGCTATCGGTTCTGGTCTGATGGTGTGTATCATGGGCAGAAAATTGCTCTGGCTGGGATTCAGGGGAACGACTATGTCACGATCCCATGCTTTGCCTTGCCGCGTGTTGACACTGCAAGCACAAGTATGATTGATCAGGAGGACTTTCGGACGGATGGTTCCGGCAATGTCTTCGGCAATGTCCAGAGTATAACCCCAAACTCAGATGGATCTGAGGTTGACACATTCTTTGGCTGCTGGCTGGATACCAATCAGCCGTTCAAGCCAAATGGGGATCCTAATACTGTTCTCCCCATTAACGTGGCGGCAGGGAATGAAGATGGTCCTTTTAGCCCTGCCGACGCGCCGCTATCCATCCAGGAAGCGATTATCCGCAATGGGCATCAGTGTCTGATTGCAGAGATTGCGTTCGACCCGATTGAAATTCCAGTCGGAAAAGATCCCTCGAACTGGGACAAACTCGCGCAGCGCAATATAGCATGGAACCCCGTCGGTTCCGCCCAAGCGGTGAGCACCTTTGAAATCCGATCAACACCAGCGACTGCACTGCAATCGGGTCAGATACCTGACGAGCTGATGATCGATTGGGGAAACACACCGAGCGGAAGCTTTGCGAGTATTTATCTACCTGCGGTTAACGTCGCCGATGTCCTGGCAATGGCTGACAGGATGTACACGACCCATCGGCTGGAACAAGTTGACTCTCACACCCTGCAATGCCGTACTGGTGGTATTACCTATGTTCCGATTCCAGCCAGTGCAGATGTCAACTACGTCGGTCTTTTATCTGTCGATCTCCCCGAAAGGCTAGATCAAGGTCAGGTCTTTAACATTGTTGTTCGGCAAGTGACAAACGCCTTCGGCAAGCGTCCTCCAGAGCCGCCCCGAATCATGACGAATCCGAGTGTAGCAGCAATTGCGCTGACAGATATCGAATGGCGGAGCGTCTTGGGGGCATTCCAACTCACAATCCCCGTACAACCCAAGGAAATACTGCTCCCTCAAGAGGAACGACAGCTTTCTGTGTTCCGCTGGATTCAAGAAGCTATCCCCGCAGATAACCGTTGGTACTCTGTATTCAATCGGTATATTGGACAAATCGCCAAGCGCGTCGATGTTTTCGGTGGTGATTCCAGTCAGGTTGTGGCATCACCGACTGGTGAATGGCAGAAAGTACGGCTTTGCCGGACATTAGCAATCATCAGCACGGTGTTGCTGGCAGTGTTCATTGTTGCACTCGGCATTCTGAGTAACTGGGTCACAGTTGCAGCGATTGCCGTCTTCCTGGCAGTAGTAGTCTGTACCTGGGTCATTCAATTTCAACCCAAGTTTTGCCGTTTGTTGCGAGCCTTTATCGCAGGTGCAGGGAGCGGCGCCCTGATCCTAGCGATCGCATTATTGCTGGGTGTGACTGCGCCACAACTTATCGGGGCTCTCATCTGCATAGTCATTTTGGTGACAATCGCCGTTATGGTTGGAACTCTTCGTAACTGCTTCTAATTCTTATCGGGACTTAGACAAAAAACAAGCAGGAAAAAGCCTCAAAGCTAGTCATGACAAGGGATTAACTTCAAAACCCTAAAAATCGCTCTTAGCAAGGCGTGGCGTTAGCCATAACCTAGATATATCAAGAAAACAACTAATTCGATGTGAAACCATTGATTTATAAAGCTTTGAGGCTGTTTTTTGAGGAAAAAATGTCTAAGTCCCGCTAGAAGAATGTCTTGAAAAAGAGTCACGAACGTACAATAGTCGTCAACTTGCTCAAAAACTACATAGCGATAAGCGCAGCTAGCGCAGCGCATTGCGCAAGCATCGCCAGATCAAACTGAGTTCTGACAGATTAAGACGGGTACTCAAAAAAAGGGGGTCACTTGG
Source organism: Mastigocoleus sp. MO_188.B34 (assembly GCF_030065675.1). Taxonomy (GTDB): domain Bacteria; phylum Cyanobacteriota; class Cyanobacteriia; order Cyanobacteriales; family Nostocaceae; genus Mastigocoleus. The sequence goes on along the minus strand of NZ_JASJDK010000037.1, from coordinate 7,473 downwards.
AAACGAACCAGAAAAAGCCATAAAGGAAAGCAAGACCCAATAGTACGATTGAGCAAACAAGCAGACCTGGATATGTTAGAACTGGCCGCTGCGACTGGGGAAATAGACTTGAAATACCTTGATGAATCGGGATTTTGTATGTGGAGTGAACCTAGTTACACATATTACTTTCAAGGTGAGCAAAAGCGTTTAGAACAAAGCAAACGTCGTGGTCGAAGGTTAAGTATTATCGGTTTTCTTCAACCCTTAATCAGTTTTGTTTACGGTTTAGTTATTGGTGGTGTTAATCGTAAATCTTATATCCACATGATGGAGCAAGAAGCTATCGATGCTCACAAGAGTGGGCGTACCAGAATAATAGTACAAGACAACAGTCCCATACATCGATGTAAAGAAGTTCAGCAGTTATGGTCAAAGTGGGAGCAGATGGGTTTGTACATCTTCTTTTTACCCAAGTATTGTTCTGAGATGAACCCAATCGAATTGGAATGGCAACATCTTAAAAAGGACGAAATATCGGGACGGATGTTTGATGATGAATTAGACCTTGCTTATGCCGTAATTGACGGAGTTAAAACTCGGGCAGGAAGAGGAAATTACAGTACGAAACGTGTAAAATTTAACTCTAATTTTTCCGGTTAATACTTCGTTACATACTTGTAAATTTTTCCGCCCACCTACTTAACCGTTCATATAGCGTCTACCCCAGCTGGTAGGAATTTGTAGTTTCACTTGCGTCTACACTTAAATGACATTCATAGAAGGGACAAAAGTTTTACTATGCATGGCACACACAGATTCCTAGTTGTTGCACGTCTTCCTTCTTGACGCGCTTGCGAATGGCTTGCCGTGTCTCCCAAAGTGCAAAATATCTTATTGGTTGAAAAAGTATTTTCAGGGACAGAAGCCGGCATATATAATTGCTTTGTTTAAAGTCCTTAGACTATCCCGAACTACCCAAATTTGTATTAGGGAATTTTAAATCAATGCTTTTCTAAATATTTATTTATAAGGGGTGTGGACGCAGGTGCGTGATATCAAGCATCTAGAATTAAAATTATTAAATGCGCCGGAGTTTGTCATAATCTAAAAAATATAATTAAAAATTGATTAAGTAGAGACATATGGTTAAAAAAAAGTAAATCGACCTTGGGTGAAGTTAATAAACTAAAACCAGCTTTACTTTGAATAATCTACATAAGATGAATTTCGGTGGTCTTGAAAATATTCAGCAAATTGAACTGTAATTTTCAACTTCTTATCTAATTCTACCATTAACACAATTCCAGCATTTGAGGTGATTTTACCTCCGTCAAAATTAGCAATTACCTCTTTCCCTTTAACTTTTCCAAAATTTAGTTTATTGTTGAATTTTTCGTTAGTAATTGAAGGCATAATTTTGACAAAACTTGGATTATATTAATTTCTCATTTTAGCAAAAACTTGACTTTTTATTCCTTTTAAATTGATATTTTACTCATTAATTAACCTTCAAAATGTGCTATTTAATTTGTTATTTTACTAACGCATAATTGATGATGATCTTAAGTCAATAAGGAATAACACACTGTCGTTTTTTGCTCAGGCTATGCACTGCGTCGAAACCCTTGTTCTGCAAGGCTTTTACCGTTGGCGATTCTACTATTTGTGAGAAATGCGGGTTTAAGCCCAATACGGTTCAGTTAAAAAGCCACAAGCGTGAGGCAATCATTCTGATTGCATCTCGCAAACAAGGTGGTTCTTTTGGTGGAATAAGGTATCTTCGCTACTACAGAAAGTGCGTCTAGGTATCATCTTGTTGCCGTTTGATGATTCTACGATGCCGTGGGCAATTTCATCCAAATAACCAGTTGCAAATCGATCCCCAAGCATAAAGGTTATTTTTTTTGTCAAAATAAGTACTTTTGCTTTTAATTAGTTCAGAATAGAAGTAAAGAATCTTAGTTAAAAGTTAAGATCAAATTATCGGTATTAGGATAATCGCCCTTAAGATTATCTACTGACAAAAAGTTTAAGTCTTTTGAAGTTAGTCTTGTCATGATCGCACTTTTCAGTCAAGTTTATTGCCTTTGAAGAGTTTAAGCTGCGATTGTGTGTAACTAACTCTTCGGGGGAGGTGAATAAAGTGCCCCAACTAGCACCACATATATTTAAAATCTTACATGAACAGGGCATACAACATGCTTTTGGTATTCCTGGTGATTTTGCTTTAACGCTCTACGACGCCCTAACAGCGAGCAAAATTACACCCATTGTCATGACCCATGAACCCAGTGTTGGTTTTGCTGCTGATGCATATTCTCGTATTCGCGGTTTAGGTTTAGCGGTAGTTACCTACGGTGTGGGTGGATTAAACATGGTCAATTCCATAGCAGGTGCATATGCCGAAAAATCACCAGTTGTGATCTTAAGCGGTGCACCAGGGATGAGAGAACGACAGCACCATGACTTGCTGCACCACAAGGTGAAAACATTTGATACCCAAAGACGCATTTATGAAGAAGTCACAGTATATTCAACGACATTGAATGACCCCAGAACTGCAGATCTGAAAATTCATCGTGCCCTAGATTACGCAATGACTTTCAAGCGTCCTGTCTACCTAGAAATTCCCCGCGATCTAGCGTATGCGGAGATTGAAGAGGTAGAATACCATTCGCCACCAATCAAGTGTACCGATGCAAATACTCTAGAAGAAGCCTTGGCGGAAATATTAACAATGGTTAATCAAGCCAAATCGCCAGTAATTCTTGTTGGGACTGAAGTTCAGCGCTTCGGCTTGCAGCCACAAATCATAGCATTAGCAGAAAAATTAAGAGTGCCTGTCTGTTCTACCATTTTGGGAAAATCAGTGTTTCCAGAAGCACATCCCCAATACATCGGTATTTACAATGGTGAAGCAGGGGACCCCTATGTCCGTAATACGGTGGAAGAATCAGATTGTCTACTGATGCTGGGTGTGTTTATGACTGACCTGAACTTGGGTATGTTTACCGCCCACCTAAATCCCAGTTGTGCAGTATACGCCACCTCGGAACGCCTTGCTGTCAAGCATCACGAATATCCCCATATAAGGTTTGAAGACTTCATTAATACTCTGTCCAACAGTTGTAATTTACCCAACAAAAATTCTTCTGCGATCACCAGAATGAAATCACGGGTAGCTCCGTCTCCAGGGAAAATTTCTATGAGCGGTCTGCTGTACGAACTTAATCAGTTTATTGACAGCAATACTTTGCTAGTAACGGATGTGGGGGATGTCCTATTTGCTGCTGATGATATTCAAACCCGAGGGGGAAGTTCATTTTTATCCTCTGGTTTCTATGCCAGCATGGGGTTTGGTATTCCTGGTGTTATTGGTGCCCAATTAGCCGATCCTTTCCGACGGGCGATCGCCTTAGTCGGCGACGGTGGGTTTCAAATGACAGGAATGGAATTACTGACAGTAAAACGCTTGGGACTTAAGCCAATCGTAATTGTGATTAACAATGGTGCATTTGCCACTTTACGGGCGATGGGACACAAGCAAGCGAACTTTGTCTATATACCCCAGATGGATTACGCTAAGTTTGCTCAGGTAGTGGGCGGTAGTGGTTTTGCGATCGACACTGGTGAACAACTACAGCAAGCTTTACCCATAGCACGAGCAAGTAAGACTTTTAGTGTCCTTGATGTTCGGATTTCACCTGACGATCTCTCTCCGGCTTTACAACGGTTGAGTGCTTTGTTCGCTAAGACACTGAAGGGTTAATTAACAGATCAAAGATAAAAGAAGAATTGTCTATTTTCTAGTATCCCATCCGCATTTAGTAAGAAAAATTATCCCTAAAAAATTCCTTTATCAGAAATTGAGGAAGAGATTATGGCTATAGCAACTACATCTAAACTGCCTATCCAAATTCATGCAACAAAGCTACTAATTAACAATGAATGGGTCGATAGTACTTCGGGACGCACCTTTGAAACTATAAATCCTGCTAATGGTGAGGTCATTTGCCAAGTCGCCCAAGCCGATGCAGTTGACGTTGATAAGGCAGTCAAAGTGGCTAGGACTGCTTTCAAAGAAGGGGATTGGCCAAAAATGTCCGCATCGGAGCGGGGCAAATTGCTCTACAAGCTAGCAGACTTAATCGAAGCTCATGCTGATGAACTTGCCCAACTCGAAACCCTCGATAACGGTAAGCCCTTGAAGGAATCGAGTCATACAGATTTGCCACTCACAATTGCCTGTTATCGCTACTATGCTGGTTGGGCAGATAAGATTCAGGGTAAGACAATTCCGATCAATGGACCATTTTTCTCTTACACGCGGCATGAACCCATCGGTGTCATTGGTCAGATTATACCCTGGAACTTCCCAATACTGTTACAGGCATGGAAGTTAGCACCAGCTTTGGCAACAGGTAACACGGTTGTACTCAAACCATCTGCCCACACCCCATTAACTGCTCTCCGAGTTGGTGAGTTGATTATTGAAGCTGGTTTTCCTCCCGGTGTTGTTAATATTTTGCCTGGTTACGGTTCCACTGCTGGCATAGCGATTGCTCGCCACGGGGACATTGATAAAGTTGCTTTCACAGGGTCAACCGAAGTGGGACATCTAATTATGGAAGCCGCAGCCCAAACCAACCTTAAGCGCGTCACCTTGGAATTAGGTGGAAAAAGCCCCAACATTATCTTTGCTGATGCAAATATGAATGCAGCAATTGAAGGGGCACATTTTGCCCTGTTCTTTAACCAAGGGCAGTGCTGTACAGCAGGTTCTCGGTTGTTCGTGGAGGAAAAATGCTACGACGAGTTTGTTGCTAAGAGCGTCGAACGGGCGCAACGGCGAATCGTTGGTGACCCCTTTGACCCCAAAACCGAGCAAGGACCGCAGGTGAGTCAGACTCAATTGGATAAAGTGATGCACTACATTGAGTTGGGTATGCGGGAAGGTGCTCACCTGCTTTATGGCGGTCACACAATTGGCGATCGCGGCTTCTTTATTCAACCAACGGTATTCGCTAATGTCCAAGACCATATGAAAATCGCCCAAGAAGAAATCTTTGGTCCGGTGATGAGCATTATCAAATTCAAGAACTTAGACGAGGTAATTAAACGAGCCAATGCTACTATGTACGGTCTGGCAGCAGGTGTGTGGACTAAAGACATTAGCAAAGCTCTGGCGATCGCCAATAACGTCCGTGCCGGCACTATCTGGATCAACTGCTACGATGCTCTAGATCCAGCAGCACCCTTTGGTGGTTTCAAACAGTCTGGTATTGGTCGTGAGTTAGGTGAGTACGGACTTGAAGAATACACAGAAGTAAAAACTGTAACCATTAGACTCTAGCCAATAATAACTAAGAATGAATACTGTGTAGAGATGCAAAATGAGCCTGCATTTTACGCATCTCTACCCAATCATTAGAGGACATACTCAATGCAAGTTTTTAAACTAATCGAAACAATGGGACATGAGCAGGTAAGCTTTTGTCATGACAAAAAATCAGGTTTGAAAGCAATTATCGCCATTCATAATACTAATCTTGGTCCGGCGATGGGGGGTACACGTTTGTTTCCCTATGGTAGTGAGGAAGAGGCTTTAAAAGATGTTCTCCGTCTTAGTCAGGCGATGACTTACAAAGCAGCTTGTGCCAATATTCCTGCTGGTGGTGGCAAAGGTGTAATTATTGCTGATCCAAAACATAAAACTCAGGAGTTATTTGCAGCCTACGGAGATTTTGTAGAAACTTTTAAGGGACGTTTTATTACAGGTGAGGATTTAAATATTTCTGTAGAGAATGTCCGCCAAATATTTGAAAAAACACTTTATCTTGTCGGATTACAAGAAAGATATGGAGGTGCAGGTCGTGCTACGGCTATCGGAACTGTTTGTGGTATGAAAGCAGCCATGAATTTTTATTTTGGCAAGAAAAATTTGCATGGTTTAAAAGTAGCAGTTCAAGGAATTGGTAAAGTAGGAAAAAACCTCTGTCAAATCTTATCTGAGCAGGGAGTAGAGGTTTTTGCCAGCGATCCAATTACCGCAAGGGTGCAAGAGGTACATCGCCTTTATCAGGTACATATAGTAGATGTAGGTGAGATTTATGACCTCGATGTTGATATCTTTGCTCCTTGTGCATTAGGAGGAATAATTAATAGTTGGAAAATTCCCAGACTTAAAGTTGCAATCATAGCGGGTTCTGCTAATAATCAACTAGAAAATGAGGAAATACATAGTCGGATGCTGGCTGAGCACAAAATCATTTATTGCCCGGACTATGTAATTAATGCTGGGGGATTAATTAATGTCTATGATGAAATGATGGGAATTGATCAAAATATCTCCTTGGCTAAAGTAAGAAAAATTGCTGATACTTTGCTGGAAGTTTTTAAGATTGCCGAGGATAACAACATAACCACACTACAAGCATCCAAGCGTTTAGCAGAGCAACGTTTTCTTAAAGATGGATGCGATAGACCATTAGTAAACCAATGAGGAGAGAGCATAAGAAATGATCAATAACACCTCGCACCATAATCTATTTCCAGGACTCTGGGAAGATGCTTTTCGTTTTACTGATGAACTAGGACCAGCCAAGATAATTCATCTTTACGAGCCCTTACCAGGTTTAAAGGGGATTCTGGTTGTAGATAATGTTGCTTGTGGACCAGCTATTGGTGGTATCCGCATAGCACCTGATGTTACTACTGAAGAAGTATTTCGACTGGCGCGATCTATGACGCTGAAAAACGCTGCTGCTGGGCTACCTCACGGGGGTGCTAAATCAGCCATTTTATCTGACCCGAAACTACCCTTGTCAGACAAGGAACGATTAGTTCGTACCTTTGCCCGTGCTATTAAGGAAATTACCGAGTATATTCCCGGTCCCGACATGGGTACTGATGAATGTTGCATGGCTTGGGTCAAAGATGAAATTGGTCGTGCAGTGGGATTACCACCGGAAATAGGCGGTATTCCTATGGATGAAATCGGAGCTACTGGTTTTGGTTTGAGTATCTCGACAGAGGTAGCCAGTAGATTTTGTAATCTTGAACTCAAAGAAGCCAGACTCGTTATTCAGGGCTTTGGTTCCGTTGGCAAACACGCGGCTCGTTTTCTTGCTGCTAAGGGAGTAATCCTAGTGGGAGCAGCAGATTCTCAAGGAACCCTATTCAATCCCCAAGGAATAGATATTGCCCAGCTGATAGAGCTAAAAAATATGGGCAAAAGCGTCATTGACTATCCTGAAGGAAGAAAGCTCAATCGCGACGCAGCACTCGACATCGAATGTGAAATCTGGATTCCAGCAGCAAGACCAGATGTGGTTCGTGCTGATAATGTTGACCGCTTAAGAACCAGCAATTCTCATTTTGAAAAATTAATATAAGCAAATACAATCTACTTACGTGATAACAAGGTAAATTATTCGCAACCATTTGTCGTGGATAATCAAAAATCGGCATTCACTTCTCTTGCCAAAATAG
>NZ_JASJDK010000166.1 GCF_030065675.1 Mastigocoleus sp. MO_188.B34 | reverse complement strand
AGTCAAGCGCATATACACGAGCCAGTCAAAGCTGAATGCATTCGTCAGATGATGTCAGAACACTTTGATATAGATCGTTTGCTTTCTTTAATTGACTTAAACCCAGTGAAAACCTTGTCTTGAAGGGGATTGGGTACTGGCAACTGGCGACCGGCGCTAGCACTGTGTGCTGCTACTGAGAAGACGCTGCGCGTTTGAGGACATCCTACGGATGAACGTGGTGTTAGCCGTGCGCTCATAGCGGCATATAGGGAGAGAACTACAGAAGAGGCAACTAGCTATACTCAGCCTTAGCCATATAGATTTTGGGTGAGTGAGTATTCAGACTAAAATACTTTTTTCCCATGGGCCAGTCGCCAGTCCCCAGTTATAAATTATAAAAAAATCTGAATTCTAATAACACAAACTGCCGCAACTCTACACTCTGTCTGTTAAAATATCCTGGTCGTTTAATCTGATTCCTTTGATCGTTTGAGTCAGTCAACAGACCTTATAAACCTTGATACGTTAGCGCAAGAACTGGCAACTGTTCAGCAAACAGGTTCCAAGCGTATTGCTTTGCTTGGTTCTCGTCATGTTCCAATTACGCATCAAAATCTCATTGAAATGATGACCTACGCCTTGGTTTTGGCAGGAAATAGGGTCATAACTTCTGGTGCAACGGGTACGAATTCAGCAGCCATTCGTGGAGCAATGCGTGCCGATCCCAATCTTCTAACGGTTATTCTCCCTCAAAGTTTGGAACTCCAACCGTTAGAGTCACGCCAGCAACTAGATCGAGTAATGCATTTAGTCGAAAATTCTAGTAATAATCATCTTTCTCTCGCAGAAGCTAGTTATCTGTGTAATAAAGAGATAGTCTCTCGATGCCAGCAACTAATTTGTTTTGCGTTTCACGACAGTGGTACACTCCTGCAAACTTGTAAAGAAGCAGAAGAACAGAGAAAAGTTGTAACTTTATTCTATTTTGATTAGCTATTACTCGTAGCTCATTAGTCATTAATGACGAATATTGGCAAATATATTTTGCCTATTTTTTAGGTGCAACTAAATAGTAGCTAAAATATGACTGATGGGTGTTGCTGAATAAATAGATATTTGTACTTTCAAAATAAATTGAGGGTTAGCAGCGGCATAATATAAAAAAACAAGCAGCAAAACACTACCTAAACCAGTAAAATTTAAGCCAAATAAATGTTTTAAACTCAAGAAAATTTTGATGGATTTTTTGACGTTGTCTGTGCCTGCAATTCTCTTATATTCTGTTGCTGCTGCTGCCGTACTAATTTATTTACCTTTTATGGTCGTGGGTTATGCGCGCTTTAGCGTCGGTTACGATATTTCTGCTCCTCGTGCTATGTTCGAACAGCTTCCAAGTTATGCCCAACGCGCTACCTGGGCACACCAAAATTCCTTTGAAGCTTTTATGATTTTTGCCGCTGCGGCATTAATGGCGTATGTAACCAACGTTGATTCTATTTGGGCAGAATATGCTGCTATTACTTTTCTAGTTGCGCGATCGCTGTATTCAATTTTTTATATATTAAATGTACCTTTGTTGCGGTCTTTAATGTATGCTGTTGGATCTACTTGTTCGGCTATCCTCATCGTTCTAAGTATTATTCAAGCCAGCAACTAATGAGTTTAATGGTTTTTTCTTGACTATTAATTACCAATTAGTTGGGTTTATTACTTATTTTCAATTCCCTCAGATTAAAACTTTTGAGTCGAAGATTCCTTATGGCTTCTACCTATTCATTTGATATTGTGAGCGATTTCGACAGACAAGAGATGGTTAATGCTGTCGATCAAACTGTACGTGAAATTAAAAGCCGCTACGATCTGAAAGATACTAAAACAACTGTAGAGTTGGGCGAACAAACTATCACTATTAATTCTGATAGTGAATTCACTTTAGATTCCGTCAGCAAAATATTGCGGGAAAAAGCCGCAAAACGCAATCTTTCCCAAAAAATATTTGAATTTGGCAAAATAGAATCTGCTAGTGGCAGTCGAGTAAGGCAAGAGATTACCTTGAAAAAAGGCATTTCTCAGGAAATTGCCAAAAAAATTTCAAAGTTGATTCGCGATGAAATGAAAAAAGTGCAACCCTCTATTCAAGGAGATGCGGTGCGGGTTAGCAGTAAAAGTAAAGATGATTTACAAACGGTGATGCAACGACTTAAACAGGAAGATTATCCGGTTGCGTTGCAATTTATTAATTATCGTTAGTCAATTATTTTTGATGTCACCAGGCTTAGGAATGAGAATTTAATAACCTGTAATTCCAAAATTTGGAATGGTGCGTTACGCGATGCTAACAGCACCCTACTTTTGTACTTTATTTAATCCAGATTCCTTAGCCTGGTAACAAGATCAACTAACGCGCGCCAATAGTATTTTTAAATGCTGGGCGCTCAGAAATTGACTTTATATAATTTAGAACGTGGGGATATTCACTAAGGTCAAGCTTAAGCATGATGGGAATGTAACTTAAGAGAGATCCCACAGCAGCATCAGCAACAGTGAATTCATTTCCCAACACAAAAGGTTGTTTGGCAAAAATTTCCTCTAGGGGAGTCATTAATCTGCTCATCTCGCGTTCGCGATTAGCTTCAATAAAAATACCGGGTCCTAAACTCGCGTTTGCAAATAAAACCCACTGGTAATATTCAGCCCTCTTTTCTGCAGAAATGGCTGCTTTGTCATATTTGTCAGCCAGGTAAAGCAAAATTGCACCCGACTCCCACAGTTTTAAGTCCCCATCAACAATAGCTGGAACTTTACCAATTGGATTGATTTTCAAATATTCGGGCTGACGATGCTCCCCGGATTGCATATCTAAATTCACAAACTCATAGGGTATTTCTAATTCTTCCAAATACCACTTAATAATTGATGCTCGACTGCGAGCCGCACCATATAATTTCAACATAACGAAAAAAGCTCGTAAAAATTAAATTAAGGTTTTAACAACCAAAGTTGTAATAAATATAGCGGTTTATGAGTACGAGGATCTAAAAACTGGCTATCTTCATCTAAAGACCTCCGGAAGTTTGGAAACCGCGTACATTTATGTCGCGGAGGAAAAACGACACGAGCAGTTTTAACTGCCGTGAATTAATATCAAAACGCATAAGAATATCCATCTTTTTTGTGAATAGTTTTGCAGTATTTAGTTCTAGAGCAAGGAACTAGCTACGCATTCCTTGGTAGGTTCTTGAACGCTTGCCGTTAACGAAAGTCTGGTCAACTTAGGGCTGCCAGTTTTTAGGCTGGGTGACCCGTACCTTTAGATCGGGGTCGTTGACACTCTGAAACACACAATTATTGGGAAGAGTTATAGTTAACAATCCCCTTGGGGTAGTTAAACATTTTCGTAAGGTGGGCACTGCCCACATTACAATTTCTGGGAGTACTTTACCGCTAGAAGTCAATTGTTCCGATCACAAAATAGCTCGAGCGACAAAACTTATCGAGCTATAAAACTTTATGGGTATGGGAATGTTGTTTCACGTTGTCATCTTTGGTAACGTTCCGAGTTGCATTGAGTACGCGCTTTCGTTCTGTTGAGAATTGGAAGTCCTCATAGGTTGTACCTAACGGAATTAAACGTTCCGCTTCGTTACGCTTGTAAGTTCTTGCTGCAGCAAATGCTCTTTCAATAAACTCTTCGGAAAATTGTGATGATTTAGGAAATTGTGCAGGTACTTGAAGTGCATCTTCTTTAAGAACTTCCCCTAAAGATGTAGCATAAGCAAATTTGTAGGAAGTAGGGATACCTTTAACAAGTGCGCCTAAAGCTGCAGAAGGAATTGGCTCTATAACTTCAACTTGATGGACTTCTCCATCATCCCTCACAAAACAAATTGCAAGACCAATAACAAAGTAATCATCGGCTCTGAGGTCGGGAGCCTGAGTATAGGATATTTCGGTTGTCATAACAAAATTTTTCAAAAATTTAAGTTTTGTCAAGCAAGCCTGAATCGCTTGCAAGCATTTTACCAAGTTGTCGCTGTTAAGCCTTTAATGCTATTTTTTATTAATTTTTGGCAACTAATTTTTGTTATCTTCAGGAATTTGGGTTCGTACGAGTGTATTCAATTAATAATTACTTTTAAATGGGAATTAGATGAAATTCAAAACTCTTAGCTCAAGAGTTTCAGTTTAAGGAAGCTTTATTAACGAAATTCGTGGTTATTGTCGTGAAATGAGCTTACTTCAAATTCTAATTCACATAATGGGCGTAATTTACAACTGCATATCTGATATAAGCCGTACTCTATTTATTAAGACAGCTAGTTGAAACACTTAAATTTAAGGTTGGGATCTGATTGGACATGATGTGTCTCACCAAGTAAGAATAGAGAATCGACTTAATCATTCAGGGGCATAAGACCAGCATTATCAAAACTAGCAAGTTTACGAAGCAAGCAGATTGGGCAGGAATATATGAACAGTCGCTTTTTTTTAGCATCTGGTGACGAACAAGATGAAGAATGTAAAGTCGTTTTAGGGCTAACATCTGATTCCGAACCTGGAGTCATCAATCTTTGTGAAACATCTACTTTCAATGCGCGATACTTACGCTATGATGCACTGACAAAAGCTCAGCAGGGTGATTACCAAAAAGCCATTGCACTTTTAAGTCAGTTAATTTACTGCCATCCCCAAAATGCAGTTGATTATAACAATCGAGGACTAATTTATTTTGAAAGCGGCGAAATACAAAAAGCCGTTTCTGATTACAATACGGCATTAAAATTAAATCCAAATTTAGCAAGTGCTTACAATAATCGTGCCAACTCCTACGCAGCTTCTGGACGATTGGCTGATGCAATTGCTGACTACGACCGGGCATTGGATCTAAATCCGAGTTATGTTAGGGCTTGGATTAATCGAGGTATTACCTGGCGCGAACTTGGACAATATTCTGAAGCAATTGATAATTTTGAAGTTGCCTTAGTATTCGAACAACTGGAAACATATATATTCGCACAAAGAGGCAGGACATATCATATTTGGGGCGATTGGAATTGTGCGATCGCCGATTATCGTCGCGTCCTAAATCATTTAGAAAATAATGCCGAAGTTGCCGATAATTCAGGATACCGCTTGCGTTTACAAGTGGAAAATTGGTTAGATGAACTACTTTCACCCCAGCACTAAGATGTTACTTCTAAGATGCTGAATATAAAGTTCTAAATATATTCTTTTGATTTAAATAGAGTGTAGTCAAAAATATAACTAGAATTTGAATAAAGCACTGAATTTTGAAGGTTAATTTTAACAACTGACTTTTAAAAAATGATAATTGCATGATGGAATAATAAGCATGCAGTTATCACTCATTAAAAGTTAGGTTTTTTAATTTCCAGATAAAATGAGATTAGTTTAGGATATATATTTACGTTTACTGCAAATTATAAGTCTGTAAATTTCAAGCTGTAAATCTCAAGCTATAAATCTCAAGCTATAAATCTGAAGATTTCGAGTTAACGATTTCGAGCTAAAAATTTTGAATTACTCGCAATTTCCTTGATATTTCCCTAAAAGAAACTACAATTCATTACTCAATCTCTACATTATTTCGGAAAACTACTTGCTTTTGTCCGGGGCGAAATCGATATCCTTGTTGTTGCATTAAAACTTTAGATTGGCGGGGATCAAAATTACGCTTGAGTTCAAGTTGTAAATTATTTACCCTTTCTTGTGTTAAATTAACCTCAGTGCGAATTGCTCGTAGCTTATCCTGTTGCGACCAATGATGGGGAAGAAGTTGTGTTAAGGCAGATATTGCAGCAGTAGCGATCGCCAAATTCACTCCAATCTTGATAGTTGTTTCCAAAGCCATTATATGGTGAGAACGTTGACGCAGACGGCGTTTAGGGCGTTCTATCACTCGGCGGCTTGGTGGTGCTTGTGTAACTTCTGGTCTGGGATGTTGAAGTGCGTTCATGATGCTATAGATAACCTCGATATTTGTGACAAATTACACCTTGAGCCGAATCAAATCAAGGGAATACCTGTGTGTAGTGCAATTTGATTTTGCTAATTACTGCAAATAACTGCGAATTAATGGGAATTAATATTAATGGGAATTAATGAAACCTAGTAGTTGCGACCCTAATATAGTTCAGTATAAATAATAATCCTGGCGCATGAAGGTAATTATCTGCACACTATTGCCGGTATACAAGCAAAAGTATTCGATATTCCGTTCTTTATGCAACCAGGATTTGTAACTCTACAATTTAGTTAAGTCAATAACTAACTTATTTGTAAAGTTCGGTTGCTAAACGCCAAGCCAATAAACCTGGGAGTAGCGCTACAACAAGAGCTATATACACTTGGGTATCAGATAAGGACATAGTTAGAAACCTCTTACTTTCAACAGAACTTTTTTGTAGTTCGTTTACTAATTTTCCATTTTATTTTTCCTAATAATTGTTAAGAATCATTAGGAAAAATTTCTTGCTGAGTTGTACTTCTTTAGCTTCCTGCTTGCCCATAACTGGCACCGTGGGCGGTACTCTGTTATAAACATCAAGGTTGCTAATAGTCAATATTTTTCAATAAATGACATCAACTCAAAGTAACGACACTCAACTTGTTTTTTTGCTTGACAAGTGATGTGAATTTGCGCCTTAAATCTTAAATTATCACCAAAAATTGGCTTGTTGAGTGAAGTTTGTTTCAAATATAAACAAAGTTGTTATTTGTTGATTTGTAAGAAAGGTTAATTAACTCAGTCTTATTTGGATACTAGAAGAGGTTGTTACAAAATGAAACAATTAAGCGAGATAACCAAAAATTGAAAACTGGTTGCAGAACGCTGAAAATAGCGGAAAAAGTTTATTTTTTGCGGACTTCCTTTTTTCTTCTAGCCTGTAGCTGTTAATTCCTGACTATTAGGTTCTGTTATTCTTATGATTTATCACTTAAATATAAATAAAAGCTATTAAAAATGAGTTTATATTTGGGAATCGATTTTGGAACATCGGGTGTGCGGGCTGCCATTATAGATGGTGGGGCTAATATTAGAGCTGAAGCACGTCGCTCTTTTGAAGTATCTGAACCATCGAAACGGGCGAATTACTGGCGACAAGTTTTATTTGGTTTGCTAGGAGAAATTCCTCAACAGCTACGACAAGAAATTAACAGTATTACGATTAACGGTACTTCTGGGACTGTCCTCCTGTGCGATCGCAACGGTAATCCGGTAGATGAACCCCTAATGTACAATGACAACCGTTCTGCTTCTGTATTGGAGATACTCAGAAAATTTGCTCCAGCTAAGCATACAGTGTTAAGCGCCACATCTAGCTTGGCAAAACTTTTGTGGATGTCCCAATTACCATCTTTCTCCCAAGCTAAATATTTTCTCCATCAAGCGGACTGGTTAGGATTTCTGTTGCACGGACAATTGGGTATTAGTGATTATCACAATGCTTTGAAACTTGGTTACGACGTGGAAGCATTTAAATATCCAGATTGGCTGCAAAGTTTGCAAATTCCGATTCAACTTCCTCAAATATGCGCTCCGGGTACTCCTATTAGTCAAATTCGTTCAGAACTTGCATTTGAATATGGTTTATCTCCCAACTGTTTAATTTGTGCTGGGACAACAGATAGTATTGCAGCATTTATTGCTAGCGGTGCTAATTCTCCCGGGGAAGCTGTAACGTCCTTAGGTTCTACCCTCGCTGTGAAACTTTTGAGTCGTACCCGCATAGAAGATGCAAAATATGGAATTTATAGTCACCGTTTAGGGGATCTGTGGTTAGCTGGTGGTGCTTCCAATACTGGTGGTGCAGTACTCAAGGAATTTTTTACCCTGGCTGAGTTAGAAAGTCTCAGTCATCAAATCGATCCCACCCAAAAAAGTGGTTTGGATTATTACCCATTATTGAAAACAGGAGAACGTTTTCCCATTAACGATCCGAATTTAGCGCCGAAATTGGAACCACGTCCTAGCGATCGCGTGGAGTTTTTACACGGTTTATTGGAAGGGATGAGTCGAATTGAGGCTCAGGGTTATGAGTTATTACAGATATTGGGAGCAGATAGGCTAACTCGGGTTTACACTGCTGGCGGTGGTGCAGCAAATGATACTTGGACAGACATTAGGAGGCGTCATTTGGGAGTTCCGATGATAGAACCTAAGAATTCGGAAGCTGCTTATGGTAGTGCTTTGTTGGCGATGGCGGGGAGTATGGTGTAAGTAAGGGATTGGGGATTAGCGACTGGGAATGTAAAAAAATAAGAGGTGGAGGAGCCTTTAAGCTTTGTTTCCCATCAGGCTAAGCCTGGGAACCAGAACAAGAGCCAAAGACTTGGGCGCACGTCGGTGCGCTCCTACTCAACACTTAATCTATTCACCTTGGTGAATTTTTTGGTAAACCATATCCCGCAAGATGTTAGCTTTTTGATTGGTAATCGATGTATGTAAACTTTGGAAGGTCATTCGCACCAGCAGGTTTTTTTGATTGGGTTGAATACCTAAGCGTTGAATTGCCTTTTGGGGAAGTTGATGATAGTTAGTTTCACTTAGTATATCTACTGATGCTAATAACTCTAGGTCATCAGCTAATACCTCGGTTATCTGTTCGCAAATGTCCTCTAACTCTGTATCTAAGCTAGTGACAATTGATAGATCCCGGCTAATACTAGGTTGATTTGAAACAGCTTGATAGGTTTCCAGATTTGTCATCTGGGTTGCAATTTGAGGATGAGTACTTCGCAACAAACGAATATCATCAATTCCTTTGACTAACATTGCTAATCTGTCTAATCCCCAACCAGATGCTAAACCAATGTAACCAGGTTGAAGCAAATCTGGGCGTGCGTCTCCACATTCCCCAATTTCAATCCACTTACCATCAACTAACACCTCAATTTCTAAACCATTGAGAGTATAGGGGTGTGAAGTTTCATTTAAACGGTAAGATACATTGGGAAGAATTGCATGGAGAATATTTTCAATGAATCTTACCTTGGAAAGGTGACCTTTGAAATCTCTAGATATTAACCAAACATCCATTTGATGTGGTTCACCTACATGACGTTTATCCACCACATCGCGCCGATAACAAATACCGGGATGAATGATGAGATTTTCCTCCTGTAAGTAAGGAAGTATCTCTGGCATTATGGCAGTAGTATGAGTTCTAAGCAGAGTATCCTTGCTCAGATAACGAGTATATTTTGGCGATCTCGATAAACTTTCTGTGGGGAAGTACAGTTTATCGAAATTGTTTGTAATTGTAGTAATTGGAGAGGAACGCCAGATTATCGGTTCTGGATAATCGGATTCATACAAAGATTCTGCTATTTTGTAAACGATGAGATTGATGGTGTGAATACCATTAGCTGGATTTGTTAGATCCAGCTTTAGAAGTCCCGATGGTTCATTTTTTGCCTCTCTTTAGTATTTAATGGTAATACAATTATAATACAAAAGCATCAAGGGTAATTCCGTTCAAATTCATTTTTAATATACAAGTGTGTTAGAACAAAATAAAAATTTGATTGTTGGAATAACTCAGAATTTGCCGTAATGCACCCATTTAACATGGTGCGTTAGACCTATTAAATTTATTATTAAAGTCAGGTATAGTAATGGGTCTAACACACACTACAGCGATCCAATCGTCAATCCCCAAGCCCTAAAACTCCGCTCGTTTACGCAATACTTCACCAATAGTTAAATCCAGACTGGTTTCTCCTCCAAATACCGTTCCTGCTTTACCTTTATAAAATTGAAGGTTTGCTAACTGATAAGCATCTTTAGGTAAAGGGACATATCCCACAGAAGCAACTGTTGTCGGTGCTTGTTTGATATAGAAATTTACAAAGTTTCTCAACGCTTCTTTCTTTTGAGCAGATTTAATATTTATGTATATAAACAAAGGACGAGAAAGTGGTTGATACTGTGCTTTTTCAACGGTTTCCCTAGAAGGTGGTATCGCACCTTTACCGCTATTGATCGCCAGTGATTTTAATTTATCTTTGTTCTCTTCATAATAGCCATAGCCAAAATAACCCAAAGCATTCGGGTCTTTAGCGATCCCCGAAACTAGAACTTCATCATCCTCACTAGCTGTATAGTCGTCACGACTTTCCCCAGATTTACCAACTACTGCTTTAGTAAAGTAGTCAAAAGTACCAGATTTCTTATCAGCACCATATAAGTTCAATGATCGATCCGGAAAAGAAGCCCGTACTTGGTTCCAATTAGTAATTTTTCCTTGAGCTGCTGGTTCCCAAATTTTCTTTAATTCTGCGATCGCAATTTCTTTAGCCCATGTGTTTTGAGGATGCACTGCAACGGTTAAAGCATCAAAAGCTATGGGAAGTTCGGTGAAGAGGACGCTGTTGGAAGTACAGGTTTTTAATTCTTCCTTTAAAATTGGACGGGAGGCGTTAGCAATGTCTATTTCTCCCTTACAGAATTTTTCAAATCCACTTGTGGTACCAGAAAAACTTACTTCGACTGGTACTTTATTCTCTGCTTTGTAATTTTTTGCTATAGCTTCTGTAATTGGATATACGGTACTCGAACCATCTATCTTAATTGTCTGAACTACTTGAGAGTTAGCAGCTTCAGTTACATTTTTCTCTGACTCAGTTTTACTGGAGGTGTCAGATGCATTGTTGCAACCGACTGTCAGAATTAATATCCCTAGCCCAAGAGCTATTTTCTTTGCTGTTGCTTTCATAAGTAATTTCTACAATTATTCTTTATATCAATAGAATTTGATACTACCAAACTCAGGAAAACATAACACATACAAGCAGTTGAATACACTTAACTGTCTTGTGTATTAGTTTGCTTGCATTGTTATAGATTTTAATGCTTTAAGCTTAATGGTCGAAAATGCTTAATAATCAGCCAAAATTCCCAGTTTAGACTTATTAACTTGTGATGCAGTAGCGCGATCACAAGTAGTAATAATAATCTAGTTATATTGCTGCAACTTATCTTGGGACGTACAAAATTTACCATGCCCCTAGCTTTTACATTGTCCTAGTTTATACGAATAGTTGCAAGAGATGAGTTAAGAATCTTTATAGATGTTTTCTTCAAAAACTAATAAATAAGATTTTTCAAATCTTGACTATCTGCACCTTTCATAACTACCACTCGGGTAGCAATTTCCTCCAATTCCGCGACCCGCTCCTGTCTTGTAGTGGTTACTGTTACTGAATGACCCTGCTCTTGATACCAATAACGTGAAGCAGCAGTTCCCACATAACCACAACCAATAATGGCAATTTTATTCAAAACGCTGTGGTGAGTAGTCATTTATCTGCGAATAAACCCCTTTTTTATTATTTCTCTAACTAATAATTTTTCTTTGGAAGATAAAGAATCCTCATACCTTCACAAGACCTTGCGGTTACAGGTAGAGGAATATTAAAAGTTTGAAACGATGGAGTTAAATTTTTACATTTCCCGGACTACGGGTTTACCATCTTTAACTTCACCAATTAAAACTTTATCCGCACAGTTTACAAAAATACCGTTTTCCAGAACTCCAGGAATATTATTCAAAGTTTTTTCTAAGTTAACAGGGTCGGGAATATCATCAAACTTGACATCTACCACTAAATTACCTTGATCGGTGACAACAGGACCAGCTTTTTTTACACCCATGCGTAGTTCTGGCTTACCACCGAGCTTTGCGATCGCATTCATTACCGGGGTAACAGCCATTGGAATAACTTCTACTGGTACAGCAAAAACCGAACCAAGTTTGTTAACTAGTTTACCTGAATCTATAACCACAATAAATTGATTTGCCAGGTAATCCACAACTTTTTCCCTGGTATGGGCTGCACCACCACCTTTGATTAGATTTTTTTGTGGATCGACTTCATCAGCACCATCAATGGCAATATCAATGTGGTCAATCGCATCTAATGTAGTTAAAGGAATACCATATTGTTTGGAAAGTACCTCAGCTTGAAAAGATGTGGGGACACCAACAATATCTTTTATTTCCCCTGACTTAAGACGTTCGCCAATAAATTGAATTGCATACGCAGTGGTGGAACCGGTTCCCAAACCAACTATAGAATTGGACTGAATCAAATTGGCTGCTGCTCTACCAACTTCTTGCTTCATTAGCTGTACTGGATCTGCTGCTGCGGTCATTTTCAAATCTCCTCTCAAATCTCCTCAATTACTCATTTGTTATTTGTTCTTGGTTATTTGTTTTGCAAACAGTAACTAATGACCAAAGAGCAATAACCATAAGTCCACATTAGCAGTCAGACGTCATTCACTCACATATTTGTCAGCAACTCTAGTCTTAAGATTTGAAGCTTCACCGAACCGAAAAAAACAATTATTTGAACTTGAGCACTACTCAGAATTTGGCAAACTAGAAATTTATTAACGATTGTCTTGTTGTTGTCATTAAAATTACACAATCATCATTAGTCAGAAAAACACATACAAAAAAGCTTTTAACTGCATAGAAAAATCCTGATACTTGAACAAAATAAGTATTTATACAATAAAACTTTAGGAAACTATGAACTTCTCTAAAATGTCTTAATAAAATGTGAAGTTAAATTTCTCAAATAGTTTATTTAACAGATTGTTTATTTAGGTTTAAAACATGCGTCACTTTACCAGTGCTCTATCATTAGTGGCATTAGTACAATTACTAGCCATTCCAGTATACGCTCAAACAACGCCAGAACAAAAAACACCGAAGCAAACAACGACTCAAACATCATTTGACCCCATACAAAAGGTCATTAGTGCAAACTTAATGAACAAATTCCCTGACGGTGACTTTCATCCAGAAAGATTTATGAGTCGGGCAGAGTTGGCTTCAATTATGGTGAAAACTTTTTTACTCGACAAACAAAAAGCAGCGAGTAAAGATAACATCAATGTGACTGATGTCTCTTCCTCACATTGGGCATTTCAAGATATCCAAACAGTTTTAAAAACCGGTGTCATGAAAGGATACCGAGGAAACTTATTTTTTCCCAACCAGAAAGTTACCAGAGCAGAAGCTTTAGCTATTTTTGCCCAAGCCTATGGTGTTTTCCAGTTTCCCGAAGCAACAGTAAATGAAATTCTAGCCAAATTTCCAGACCAAAAATCAATTCCTCAATGGGCAAGAAAAGCTGTAGCTACGACTGTTACAGGAGGATTTGTGAATCAAAAAGCTGATGGGAATCTTTCTCCACTCAAACCCATGACAAGGGGTGATATGGCATATGTACTTAGTAGATATTTACAAAGACAACAAAGAAATCCATACACACCAGAAGTTACCCCTATTAACAATACTTCAACTGCACCAATATAGATTTTTTAGTTAATGCAATTTGGGTTAAAGGCAAAATTTATCTTTGATTGTCATACTGCTCAGTAAATAGTATAATTATCGCCTTTTTCCCATTTATTTCTGTGATTTTTCCTCAAAAAACACCTTCTTTGATTATTTTTTTTCAGAATCCGATTTAACTTGTCCCTATCAAGAACCCAGGCGTGGCAAAATCAAAAATACTAGACCTTGAGAGGACAACCTTAAAGTATGCATCTTAGTGACATCACTCATCCCAACCAATTGCATGGATTGTCAATTCGGCAGTTAGAACAAATTGCTCGTCAGATTCGAGACAAGCATCTTCAAACTGTTGCAGCGTCAGGGGGACACCTCGGTCCAGGGTTGGGTGTAGTTGAATTAACTCTGGGACTTTATCAAACATTGGATTTAGATCGAGATAAAGTAATTTGGGATGTGGGACATCAAGCTTATCCCCACAAACTAATTACTGGTCGTTATGACAAATTCAGTACTTTACGGCAAAAAGACGGAATAGCAGGTTACCTCAAGCGCTGTGAAAGTAAATTTGACCATTTTGGCGCAGGACATGCTTCTACCAGCATCTCGGCAGGTTTAGGAATGGCTTTGGCTCGAGATATGAAGGGTGAGAAATTTAAAGTGGCTGCGGTTATTGGTGACGGTGCTCTAACAGGTGGTATGGCATTAGAAGCAATTAATCATGCCGGACATTTGCCTAATACTAAATTATTGGTTGTCCTCAACGACAACGAAATGTCAATTTCTCCTAACGTTGGTGCGATTCCTCGCTATCTCAACAAAATGCGGTTATCGCCACCCATGCAATTCCTTTCAGATAATTTTGAAGAACAATTTAAGCAAATTCCTTTTGTTGGGGAATCTCTTTCTCCTGAACTGGGTCGGATTAAGGAGGGAATGAAGCGATTGGCTATTCCTAAAGTAGGTGCTGTGGTTGAAGAACTTGGCTTTACCTATATGGGACCAGTTGACGGACATAATCTTGAAGAACTAATTACCACCTTTGGACAAGCACACGAAATTGATGGTCCTGTTTTGGTACATGTTGTCACAACCAAAGGTAAAGGCTATGAAATCGCCGAAAAAGATAAGGTCGGTTACCACGCACAGTCACCTTTCAATTTGACAACAGGAAAAGCCATTCCCTCCAGCAAACCAAAACCTCCCAAATATTCCAAGGTTTTTGCCCATACTTTAGTCAAGTTAGCAGAGCAAAACCCAAAAATTATTGGTATTACTGCCGCAATGGCGACAGGAACCGGCTTAGATAAACTTCAAGCCAAGTTACCACAACAATATATCGATGTTGGCATTGCCGAACAACATGCTGTTACCCTTGCTGCAGGTTTAGCTTGCGAGGGTATGCGTCCGGTTGCAGCAATTTACTCTACTTTCCTGCAACGCGCTTATGACCAAATTATTCATGATGTTTGCATTCAGAATCTACCAGTATTTTTCTGCTTAGATCGGGCAGGAATTGTCGGGGCTGATGGTCCTACTCACCAAGGGATGTATGATATTTCTTACCTGCGCTGTATTCCTAATATGGTTTTAATGGCACCAAAAGATGAAGCAGAAATGCAGCGAATGGTAGTCACAGGTGTTAACCACACAACAGGTCCAATTGCCATGCGTTTCCCTCGCGGTAACGGCTACGGAGTTCCTCTGATGGAAGAAGGTTGGGAACCAATAGAAATTGGTAAAGGAGAAATTCTCCGCAATGGGGATGACCTATTGATTGTTGCCTATGGTACGATGGTACACCCTGGCGTACAAGTAGCAGAAATTCTCCGCGAACATGGTATCGAAGCCACTGTGATTAATGCTCGGTTTGCTAAACCTTTGGATACAGAATTAATTTTGCCACTAGCAGAAAAAATCGGTCGTGTTGTCACCCTTGAAGAAGGTTCTGTTATTGGTGGTTTTGGTTCCGGGCTAGCTGAAGCTTTATTGGATAATGATGTTGTTGTTCCCGTTAAACGGATCGGCGTACCAGATGTCCTAGTAGATCACGCTCAACCAGATGAAAGTAAAGCTACACTCGGTTTAACCACTCCGGCGATTGCTGAAAGAATTTTGCAAGCTTTCTTTAGGCAACAGGTATCGGCAGTTGTTTGATAGATTAAACATTAAACTTGCCATCTAAAGACACTTCCACGCACAAGAAACTTGCCGTACCCTAATATCAGTGACAATTTAATTTCTTGCTGCGTGACAAGTGTCAACTTGGTATAATTTCAAGAGATATAGGAGATAGAAAACAAAAAATATATCTCTCAATTAATCCTCTGAAAGGCGTATTTATTCTTATACAAACACCTTATGGGGTTAAAGTATTGAGAACTAGTAGTCTGTCAATTTTGAGTTGAGGGATACAAAAACACGATAATCTATAAACACCCAAATCAATCTGGTGTGTGTGATGCCCAAGAAAAAATACATTGTCTCCCTAACAGTAGAAGAAAGAGAA
>NZ_JASJDK010000165.1 GCF_030065675.1 Mastigocoleus sp. MO_188.B34 | reverse complement strand
AGTAATACCGTTGACTTCCTTTACTAGTTTTCCCATGCTTATGTGTTTTGTGATAACCGCACAGAGGACATTCCATAGATAGCTAAAGTTGTTTTTTATACACCACTATATCATTCCCACACTTGTTTGACGCACAACCATAAGCTTTAACTACTCTGATGGCAAAATCTTCTGTTCTTTCTTGAATACTAATATTTATATCATTATCAAACATGAGTCAAAATCATACAATGATTCTATTTTACCCAATTGATAATCGGTCATAACTAATTCTCATTACTCATTACTCATTACTTATTACTCATTACTCGCTTATAGGAATCGTAATAATAAACTCTGTACCTTCTCCCAAAACAGAACTTACTTCCAAATTACCACCATGTTTATCTACAACAATTTGACGAGCGATCGCCAACCCTAATCCTGTTCCTTTACCGACACTTTTGGTAGTAAATTGACGGTCAAAAATTTTTTGTTGAACCTCTTCAGACATCCCTTTACCATTATCGCTAATGGAAATCTTGACACAATCGTCTTCAAGGAAAGTTTTGATGATTATTCGGTTGGGATTATTTTCAAGTTCTGCACAACTGCGACCAATACTAGATTCATCCAATGCATCTATCGCATTAGCAATTATATTCATAAATACTTGATTTAACTGCCCCGGGAAACACTTTGCTTCAGGTAAATTATCATACTTGGTACTAATTTCAATTGCTGGACGCTGTTTGTTTGCTTTAAGACGATGTTTAAGAATTAAAATTGTGCTATCAATACCTTTATGGATATCAAATAATACTTTGTAGTCTTTATCAGAACGAGAAAAAGTTGTTAAGCTATTACTAATATTTTTGATGCGCTCGCACCCAACTTCCATAGAATGCAACATTTTGGGCAAGTCTTCTAACAGATATTCTATGTCAAGTTCTGCAGCTTTTTGTGTAATTTCATCACCGGGATCGGGAAATTTTTCTTGATAGAGCCGCAGGTATTCTGTAATATTTTTAACTGATGTAACCGCTTCTTGAACATTACCGGCAATAAAACAAACAGGATTATTAATCTCGTGCGCAACACCTGCAACCAAATTCCCAAGGGCAGACATTTTCTCGTGTTGTATTATTTGTAACTGCGCTTCTTGTAAGTATTGAAGTGCTTGTTCCAGTTCTTGGGATTTTTGTTTAATTGCTGCTTCTGCTGCTTTGCGATCGCGAATATCAATATCAAAGCAATACATTTCTTTTTCCCCAGCCATATTTGTAAAAATTGCATGACTGGAATAAACGCTGACTATTGAACCATCTTTGTGCATTAAACCAAGCTCAGATGGTGGAATTGGAATTCCCTCAAATAACCACTGATTAACAGCTTGTATAACCAATTCTCGCATCTGTGGAGGAATAATCAAATCTTCCAACTGCTTACCGAGTGCTTCTGCTTGAGAATAACCGTATAAGGATTCGCTGGCTGTATTCCAAGCAATTACTTGACGATGATGGTTGTAACACTGCATCGCGATTGTAGGAGTCGACTCGAATAAGTACCGGAAGCGCTGTTCGCTCTCCCGTAATTTTTCCAGGTTTCGCTGAGACTCCTCATACAGACGAGCATTTTCTAAAAAAATCGCCTCTTGAGAACACAAAAAATCCAGAATGGAAATACATTCTTTGAAATACATCCTTTTGTTAATAATCCTTTGTTTAAGCGATTTTCTAAATCAACAATATCAACTAGATATATTTAGTTGAGAGTATACATACACAGTAGAGCTATCCCTGATATTCTTTTTGTGTCAAAAAATAGTAGAACAAGATTTTCCCAGTTTACTACTCAATCGTAAGTGACCCCATTATATTTAACTAAATTTCTAGTTTCGAGTAGCACTATACATTTATTCAGTAATTTCATCAGTATATATTACGGTACAGGTATTAAACTGTTCAATGCTATGCTTTTTATTAAACCTGTCTCTGGTTGATATTCACGACTGAAAAACTTAGTGCAGCAGAACAGAATATTTTTGCCAAAGTAAGGTGATTCACTTTGAGCTTTAAGCTACTTAATAAGTTGGGATGCTGCAATACTACACGTACGTCAATAATCGTACCCCTAAAGTGTCACATCAAATAGATTTTTTCTTTGAAGTGGTGGCGCAGTATATTACTTAGTCCAATTATACCTGCAACTTATCTATCTATAGTTAAGGTTGATTTGGGATTATGTTCAAATAAAGTATATGTTAGCCAAACTTCTACTTTCTCGTAGCCAAAATTCACTACAATTCAAAGCGTTGTTCCTATTCTCAAACAACGTCTCTAATGAACAAAAAATTTCTCGGAATATTATTTTGTACCGTACTTTTGATTACTGGTTGTACTACACCCCAACAAGATACCAAAAGTACATATGGTAAAACGGCTGCAAGTCAAGGTAATGTAATATTTATTCACCCCGATGGTACTAGCCCTTCCCATTGGGGAGCAGCGCGGATGTTACATTATGGTCCAGATGGGAGACTCAACTGGGATCGGTTATCCAAGATGGGTGTGTATCTAGGACACCTGAAAAATCAATTAACAGCAACTTCCAATGCTGGAGCAGTAATTCACGCTACAGGAGTCAAGGTAAATGCTGATTCTTTTGGATTGGACGAAAATAGTAAACCACTAATTGCAGCTTCCGGTAAACCACAAACAATTATGGAAGAAGCGATCGCAGCCAAGAAAGCTACAGCAATTATTAATTCCGGGATTATTCCCGAACCGGGAACGGGTGCATTTGTTGCAAAAACTAAAAATCGTCGAGAATTTAACGATATTACGAAGCAAGTTATTGAGTCTGGTGTTGACGTAATTTTAGGGGGTGGGGAAGTATTTTATCTTCCTAGAGGTACTGCGGGAAGACACGCAAAGCCTGAAGAAAGTCAACGGGAAGATGGAATAAACTTAATCGAAGTTGCGAAAGAAAAAGGTTATACCGTTGTTTATACTCGTGACGAACTGCTAAATTTACCAGCAGGAACAAAAAAAGTTTTAGGCATTTTTGCTGCTACAGATACTTATAATGATGAGCCGGAAGAGGAATTACAAAAGAAAAATTTACCTCTTTACGTTCCTAATGCGCCAACTGTTGCTGAAATGTTAGAAGCAACCTTGAAAATAGTGTCGCAAAATTCTAATGGTTTCTTTATCGTTTTAGAAGAAGAAGGTAGCGATAATTTTTGTAATTTCAACAATGCTAAAGGTTGTATTGAAGCAATTAAGCGTGCTGATGATGCGGTTGGTGTCGCAACAAATTTTATTGATAAGAACTCTAATACTTTGTTGGTGACAGCTGCAGATAGTGACGCAGGGGGTTTTGAAGTAATTGGTGTGACACCAAAAGACTTCCCGTTGGATAGACCTTTACCTCCAACTAGTAGAAATGGTTCTCCCTGGGATGGTCGAGATGGAACCGAAACACCACCTTTTGTTTCTGCACCGGATAAACAAGGAAAACGTTATCCTTTTGCAATTGCTTGGGCTGGTTTTAGCGATTACTCTGGTTCTATTGTTGCGAAAGCCCATGGTCTCAATGCTGACAAGCTACCGAATACCGTAGATAACACTGACATTTATCGTTTGATGTATCTAACTTTATTTGGTAAGGAGATTCCGCCATTATAGGGGATGGGGGATTAGGAATTTTAAAGCTTGATTTGATGGTAACTCTTACGATTATGATAAAAACAAGAGTTATTCCCGGCTACAGTTATGACTTCAAGCAGTGTTTCAGACAAAAACTTAGTATTAGTTGCTGGTGCTACTGGTGGAGTTGGACAATTGACAGTAGCCAAGTTACTTTCTGAAGGTTTTCAGGTTAGGGTTCTGACGCGTAATGCATCCAAAGCAGAAAATATGTTTGCAGGTAAAGTAGAGATTGCGATCGGAGATATCCGCGATCCCGAAACTTTATCCCCTGCGATGTCCAACCTTACCCACATTATTTGTTGTAGTGGAACAACTGCTTTTCCTTCTGCAAAATGGGACTTTGAGGGAGATCCAAATTTTATTGAGTCATTCTTCTTATTTTTCGATCCCGAAAAAGCTAAAGCTAAAGCAAAAAATAGTCCTCACAAGGTTGATGCTGTTGGTGTAAGTAACTTAGTTGCAGCAGCGCCACAAAATTTACAACGGTTTGTGTTTGTATCTTCCTGTGGTGTGGAACGTAAAGACCAATTTCCTTATAAGATTCTCAATGGTTTTGGTGTATTGGATGCGAAACAACAAGGAGAACAAACTATCATTAACTCTGGATTACCATATACCATTATCCGACCCGGACGTTTGATAGATGGTCCTTATACTTCCTACGATCTCAACACCTTAATTAGAGCTAAAACAGGAGGTAAACTTGGCGTGGTATTGGGAACAGGCGATAAATTAACCGGTCAAACCAGCCGAATTGATGTGGCTAACGCTTGCGTGGAATCGATTAAAAACTCAAATTCTGTAAATAAAACTTTTGAGATAGTTAATAAGGGAGCAAGAGCATCGGAGTTGGATTGGAATCAACTTTTTGAGGAGTTGTAATGAGTAATGAATTTAACAATACAAGTTTCATGAAAACGTCTATCTTCCCAACTGGCACATTATTAATTATTTCTTTATTGATGATTGGTTGTAATAATGCTCAAGTAGGTGATCATGACAAGAATAATCAACCTGTAACCAAAAATCAAATTGATTTAGCAAGTAAAAATAAAGAAGATAATTCTTCTCCGGCTAACAATATTAAAAATACTAATGCAACTTCAAAAGCACGAATTAATAATAAAAACAACATAACAAAAGATAATGAAAATGAAATTAAAGACAATTGGCGACGGATGACAGAAGCAGAAGAGATAAATCAAATAAAATTGCTGATAAATAGTCGGATGGGTGTAGCTGCACTCAATCAGGTTGCACTAGAAGGCTTTGTTGGTGTTGGTTGCACCAGAAAATTTTATCTTAACGAACCGTACTCTGGCTTCCAAACTTTAATGCGAGTTAAGTGTAGGGAAGTAAGAGGGGCTTCTATCGCTATTGGTTATGACGAAATCCGTATTATTTTTAATCGTTTTGAAGATAATATCGAGAGCTTTGATGTTGAGCGAGTATCAGAGGAAACCGGAGCACCCAAAATTAAGTTACCGGATTAACCCCCAATAATGCTCTTCCATCACTCTATTACGCAACGCCAGAAATTATTATTTTTGTGTAACGTGTGTTTCAAACGCCATAATTTTTAGAGTATCTCCCAATATCCATATGAGGCTATGTACATTTGCGTTCCCGCTTTACCATCCGCCAATCCCCAGTCGCCAATTCCTAACCCGTCATCGCTCCAGAACGACGATACAGTAACCAAATAAATACAGGAGAACCAAGCAAAGCAGTGACTGAACCTACGGGTAATTCCACTGCTCCCAAACGAGAAAGCAAGTCTGCAAAGGTCAATAACCACGCACCACCAAGGGCTGATAATGGTAAACATACTCGGTAGTCAGTTCCAACCAATAAGCGTACTCCATGGGGGACTACCAACCCTACAAAACTAATTAATCCTGCGATACTTACCGCACCTGCAGCTAAAAGAGTTGCGACACCACCAATTAAAAGCCGACTGCGTACTAAGGAAACTCCCAAACCTACCGCTAAGTCATCTCCCAAAGCTAGTACATTCACCCATCTGGCGAGCAAACATCCCACAATTAATGCTGTAAGCATATAGGGTGCAGCTATTTTGATCTGCTCCCAACCACGTCCATTTAAGCTACCAATCAACCAATTAAGGGCTTGTTGTACCCTACCATCTTCGGCTAACAGTAACAATGTACTTTGAACCGCACCCAATAAGGAACTAACCGCTACACCACCTAACACCAACCTTTCAACTCGAATTCCTCCTTGACTGCGACCGAGAAAAATTACGGTAATCGCAGTAACAATTGCTCCTAACCAAGCAGCAAATGGAACCCAGTTAATCCATATTCCTAAAACAATCATCCCTACGGTTACTAGTCCTGCACCTGCAGAAATACCCAGAATAAATGGGCTAGCAAGACTATTACGCAGCATTCCCTGTAGTAAAGCTCCTGACATTCCTAAAGCTGATCCTACAAGCATTGCAGCAATAATACGCGGCATTCGCAAGTCCCAAATAATTGTTTGGTTAATTGGATCCCCTTCATGTAATAATGCCTGCCAAATATCCGGTAAGCTGATGGAAACAGAACCTAGGGATAAAGATGCCATTGAAGTTACTACTAATGCTGTTGTTAACACTAGGACAGCTATAAACAGGCGACCATCTAGGAAATTTGTTTTGATTTTGTGCATTTGCTTTTTGGCTAGTTGCGATCAAGATCATTTTATTGAGTTAATTAGCTACCATTAGATGTATACGAAAAATAGATTTAATCTACCCATTTGGGTACTATTCAAGCTGTGTTGTTACTTCTAGCATAGTGTGTAAAGCAATGTTAAGAGTAATTTAAAGATGAATGATGAAGTGAAATATCATATCGGTTTCGTCATGTATCCCGGTATGACACAGCTCGATCTCACTGGACCCCATCAAGTTTTTGCTCTTTTTCCCAATACTGCTATTCACCTAATCTGGAAGTCCTTAGAAGCGGTAACAAGTTCTGAAGGATTGAAAATTTTACCCAGTACTACTTTTGATGATTGTCCCCAACTGGATGTTATTTCCGTACCTGGTAGTGGTATGGCACAAGCAGAAATAATGGAAGATGAGCAAGTACTAGGATTTTTACAATCCCAAGCGAAGAATGCAAAATATATTACATCCGTCTGTACTGGTTCAATGATTTTAGCCGCAGCTGGATTATTACAAGGATATCGAGCCGCTTGTCACTGGCTTTTTCGGGATTATCTCAAAATGTTGGGAGTTGAAGTATCTACCGAAAGAGTTGTAATCGATCGCAACAGGATTACAGGTGGTGGAGTTACAGCAGGAATTGATTTTGCTTTAGTAATTGCTGCTCAACTTTATGATGAAGATACAGCAAAAAGATTGCAGTTAATATTGGAATATAATCCCGCACCTCCTTTTAATACAGGTTCCCCAGAAACAGCAGGTACGGCTTTAGTTGAAAAAATCAAACAATCTGCAGAAAAATTATTATCAACAAATTTAGCAGTAACAAAAAGAGTCTCTAAACGCTTATCCTTGTCAAGTTAGTGGCGATCGCTCAGTTAATATACTTTTCTAACAGTTATTGAGATTGACTGCCTTAGTATTATACTCTCACTGAGTAACTCACTGAGTAACGCACTGTAACATATTTTTTTGATACGAAATGGTACATTGAGCTGGATCGTTGCTTTTTCTGGGGTATCATGCTTGACAGTCTGGGAAAAATCCAAAATCCTTTAACTAGAAGTATCGCAGGTGCAACAGCAGCTTTTTCCGCAGTAATAATTACATCTGCTGTATTGATTGGTTTTACCAAACCCAAAGATGAATCTATTCACAGAATGGGTGTTTATGGTTCCCTGTTAGCAGCTGGATGTGGTGCTGTATTTGGTTTGGTGACCACAAGTAAAACTAATTTAACCAGAACGAATCAAACATCTAATCGAGTCTCATCAAGCGAGGAACAGCAACCTAAAAACACTGCAGTTTGGCAAGACTGGCGTAATTTCGTAGTGATTCGCAAGGTTAAGGAAAGTGAAGAAATTACCTCCTTCTATCTTAAACCCCAAGATGGAGGTAGTATACCCGGCTTTAAACCCGGTCAATTCCTGACAATTAAATTAGATATACCCGAAAAAGATAAACCTGTAATTCGTACTTACTCCCTTTCCGATTATTCAGAAAGTGGTACCTATTATCGCCTCTCTATTAAACGAGAGGGAGCACCGAAAAATTCTGATTTTCCCCCCGGTGTAGCTTCTAATTTTATGCACGATCAGGTTCAAGAAGGTACCATAATTCCAGCCAAACCACCTGCAGGTAAGTTTTTCTTGGATCTCAATAAATCTTTACCTGCAGTACTAATCAGTAATGGAGTTGGAATTACTCCAATGATGAGTATGGCAAAAGCTTGCAAAAATTTTAACTCCACGCGACATCTCTGGTTTGTCCATGGTGCGAGAAATGGTAAGTTTCATGCTTTTGAAAATGAAATCAAGGCGATAGCTCAACAACATTCCAATCTCCAAATTCATTTTCGTTACAGTCGTCCCGAAGCCGAAGATAACGGGAAATATCAAAGTGTGGGTTATGTTGATGCGGAGTTAATTAAACAGTCCATAGCTCCGGAGATAGAAAAGATATATGGCTCCCAGGATGCAGAATATTTTTTATGCGGTTCTCCACCGTTTTTACAATCCCTGAGGGAAGGACTTAAGGAATGGGGCGTAGCAGAAGATAGAGTTTTCTTTGAATCCTTTGGTGGAGGTGCAAAAACAAACACCATAACTAAAGATACAAATGTACAAAATATTGGAAATGAGCGTAATGCAGAAATAGTTTTTGCCAAATCTGGTAAAACCCTAAATTGGCAAGATAGTGATGGTAGTATCCTAGAATTTGCTGAAGCTAATGGAATTGATGCTGATTTTAGTTGTCGTCAAGGTATTTGCCTCACTTGTATGTGTGCCCTTAATGAAGGGGAAGTTGAATATGAAGAGCCTCCAACTGGTACTCCAGACGAAGGTTCTGTTTTAATTTGTGTTTGTAAACCGAAGTCATCTAGAGTAGTTATTGACCTTTAAGTTATTGACCTTGAACTTCAATAGCCACTATTGTTCGCTATTATTTTGCATTTTGCACCAAAAATCATTTGTAAAGACGTAGCATGCTACGTCTTTACAGATCTCATCTATGTTTTTATCGGTTATTTGGGCTAAGACCAAACCTTATATTTGAAGGTTATATGTGCAACTTCTTAAGCGTTACTTTTAGTCATTAATCCCCACAAGAAGATTGCAATAATCGCACCAATAACTGCAACCACAATTCCCGGAATACTTAAAGTGGCTGCTGTTAGCGTGAGTTTTCCCGTGGTTAGTAAAGTCATTAAACTACCACCTAAGAAAGCTCCTACTATTCCTAATAGCATAGTTGCAAAAATTCCACCACCTTGGTGTCCGGGGTAAATAGCTTTACCAATTGCTCCAGCAATCAGACCTAAAATGACCCAAGCAATAATATTCATATTTTTCTCCCTAAATTAATGTTTTTGTTTGTTTATACTGATATGTAATTTAATACAAACTTCTGAACGAAATACTATCAACGATCGCTTAGTAGTAAAACCGAAATTTGACGCGCTAACATTTCTGATTATAGAAGATGTGATTTTTGATAATCAACTAGTTATCTATAAACTAGAATAGCAATTTTGGGCAAGGTTTATCTCTACAATTTGAAGCAAAATTACTATTCTAAAGATAGATAAATTTGTATTCCAAGCTATTTAATTAAGATTTAAAGCCAAAACCTGCTTTGGATTTACCCTTACCTTTACTTTTTGATTTCTGTTTTTTATTAACTTCTCTTAATGCTTCTTGAAATAAATTATGTAAATGTATAGGTACGCTAGCAATTTCTGGTAATTCAGGTTGTTCGGATTTATCAAACTGTCTTAACAAATCTTCTAAATCTGCTTTTATATTGAACTCTGGACGTTTTAATACTACTTGCAAAACATTTTCTAATTGCTTTGGGTATTCATTCTTAAGACGTTGCCAAATAGCTGTATTAATTTCTGGAGATTCTAAATATTCTCTGATTAATTTTTCCAAATCGGGATTATTTTGCCCATCTGATTCTGTTAAAAAAATCTTAAGTTTTGCGTGATTTGCTAAAAATACTTGTCCCCAACGAGGATGATTAATTACAGTTACTTGTTCTAATTTTTTCAGATGGTTTGGTAACTCGACTTTTGGTAAAACCATTTTTGCGCTACTATCAGCATTGAATAGTTTTTTTGCAACTTTACCATCAATACCAATTGATTCTGCAGTCTCTTGAATTTCCTCTTGGGAAACACCTGCTTCTTGAGCTAATTCAGATAGGGATTTAGAACTATCAATTCCCGCAGCATCTAACTTATTTTGCGTGATCCGATCTTGAAATTCTGCTAATTTTTTTTCTAATTTGTACCCAGATAAAGTGACTTCATCACTTCCAAAGAACTCTGTGAACGATTTATGGTAACGTTCCACTGACACCCATGCTTCTTCTAACATTTCTGGAGCATCGCCATACAGATGATTTTTGTAATGTTGTTTAAAATTACCGATCGCCACTGATAGCTTGGGTTTACCTAATTTACCCATTAGTGTTATTGGACCAGAAAACATCCAGTAACTATCTGTGACAGGAGAAATACGAGTCAATAAGATTTCACCATCTTTAACCCTTGCAAGTAGCTGTATTTCCGATTCATTCTTGGGTTTAAGAGTATAATTTTTAGCAGTCATCCAATTCATTAACTCAAAACCATCGGATAAAATTTGGGTCACAGCAAATAACCCAACAAAACTTCGTCGCCAATTTTGAATAAGTTGGTTTTGGATGTCAGATAATTCTGGGTGTTCTGTAAGGAAAATATCTATTGGTGTTTTGTCATTTACCACACCCTCATTAATAAACATAGAAACTACCATCT
The DNA here is from genome assembly GCF_030065675.1 of Mastigocoleus sp. MO_188.B34. Lineage (GTDB taxonomy): Bacteria > Cyanobacteriota > Cyanobacteriia > Cyanobacteriales > Nostocaceae > Mastigocoleus. The sequence continues at coordinate 4,933 of NZ_JASJDK010000165.1, read as the reverse complement.
CATTTTGAGATGTTCCTTGGTACTGAGATTGGGAAAATTTAGCTAACTGCTCAGCGCTAAAAGTTTCCAATGCTGTCGCAAGATCGTCCTCTGCAGATAATATGAAATCTAGTAGTTCTGCGTGTAAATTCTTCGCTGTTTCTAAAATTGGATCCACAACTTAACCTCTGCAAGACACTCAAATTATTGTATTTAATCCCACCATGATTATTACGATTTTTCTAGCCCCTGTCATTGGTGGGAGAATATTTGAGCATCAGTGATCGAGCTTATCGAAAATTAGCCATTACCAATTAGCCATTACCAATTAACTTTTAGTAATTTGCTTACTTTGCTCAGAAGTTCCCAACATCTGCAAATTATGGAGAGTTGCATACATTCCTCCCTGTTCTAATAATTCCTCGTGACTTCCTTGCTCGATCAATTCTCCAGTCTTTAAAACAAAAATTCGATCCACATTGCGGATAGTAGAAAGACGATGGGCGATGATAATAGCCGTACGATCTAGCAAAAGTTCATTTAAAGCATCTTGAATTAAAGCTTCTGTCCCTACATCTAAATTAGCTGTAGCTTCATCTAAAACTAAAATCTGAGGGTTGCGAATCGCAGCACGAGCGAAAGCTAAAAGTTGTTTTTCCCCACTAGAAATATTAGTTCCCCTTTCCCGTAATTCACTATCATAACCTTGGGGTAGCTTTTCAATAAATTTATCAACATTTGTTTTTGCTGCTGCTTGTTGAATTTCTTCAATCCTGTAACTATCCCCCAAGCTAATATTACTTTTAACATCGCCAGCAAACAAAAATCCTTCTTGGAGAATTACTCCCATATATCGCCTTAATTCGGCTTGTGGTACTTCTCTAATATCAATACCATCTACTAAAATCTGCCCCTCAGTGGGTTCATAAAGGCGACATAACAAGCGAATAACTGAACTTTTACCCGCACCTGTGGGACCAACCAAAGCTACTTTTTGACCAGGGTGGATAGTAAAGTCTAAGTTTTTGATTACATAATCATCATTTTTATAAGCAAACCAAACATTTTCAAACCGAATTTCGCCTAACTTTGGTTTATCATTTGATGCTTGTTCGTGATTATTCAGTTCGTCAACATACCCCAATTGGGAATCAAAAATGGAGAATCGAGGATTTTCTAAATCGCGAATTTCTATCGGTTCATCTAAAATTTCACTCACCCTTTCAATTGCTGTAAAACCGGATTGAATGACTGTAAATTTTTCTGCAAATTGCTGTAGAGGTTCAAATACCTTACGAGCAAAGAAAATAAATGTTGATATGGTACCAAAATCCAATTGTTTTTCTAAAAGTAACCAGCCACCAGCCCACAGGATAATTGTAGTTGCAATTAAAGCAACCCACTCCAGGGTAGCTGATACTGCCGAATCATAAAAAATAGTTTTATCGACCTGTTTTACATAACGCTTGTTGACATTGTGAAATAACTGCGAGTTGAATCTTTCTCGCCGAAATAATTGCACTACATTAATACCAACAATATTTTCTTGTAATGTGGAGTTTAGCCCCGAAAGCTCTTCTCTGGATTTGTAATTAGCTTGACGATACTGGTACTGAAAATAAACTATTAATGCTGATACCGGTAAAAGAACTAATAATAACAACAAAGCTAATTGCCACTGAGTATAAAAAGTAAACCCAATGATTACCAGCATCGAGAATATATCCGATACAATACCGATCGCTCCGGTGGAAAAAACATCTCCCAAAACTTCGACATCACTGGTAAGTCTGGTAATTAATTTACCTACAGGTGTACGGTCAAAAAAACGTACAGCCAAAGATGTAACGTGATGAAATAAATCTTGACGGATGTCGTTTGTAATTTGTTGACCGACTTTTTGAACTAGAAATCCTTGAAAACCTTGAAATAGTAAACGAAAAAGAACTGTAAATAATAAAACTCCTTGTAAAATCCCTAAGCCTTGTAATAAGGGCAAATTTTTCAGAAATTCATAAGCACTGTCTTCACCGCGAATTAAAGATATAACTTGCCCAATAATTATTGGTTGTAAGGCATTTGACACTGCTAAAGGTACTAGCAGCAACATTGACAGTGCCAGTGTTTTCTGGTAACGACGGGCATAGGGTACCAGTCGCAAAAATAACCGCCAATCACTTTCACGATGACGGTTATGTTTGTGAGATTTTTTAAGTGATTGGGAGATGCTCATAAAGAGCATTATATTAATTTCTACTATGAAAAAATCATTTTTTTGGAAATTGGGTTAGGGAATGGAGATGACCCATTGGAGATCGAATTTCGGAACTGGAAGTAAAATGAATCACTTCAATTTCTAGAAGGAAATCCGATATTTACGGTAAAACTTTTTGTAGGACTTCTATAAGTCGATCTACATTTTCTTTTTGACTATTGAAACCCATCAGCCCGACTCGCCACACCTGACCTTTAAGTTCTCCCAGTCCGCCACCAATTTCAATATTATATTCGTTTAATAATTTTTGTGAAATTGCCTTGCCATCCACACCTTGAGGAATGCGTACGGTGGTAAGGGTAGGTAAACGGAAATCTTTCTCTACGTGTAGACTTAGTCCTAACCCTTCTAATTTATCCCAGAGATATTCGGCATTTTCTTGATGGCGCTTCCAGCAGTTTTCCAATCCTTCCTCAGCCATTAAACGTAAAGATTCCCGCAAAGCATAGTATAAATTAATTGGAGCAGTATGGTGATAAGTGCGTTCTTGACCCCAATATTTTTGTAGTAACGTTGCATCTAAATACCAGTTAGCAACCTTAGTACGACGCTGTTGGATTTTGCTCATAGCTCGAGGACTAATGGTTAAAGGTGAAGCACCAGGAGGACAACCCAAACCTTTTTGAGAGCAGCTATAAGCCAAATCTACTCCCCATTCGTCCAAAAATAAAGGTACCCCACCTAAACTGGTAACAGTATCCACTAATAATAAACAACCTACTTCCCGACATAATTCACCTACTCCTTCCAATGGTTGTCTTGCACCTGTGGAAGTCTCTGCATTAACTAAGGCTAATATAGCCGGACGATGAGTGTTTAATTGATGCTTAATTTCATCCAAACTAAATACTTGACCCCAAGGCTTTGTCATTGTTTTGACATCAGCACCATATCTACCCGCCATATCGACAAGACGGTTACCAAAATATCCAGCAACACCAATTAATACCACATCACCAGGTTCTACAGCATTTGCGATCGTGGCTTCCATGGCTGCACTACCTGTACCACTTACTGCTATGGTCATGGGGTTATTTGTTTGCCAAGTGTAGCGTAGTAAGGATTGGATCTCATCCATTAGTGTCAAAAAAGCTGGATCTAAATGTCCAACAGGAGCAGTATTCATGGCTTTGAGCACAGTTGGATGAGCATTTGATGGTCCGGGTCCCAACAGCAACCGGGATGGTATATCTAAAGGTGATAGTTGCAATTTTTGGGTATTATTGATCGAAGATGTTTGCATGATTGATTATTTGTTACTTATTATCCATTATCCCGCTTTGCCTATTTTATGAGTGGTTTAAAAAAATGTGAAATCTTGTAAAGTAAAATTTTAGATATTGGGAATTGACGAATAATAAAACCAAATTTTCAATCAATACTAGTCAATTCATAACTTATCACTCAAAAATCATTAATTAAATTCTATTCAGGTTGTTGTAAATTATAAAAACTTTTCCCCACCAGAGCATCATTTTGAAATTGCAGGGTTACACTCCAATACGGATTTAAGTCACCTGCTCCTTGAGGGTTATAACTTGGTGAAAAAATATCTTGATCGTTCCATTGATAGATTTTTTCTGTAATTAGTTTACCACCATCACCGAGGTCATTTGTATAAATTAAAATTCCATCCCAGCCAATAATGGAGCGAACTTCATCATAGGACATTCCTTCAGATATAGAGTTGTATAAATCTCGTCGAATTTGAGGTTTATATTTTCTATTCTGAGTTTGGATTGGTTGAGTAGGAATTTGACCGGGAATTCGTCGATTAGGAAAAAGTCCATTGGAAAAACTAAATGTAGAGTTAGCAGAAAAATGAGGAAACTGCTTAAAGAAAAAATCTTTATGAGAATAAATAAAAGCAATACAGCCGAAAATAGCAACAGATAAAAAAATTGAATCTTTCATAATAAATAGGGCGGTTAGCCGCCCTAGAGTACTTTAAATCACATCAAGTTAAATCACATTAAGCTTTAAGATTGGATTGAAGATAATTTGAACCACAAGTATATTAATTAGCGGATACCAGCTGTTGTCTCGTGAGATTCGGTATATACATCAGTGTAAGTTTTTACGGTACCTAACACTCTAGTAACGATATCTTCGTTAAATTTACCCTCAAGTTTAGAACTAGACCTATGTACAGTATAGTCTTCATAGGCTTTGGAGGATATACCTGTTTTACCAGGTATAATCCGACCTTGGATAGAAAGTTTATCTGCTGTAGTACTGTATTTTTCGTAACGATTTGAAATAGTTTTAGAATCGATATTTAAATCAGTTACTGTTCTGCTATGGCTATTTGTCCACTCATTGCGGACGAAAGTTTCACCAGCTAAAGCAGGGGTTGCGATCAAAAAGGTGAGAATAGTTAAGCCAAGAACTTTTTTCATGTTTTTTAATGAAGCCAATCCCTTATTTTGTCTCATTTTTAATTAAAGTATTATTGAGACTGAAGTTTGGAAACTCATAGGACGCCTAAGCGTCCTAACAGGAAGGTGTTGATTTTAGAAATTAATTTACTAATTAACGAACACCTGCAGATGTTTCGTGAGATTTGGAGCTAGAGTTACTGCGAGTTTTGATGGTACCACTGACTTTGGTGACAACATCTTCGTTAAATTTACCCCAAAGACCAGAGCTAGCGGTATGGATGCTAAAGTCATCGTAAGA
>NZ_JASJDK010000164.1 GCF_030065675.1 Mastigocoleus sp. MO_188.B34 | reverse complement strand
TAGCTTTGATGGAACAGTTAGACTTTGGCGATTAAATTCAAAAAGTAGGAAATTTGATTCCAAACCCCACAAAATCCTTAAGGGGCATAAAGATTGGATTTATGCTATAGATTTTAGTCCAGATGGCAAAACGTTGGCTTCTGGAAGTAAAGATGGCACCATTAAACTATGGCAAAATAACGGCAACCTAATTAAAACTCTTAAGGGACACCAAGGATGGGTTAACTGGGTGACTTTTAGCCCCGATGCTAAATTAATTGCTTCAGCAAGTGAAGATGGAACGGTAAAGATTTGGCAACGTAATGGTAATTTGCTCAAAACTTTACCAAAACGTCCGGGAGGAACAACATTTGTCACTTTTAGTCCTAATGGTAAATATTTGGCGGTTGCAGGTCGAGATCGAAAAGTTAGAATTTGGCAAAGAGAAAATGGGCAGTTCAATAACAGCCAAATAAATAGTCAATTTATTCCCTATCGAACCTTCAACGAAGTTGATATAGTTTTTAGCCTGCAATTTAGCTCTGATAACCAAACTTTAATCTCCGGTGGTGAAGAGAATACGATTAAGTTCTGGAATATTGCCAATGGTAAATTAATCGAAACTTTTAAAGGTCATGGTGATACTGTGACTAGTTTATCTTTAAGTCCCAATGGTAAAGTACTGGCTTCTGCAAGTGTAGATAAAAGCTTAAAACTTTGGGATTTGAAAAGTTTGACTTCATCAAGGCTACCCATTCTCGAAGGGCATAAACAAGGAGTTTTAAATCTTTCCTGGAGCCCAAATGGCAAAATGCTAGCATCCGCTAGTGAAGATAAAACGGTCAAACTGTGGCAAATAGCACGGGAAGAGTGGCATTTAAAAAGTAGTCTTTATAAGACTTTAAAAGGACATAAAGACTCAGTCAAAAGCGTTAGTTTCCATCCCAAGGGGAAAATAGTTGTATCTGGGAGCAATGACAATACAGTTAAACTGTGGCGATACAATGGTTCTTTGCTCAAAACACTTGTAGGACACAGCGATAATGTTAATAGCGTTAGCTTTAGCCCCGACGGAGAGTTAATTGCATCAGCAAGTCAAGATAAAACTATCAAAATCTGGGATATGAAAGGCAAGCTAATTGCAACTCTCAAAGGTCATAAAGATCGGGTCAATGAGGTAATTTTTAGCCCAGATGGAAAAGTTTTAGCCTCCGCTAGTGACGACCAAACGGTGAAGATTTGGCAGCGTAATGGTAAATTATTGAAAACTTTTCCCCACGAAAGTTGGGTATTGAGTGCGAGCTTTAGTCCCACCGATAACTTATTAGTCTCTGCAAGTTGGGATAATACCATTGCTCTATGGCGAAGAGATGGCACTCTATTAAAAAGATTACTTAAAGGTTATAGCGAAAGCGTAAATGCTGTTAACTTTAGCCCTGATGGCAAGATTATAGCTGCCGCCAGTTTTGATAACACAGTTAAATTGTGGAATCGCGATGGTAAGCTGATTAAAACTCTCAATGGTCACCAAAGTCGGGTTCTCAACGTGAAATTCAGCCCTGATGGAAACACATTAGCATCCGCAAGCGATGACAATAAGATTATTCTCTGGAATTTAGATTTAGATAACCTATTAGTACGCGGTTGCGGATGGGTAAAAAACTACCTGAACCACAACCACAATGTTCTCCACAGTGATCGTCATCTTTGCCAAGGTATCAAACAGCCGACCCCCAAAACATAAAGTATTTTTTTACTTAAATTTAAAGGGGTTTACAGAGGAAATCTGTATTACTCTGTTTCTAAATTTGACAATAAATCTTGCAGCCTCATCCTCTCAATGTAAGGCCATCCACCCTCTGATTCAATTTCACGCAATAATGCATAAAGTGCATGACGATTATCGGGTAAACTCCGTTGAAATTCCCCTTCGCAAATTTCACGGTGTAATATTTCCAACCTTCTTAACAAACTTAGAAGTGCAATAGTATCTCCTTGGCAAAATTCAACTGCATCACCAATGGCGGAAGTTATTTCTTCCAGTTTTTGGGATAAATTTTCACGTTCAAAACTTTTATCTATATACATAATTGTATTCCTGTCAACTCAATTAGTAAACTTTTACTAATATTTATTATTCTGTTAGGGCTTGCATGAGGTTTTGTGCAAATAGAAAATTTGGGAAATATATAAAATCCCGACGGTGCTATCCAATCAAAAATTAACTTTTAACCTTAGATTTCCACATTCGGAATCTCTTGTAATGCAAGATACTCAACCTTGCAAAGAACAAAGCATGATTATAAATCAAATGAACATAGGTATTGCCAGTATTTGACTTATATTTACTCTTTAAATAACTCTAATAACTCAAATTACTGATTATATAGAGAATAAAAACTATTTTTATGCTTATAGCTTTCATTATCTCCCAATCAGAGCTTTTAACTCACTTAAACTAGGGTAAATATGAGATTATAAAATGACAGAACAGAACTAACTTGTAACCAGAGTAGTTTTTCTTAACAATCAATTTCAATCATCACAATCAATTTCAATTATCACTCAGATCTTATTTGGGTAATGCAAACAGTATTACAAAGTAATACATGATACCCTTGCACTACAGTCAAATATTTAATGGATTTATTCCCACGCTTGCGTGAAGAACGATGGAGTCGCAGATCTTAGCCTTAAGTATAAAAACTTAACAATTAACAGTAGAAAAATTGCCAGTCCAAAATTGCCATCAAATCATAAATTCCTATTATTTTAGTACCCCTTGGGTATTAAGCTAAAAATTAGCACATTCACGATTGTTCAACTAAAAACCCGATCACTTTCTCCAAGTAGTGGCATGATGTTTTGATTTTGAGTTAAAAAAAATCGTATGATCTGGCTTAAATAGCCATAAAAATTGGGTATTACACCCTGCTAAGAACAAACATGATACGTTTAAGTATGTTTAGCAGAGTAATTTGACAACTTAGATATTAAATTTTGACATTGAGGTTGACCATGAGGTTTCGCACTTTACTTGTTGCTGTCTTAGCTTTATGTCTGGGGTTTCTCACCGCTTGTAGCGATAGTCCAACAGCTGGGAGCAATGATGTACTAAGCTACGACCAAATTAGAAATACAGGTTTAGCAAACATATGTCCCAAACTCTCAGAAACTAGTCGGGGTTCAATCCCTATTGACTCAAACAAATCTTATAAAATTAAAGAACTTTGTTTACAACCAACAGATTACTTTGTCAAAGAAGAACCAGCAAACAAACGCCAAGAGGCTGAATTTGTAGCAGGAAAATTATTGACTCGTAAAACTTCTAGTTTGGATCAGATTCAAGGCGATTTAATTATTAACTCTGATGGTAGTCTAACTTTTAAAGAAAGAGAAGGTTTTGACTTTCAAGCAACTACCGTAAAACTTCCTGGTGGCGAGAGTATACCTTTCCTCTTTACTATTAAAGGTTTTACAGGTCAATCACAACCTGGATTAACCAGCATTAATACTTCAACTGATTTTAAAGGTGCTTTTCGAGTTCCTTCATACCGTGGTGCAACTTTCCTCGATCCCAAAGGTCGTGGTGTTGCTACTGGCTATGATAATGCAGTAGCTCTTCCTGCCCAAGCAGATGATGAAGAATTACTTCGTGCAAACGTGAAGCGTACTGAAGTTTTGAATGGAGAAATGTCTTTGTCCATTTCTAAAGTAAACAGTGATACAGGCGAAATTGCTGGAACATTTATCAGCGAACAGCCTTCTGACACAGATTTAGGTGCTGGCGATCCCAAAGAAGTTAAAATTCAAGGTATATTTTACGGTCTTGTAGAAGCTGCTGATGCTTAATTATTTTATGGGAACAGTGAATCCCTAGCAGACTAACGAGTAATGATTTACTCTTTGGATCTTCTTTTAAGAAAATTAGCCGAAATTCTCCAACTTCATTAGAACTTGGTTGTTTTATAGAGGGAACCTTAAAAATTTTGCCTGAGAAATTTTTGATTTTGTGGTTCCCTCTTACTCTGTTAAAAATAAGTTGTAAGCTTACACTAACTCGCATTTATAGTAAAATTCAAACTTTTAGATCGGTGATTAATAATGTCAATAGCTAATATGAACTAAAATCATAATAATTAGAAGAGATAAATTCTAAATCTTGTATTAAAATACCTATTAATTTTCTTCTATTTTGGACAAAATAGAGTGAATTAACGATTATCTAAAGAAAGGCTTTATTTAAATATTTAAACCTTCTCTTCAAGCAATTATCATTAATTAAATACAGTGTATCGACAGAAAATCGATTGATGACCAATGAAAGTACAAAAGTGAGTGAAGCAACTAAGAAAGAATTAGTAATTCCCAGAATCATCGTTGGATTAGGAAATCCAGAACCAAAGTATGATAAAACACGCCATAATATTGGTTTCGCAGCGATCGATGCTTTATCAAAACATTGGCAAATTCCTTTGGCGCAAAATCGGAAATTTAAATCAGAATATGGGGAAGGTACCTGTTTTGGAAGCGAAAAAATCCGTTTACTTAAACCATTGACTTATATGAATAATTCAGGAGAAGCAATTAGCGCAGCCATAAATTGGTTCAAAATTTCTCCAGAATCTGTCTTAGTAATTTACGACGAACTAGACTTACCGATAGGTAAAACTCGTTTGCGTTTATCTGGTTCTGCAGGCGGACACAATGGGATAAAAAGTACTATCTCTCACCTTGGGACTAAGGATTTTCCCCGTTTGCGAATTGGTATTGGCAAACCAAGTAAAGCTGCTGTTTCCAATAGCAACAAGCATACAGTATCTCATGTTCTCGGACGTTTTTCGCCAGTTGAAAACCAAATTTTGCCAGAGATATTAGACTTTGTTGTCGAATGTACCGAATTATGCATCAGGCAAGGTGTGGAAAAGGCAATGAATCGTTGTAATGCAAAATTTATTCAAATTCCTGAAGATTAAGATTAAATCTCCAAAATTTTAATCATTCCAAAAAGCAAACACCAAGCACCCCTAGCAGGGGTGAGGTGAGTTTATCTTAATATCTGTAATTATAAAAAATAACCTGCTGAGACTTAGTTAAAAATTAGTCCGCATCATCCATCATCAAATAAAGTGAAGGCAGGTTTATTTGTAACGACGTTTACGCCTAGCAGCAACTGCTTTCCGTTTGCGTTTTTCCTGAGGAGTTTCATAGTGACGATGATATTTCACATCAGCAAGAATCCCTGCTTTGGAAACCTGACGCTTAAAACGGCGCAATGCTGAATCTATTCCTTCATTTTCTCCTAAAACCACTTGGGTCATTATCGAACTTCCCTCTTTTTCTTATTTTTGACACTTGTAATATTAACCGCTTCTAAATATCTCGACAAACTTACCCAAAAATAGATAAATCTGTGAAAGATGAATTCAATGTATAAGTTTACTCAATTTTTCTGAATTTTGCTTGGTTCCCTGGTGTTGGGAAAAGGTTTGTTGAGCATAAAACTCTAGTTGTAAATTACTATTCTCAAGGTTAGGAATAATACAAAAGCATAATTTGGTAAAAACATAATTAATACCCCAAGTATTCAAAATATCGAAGGTTTGCTCCCCAAATTTATCAATGTTAAAACATGCATCTATTTCTGGGTTATTCTTCACTAAATACTTTTACTTCTCTTCTGCTATTTTAATATCTAAAGCTAACTGATAAAGTTGACGTCGAGATATAGAAGTCAGTTTTGCTAATTCACGGCTAGCTTGCGATCGCGACACTCCTTGAGCAATCAACGTTCGTAATTCTATTTTAAGTTGTGCTTCAGAAAGTTGTGTTTGATTAGGTGAAGTTCCTTCAAGAATAAGAGTATATTCACCCTGAGGTTGTTTCTCTTGATAAAGGGAAATCGCTTCCTTCAAAGAACCCCGCCAAAATTCTTCATACAATTTAGTTATTTCTCGTGCTACCACACAATGGCGATTTTCTCCAAAAACAGCAACAAAATCTTCTAAAGTTTCCCGCAAGCGATGCGGTGACTCATAAAAAATTAAAGTTCGAGTTTCCCCTTGTAAAGATTCCAATATTTGTTGTCGTTGCTTTCTTTTTGTTGGTAAAAAACCCTCAAATATAAATCTATCTGTAGGTAAGCCAGATCCACTTAATGCAGTAATTGCAGCACAAGCACCAGGAAGGGGAACAATAGAAATTCCCTTAGAAATACAAGCCGAAATTAATTCATAGCCAGGATCGGAAATTCCAGGAATTCCGGCATCACTAACTAAAGCTAAGGATTTATTGTTATTGAGGTGTTGCAATAATTCTGGAATACGACTACTGCGATTATGTTCGTGATAACTTATCTGGGGAGTTTTAATTTGAAAATGTTGTAGTAACCTTCCTGTATGACGGGTATCTTCTGCCGCAATTAAATCTACATTTTGCAGAACCTGTACGCCTCGAAATGTCATATCTGCTAAATTGCCGATTGGGGTACCGACAACATAAAGTGTTCCTGCTGTAATTTCCATTAAAAAATCATAATTCAAAAAATTTTAAGGTATTAATCTCAATTATCTATTACCAATCACCTATTAGTAATTATCTACTACCAATTTTTATGTCATTTGTCATTAGCAATTATTTACCACAGTGAGGAAAGATGAAAAAACATGGGTTATTTGTTGGTTTACTTACCTTAGATTTGATTTATCTTGCCGAGTCACCTCCCAAGCACAACCAAAAAATTGTTGCTGCTGACTATACAGTTGCAACTGGAGGTCCAGCAACTAACGCAGCAGTAACTTTCAACCATTTGGGAGATCGAGGCACAATTGTAGGGGTTATTGGTTCTCATCCAATGAGTCAACTAGTTCGTACGGATTTAGAGGATTACAAAGTTACTGTTACCGATCTAGCTCCTGATAACAATAATTCACTACCAGTTTCTTCAATTATTGTTACTGAAGCCACAGGAGAACGTGCTGTCATATCGATTAATGCTGTTAAAACCCAAATAAACGCACAAAATATTCCAGATAATATTTTAGACAATGTAGATATAGTTTTAATTGACGGGCACCAAATGATAGTAGGGCTGCATATTGCCCAGATGGCAAAAGCTAAAAATATACCTGTAGTCATTGATGGTGGTAGTTGGAAAGCTGGTTTTGAGCAGATTTTACCTGAAGTGGATTATGCTATTTGCTCTAGTAATTTTTATCCACCCAATTGTCCAGATATACCCAAAGAAGATACAAAAAGTCGTTTTCAGGCTGTTTCTAGTTATATTCAAGCATTAAATGTGCCCAACATTGCCATAACTCAAGGAGAAGAACCTATTTATTACTTTTCCCAAGGCGAAACTGGCACTATTGAGGTAGCAAAAATCGAAGCGGTCGATACTCTAGGAGCAGGTGATATTTTCCATGGTGCATTTTGCCATTTTATATTGAGGAAAAATTTTACAGAAGCATTAACCTCAGCAGCAAATGTTGCTTCCCATTCCTGTAAGTTTTTTGGTACTCGTCTTTGGATGAAATCTTCAAAATAACCCATCGTAGTTTTCAAATACTTATACTGAGATGGCAACATAACAAAAAGTATATTTATTTGCGTTAGCTATAAAAATTATCTTAAGTAATAGAGAATAAAGCACCATGGGTTAAGTTGGTGATTGTGATCATGAACAAGCTGAGAATAAATCCTCTGTAAGAATTTACAATCTAAATATTTGTTGGTAAGCATTGATTATTCGCACCTGCTGAATACTCATGGTAAAGTTACTAGCTAGGTTCGTAATCTTTTGCTTAAAAGGAAAATTAATGAAAACTTTAGAGGAAATTTTAACTATTACTCGTGGTATTGCTTGGGGAGCAACAGATATACTCCGCAGCTATTATCGTGGAGATAACAAACAAGATTTAGAGGTGAATTATAAACAAAATGAACCTGTAACTGTTGCTGATACTGCAACAAATAAATATATTGTGGAAAAATTACAAGCGGCTTTAGGCAGTCAAGATTTTGGTTATATAAGTGAAGAAACCTATCAAAAACAAGCAACTAATGGTAAAGAATTGGTTTGGATTATAGATCCCTTAGATGGAACTCGAGATTTTATTAATAAAACTGGTGAATATGCGATTCATATTGCGTTAGTAAAGGATAAGCGACCAATATTAGCAGTTGTAGCCCAACCAGAAACAGAAAAGTTATTTTACGCCATCAAAGGTCAAGGTTCATTTCTCGAATTACGTAGTTCAACAGGAGATAATTGCACCAAATCTTTAAATGTTTCTGTACAAGATAGTTTAGAGGATTTAACTTTAGTCGTTAGTCGCAGCCACCGGAATGAAAAATTAAATTATCTATTAAATAATTTACCTTGTAAAAATCAGAAAGCAGTTGGGAGTATTGGTGGAAAAATTGCAGCAATAGTGGAACAAAATGCTGACATTTATATTTCACTTTCTGGGAAATCTGCACCTAAAGATTGGGACCTTGCAGCCCCCGAATTAATATTGAGTGAAGCTGGTGGAACTTTTACACATTTTGATGGAACGAGTTTGTCTTACAACACCGGTGATATTAATCAGTGGGGTGGACTGATTGCTTCTAATGGTAAGTGCCATCAAATTTTATGTGAACAAGCAGAAAAAATCCTAGAGCAGTTTGAGTAGTTATCAACCTCTATATAACAACTCAATTCAATGAAAATAAAAGATTATCTTTTCTATGGGAATAATAAGATTTACTACTAATTCAAATGCTTGATTATCAACGAATTTAGGAATTTATTGTAAATTTTCCCAATTAATTATAATCCTCTGCAATTAGGTATATTTTTTATCTTTTTTGTCATCATCTTGAATAAAAGTTTCAGAGTTTTTCCATAATTGCTATATACTGGAACGATAAGGATTAAATTCGGTTGTGTAAATCGTATAAATCTTTGAAGCGTTTCTCCGAAGCTGAGTCTCTACAACACACCATATTGGAATCACTGGATGTCAATTTATTTTGTTACCTTATCTAAGCAGATTGCAAAAGATAATTTAGAAGAAGTATTTGTAAATCGTGCTAAGGTTAGTCAGGTTCAGTTTGTAACAGATATGGAAATGATTGGAAGACTGAGCCTTGCTCCTTTATCCTAAATAGATTTGAAGAGGGAGAGAATGCAATAACTGAGGCGCAAAATTGTGCTTTGTGGATGAATACACAATTAAAAAGTAAATTAAGCAAGACCTCATCACAGATAGGGGAGGTCTATCACGGAGTAAAATAAGCGATAATCATCGCTTTGAGAATATGAATTTCTCAAGCAATATTTATCTAGAAACTCCAGCAGCTTAAAGTGTAAGCTAGATACTGCTGGAAATATTTTTTCGCTCTGATTTTAGGTGTGATATTTTAAAAAGCTCAGGCTTTTGAACGGTAAAAAATATAAGGATTAACGAGAATGACGCAAGTAGTACTAGGTGAAAATGAAGGAATAGATTCAGCTTTGCGTAGATTTAAGCGCAAAGTCTCACGTGCAGGAATATTCCAAGATATGAGGAAAAATCGTCACTTCGAAACTCCATTAGAGAAACAGAAGCGTAAAGCTGTTTCTCGGCAAAGACAGCGTCGCCAGCAGCGTTCTCGTCGTAAGTAAACGCTAAAAAATTAGTTATAACTTGATATCCTAGTTATAACTTTATATCGGCGAAGCTTTCGATTGGAATATACCAAAATGAAATGCTGAATTAGATTATGGGTTATAAAATATACTTTAATCTATCATGTAGCTTTTTCAAGTGTTTTTCCCAATTGAAACACCAAGTAAAAATTCGATCGAGAATTAGTGGGATTTTTATTTTTATGCAATCAATATCACCACAGTTGATTGCATAAAAATTTTGAAATTTTATATGATGTGAATTATTTTTTCTAATTTCTCTTCAAGTCCTGGGAAATATCTTCAACATCTCTTTGCAATTGTTCAAGTTTTTGTTGGATTTGATCCACATCAGGATTATAAGAACCATAACGCCATTTTACATAGTTCCGACATATATCCTCAATTAATGCTGCAATTGCTGGTGAATAATATGTGGAAATAACTTGAGCGTACTCTAAAGAAGTTTGTGCGGAATGCTTGTTGACACCTTTTTTTGCCATTAACAGCAACATTTTTTGGTATTGGCGTTCCATAGGTGGTAATTTATTTAGAGTAATTTGGTTGCACCAATATTTCCACAACAACCAACTAAACCAGCTAAATAAAGTAACCCCAATAGCAAGAAATAAAACTGTAAAAACCCCAAACCATCCTTGGAAAAACAAATTAATTAACCAAGAGAAGAAATATGTTATCGAAGCAAATATAACTTCAAATATGTAATTGAGCCAACCTGTTACTGGCGAAGGTAACCAACCTGCAACCCAATTCCAAAACTGACGTAAAACAGTAAAAGTTTGAGTTTTTTCTATAGAAGGAGGAATTAAAGGGTGAGAGGGAATGGGGTCAAATGCAAACCAGCCATATTTGGGAAAGTAAACTTCCGTCATTGCATAGGCGTCAGTATTTCGAACAACATACATTCCAGTAAAAGGGTTAAAACTTCCAGAGCTAAAACCCGCAACTAAGCGAGTTGGAATACCAATAGAACGCAACATGACAGTAAGCACTGTGGAGAAATGATCTGGATAACCACCTTTATACCTAAACAAAAATGCTTCCACTAGATCTTCCCTTTCTCCTAAATAAGGTAAGTTTAAAGGGTTATCTGGAATTGTATAATTCTGTTTTAAATACTGGGCTAAATAAAGAGCTTTTTCGTACGTCGAATTTAAAGTATTATCTGATTTTCCAACTAGGTCGCGATTATAGTTGGCTAAAATTTCTTCAGTACGACTCTTAATTTTCTCTGCAATTGACTCGGGTATTTGTAAATAGGATTTTTTTATTCTGTCTGGATATTTTGTTGAAGCTTTTCTTAAAATAGTGCGATCGCGATAAGGAACTTCAGAAATAACAGTATAGGTCAAACCCTCAGATAAACCCACAGGAGAACGTAAAGAACCCTCAGGGTCTACAGCAACAGTTGGTGTCGGGAAGTAAATTTCTCTGGGATAAGCCATTGCAGGAATCACATTAGGCAAATCTGACACAACCGTATAAGTTTGTACAACTTCTTTTGTTGGAGTAAGGAAATTACCAAGAGAAAGAAGAGTTTTGTAAGACCAAGGAGAACGTTTAATTGTTTTTACTTGGTCATCACGAGTAATTTCCCAGCCTTTCCCCGTATAGCGATCAAATGCAAGTACCCGCCAAAAACCTTCCACTTGCGATCTTACTCGCATCACTACTTTGGGGGTCATTTTACCCCGTAGATTTTGATTAATCGAAGAGTTAAAACCATAATAAAAAGAATCATCAATTTTTCCTGGTTTTCCGATTTTTCCTTGACCAAATTTACCATTACTACCCAGGTCGTTATCTTTACCCTGGCGAACATAGCCAGGATTATAAATTCTTTTCCCAGTCAAATTTTCTTTGATTTTTATTGGGGAACTAACTGGAAAGTTACGCAATTGGTAACCAGGAAATCTAGGTAAAACAGCAAAAATACTTAAACCCAATCCAATAATTAAGATGAAAAGTAAAAAATAAGAAGGTAGTGACCCAGGTTTCTGTCTAACTCTAAACTTTAGTTCTTGAGTTTTAGTTTTAAAATCCCCTAAGCCCAAACGGGAACGATAATCAAAAACTAAAGTTGGTAGTGCAATTGCTAAGAATATTAGCAATATTGGAGCAAAAGCTAATGTTTGACTCACTGAAGCTGCAACACCCAGTAAAATTAAGCCAATTGTAACTGAGTAGCCCAAATCTTTACGACGGGGCAGATCGAAACTATGAAGTATTTGAAGTTGAATTAACAATTGGGCTAATACTAGGCGAGTATCATTAAAATGACCTACCAAACGCCCAAAAAAAGCTCCCAATGCCACTAACATACCAATGGCAATAAAAAACTTAATCGTTATATTGCGTTGATGGCGATGGTAATAACTCCAAATTGCACCAACTATTGATAAAGGTAAGCCCCACAAACTGTATTTTGTTTCAGCAGCGATATCAATCGCAACGATTGCCACAATTACCAACGCTAGTACAAGTACCCGCAAACTTGTAGAATCTTCAACTCGTTTTGGGGATGACTTCTCACTACGCTGCTGCCAAAAATTATTCAACGGTAGACGCCAAAACCTGGTTATCCTGGAAAAATCGAACATCATGATGAGAAAACAGCTTATGTGTATACAAGTAAAGCTGCAATTTTTGGGTCTTTTAGCCCATCCGAGCGAAGGAATAACTTCGATTCCTTTGTCAAGCAAATCAATACATATTAAACTAGTATTTTGCTTAATTAATCGGTCCGAGCATTTACCCTAATAACAGCTTTACTAAAAAATCAAAGAAAGTTTCAACATCAGGATAACCTTTTATACACAAAAATGATTTATTCAGTAATCTAGCGTTGGTAATTTTATTTAAACAATCGGTAAAATCGCAATGAATAATGGATTTTGGTCGAATTCTGGACAATTAAGCTCCAATGTATAAAAATCATCCAATTGTTGCTGTTTCAAATCTATGCTTAAACATGCCGAAGTAACCGAATGTACGGTTTCTTCACAATTACTGGAGAGCAACTTTAAAGTACTTGCTGCTGGTAGGTTGTACTCAATACAAAGCTTCCTATATTCTTCAGCTTGAGATTTGTATTCAACTCTAATGTTTACTAATCCTGCGGTGGTTTCCCATTCTCTTTCAACAGTGGAATGAGTAGTAGAAACTTTTAGAGTCATGTTCTCTAACAGTTCCTTAGCTGCTAACAAAGATAAAGCCATTTTTTGAGATCGTTGCAAATCAGAGTAATTATTCTCCAAATTTGGTACAACCTCTAAAGTATCTACAGAACGATATGGAGTTCTGAGTACTAATCCAGCCAAATCGTTAAGTGCTTGTGGTTCTTCTGGAAATAAATTTTCTACAGCTTGCACTAACTTAGTTCCCAGTGGTAAGGAAGAAGCCACTAGTGTTTGACATCGTTCAACCAGGGTACTGAATATGTTTTCTGGCAAAGCAATTGGTAAATTGAGTTTGGACTGTTTTAACATCCAAGATCCACAGGGAACCAATGCATTTGCTGCATTGTCAATACATTCTGGGTATTCAGTTATACTACTCTCCCAAGGGAAAAGTGGCGGACGACTTTGGATTTGGTTTTTTAACCGACGTTTAAGTACGGCTTGGAAACGTTCTTGCACAGTAGGAATTTCTCCCAATTTAAAGTTTTGAGACTTAAGTTCCGACTCAAAAGCACCGCTTGTTAAAGCGGCGGCTTGTGAATAGGCATCATTAAGCCTGTTATTTTCCTTACATTCGACCGATGTGTTATCTCCAGTTAAATCGTCATTTGACAATAACCAACAGAGTATTTGGTGTTGTAAGGATTCTGAGTCTCTATTCATGAGTAGATGCACGCGATCCGGACACTAAAGAGTTACGAATTTCCCAAGCTTGTTCAAGAATTTTAAACCAACGCTTCTGGAGTTGTGCCATAGATAACCCTAAAGCTTTAGCTATTTTTTCATCCGTTTGTCCTTTCTGCTTAAGTTCGAGCAAAGATTTTTGTTTGGGGTCTAACTTTTGCAGGTACTTTTCCCACTGGAAAGGAGTTAATCCTAAATTGGTATGCAGATCAGCTTCTAGCCATTCATGTACTAATTCCCAGCGATGTAAAAGAGCAAAACGAATTAAGTGATATTTAAAACGTTGTTGTAAGTAATCTCTCTGACGAGCGGTCAAACCTAAAATTGTCTCAATTTCTTGAGCAGATAAATCCTGAAGACGCAATGCGAAGTAATCTGCACAATCGGATTGTTGTCGTTCTTCCAAGTAACTCATTAATTCTTCAGTCACAACCGAACGTAGGGTCTCTTCTTCAGGTTCTGGCTCAGGTTGAGTAGCCATTGTAGTTCTCAATTGTTGAACTGCTGGATCTTCCCAAAATCCGTCAGAATCACTCCCACCACCTTCTGCAGCTTGTTCTATATCCACACAAGTTTCCAAAGGTTGCTGCTGAGAAAATGTTTGGGCTCTAAGTATTATTAATTGCTGTTGTCTTCCTGGTAAAGGAATTCGGCGTTTACCATAACGTTCGCTAAACGCCATATATTCTGCTAATTCTAAAAGTGTTTGTGGGCGATAAGTCGAACTAGTTTGAGTTTCTCGCCGGAAAGCATTTAGGGTCTCCAGATAAAAACTCTGAAGAAAATCTTCTATTATCGTCAATCTTCCTTGGTAACTTAATTGTTTTTGAGGAGGATTAATGTAACGATAAACTATTGCACTTAAAGTACTGTGCAATTCAATTCGACCGCGATTTGAACCCAATTTATAGTATCGCAAACACTGGTCTAATCTATGTTTAGATAAGGTTCGAGCCGATTCTTCTAGACTACCAGATGCTTGGATGCGTTTACTCTCATTACAAATCCTGTCGACTTCAACAGCAATTCGCATTGCCACATCGCGGCAATTTTTCTCTGAAGCTTTTGTCGAAGATTTCAGTTCCTGAAAAAGGGGTTCAAATATCGCCTCTGCGCCGATAAATTGCTCTCCCTGTATTGTTGTGGTTGCGCCTGAGTCCATAGTTTCGTTTATAAAAAGACCCTAACATACCTAAGTTTTACTGTATGAATGTGAATACTAGATACGGAATTCATGTTTAAGAAGTTAAGTTTAAGCCAGACAAATTAAAATTATTTACTTGGCTTCTATATATTCTTCCCATTTTTCGTTAAATGATTAGCATTTCCTCTTATGTTATAGCCAGTACCCACAATTAATTAACAAATTATTATGGATTTACAAATACAAATTAAATCATTAATTAATAATGCACCCCAAGATGGAGTCACACCATTATTAGTAAAATCAATAGCTCCAGGATTATGCGCACTTGCAGAAAAACTAAGCCATTCCCAATACTATATTCTGCAAAATATGCATGAAGAATGGGTTTTAACTACATTGAGTAATCGTAAAAATCCCAAGCAAGAAAAACGAGTTGTTTACGCTTTCCCCACCTCAAAAGATGTTTTTACTGAATCCGAAATGGCATCGGATCCATCTATGATAGCTGCACCAACTCCAGTAGTTCACATTTTGTTCCAATTAATCGCATTGGAACCCGTAGATAGTATAGTGTTTTTTGAAACTCCTGGCACTACTCAAAATGCAATAGAAATTAAACGTTTAGAAGTTCAAAAGCTGTTACAGCAAACTTTAGAACAGAAGAATTCCGTAAATCGGATACCACCTGATATTGCCTAATGATCTTATTCTTAACTAACCGCGGCCTAATTGTGACTTGGGTAATAAATATCTCCCCCTTCCATTGAAGAAGCAGAGAGATGTGAACACCCCAGGAGGGGAAGTCATTAGCGTACCGTAGGTAACCTGAGTTCGGGTTAAGCAGATTGAGGTAAAAGCCAATCTAAATGAAGGTTAGGCTTTTTAGGTTGGTGACAATAAGCGATTAATCCACACAGAACATTAACGCAAAAATTGACAGGACTTCGGTGCC
>NZ_JASJDK010000163.1 GCF_030065675.1 Mastigocoleus sp. MO_188.B34 | reverse complement strand
CCTAAGTAAGTAGGCAAGAAAAAAGTAAACTATGTAAATAAATATAAAATACTCGTATTTGGCTCGTAGTAGCGCTTTAGCGCTAAAGCGCTATTACAAACAAGTTATGATTTTTCTTAATAACCTACTTACATCAATTTAGCTGTTATTCTTTTGTAGTGTAATGACTTTCTACGGCTTCTGAATCAACATGAGAGTCATTGTGGCTATAACTGGGTACAGGTATGTTATCTGTAACCTTCTGTAAGTGTGTTTCTGGCTTTGCTGCATCTTGATGATGTATTAACTTCCCAATTTGAGATATTAATTCTCCTAATTTACCTTCTTCCAGTAGGTTATTTATCATGGAAATACCACTGGTTGATAGAAGTAACTTATTAATATCGTCTACGCCTTTGCCATTATTATTTGCCCCTGGAAAAGAATAAATTCTGATATTTCCTAAAACTCCTGGTTGTGGTGCCAAGGAGCTGACTATTTCTGGTAGTTTATCTGAAAGTTCTGGCCAGATGGTAGTGATAACTTGAGCACTTAAACTGGCATGACTAATGGTATTTTCAGCGGTAATTTTTGCTTGTATACCTTCAGCTTCAGCTAAAGCTCGAATGCGTTCGGCATCTGCAAGAATACGAATTGACTCGGCTTCAAGTTCTGCAGCTTGTTGAGCAATTTCAGCTTGTCTGCGACGACGAAAAGCATCAATTTCAATGACGTTGCGATCGCCAATATTTTTTTCTTGGGCTTGTTCTTCGGCAGCTATTATAGATAGACTCTTACTGCGTTCGGCTTTTTCGATTTCACCGGCGGTCTTAACCGATTCTTCTGCTTTGGCTTGTTCTGCTTGTGCGACAAAAGTTTCTCGTTTTTTGTTAGCAATTGATATCGCGACTTCTTCTTGTGCGAGTCTTGCAACTTTTTCTGACTCCGCAATTTGCACTTGTGCTTGTAACTTGTTAGACTCTACGGTTTGTTGGCGGGTAACTTCTGCTAGCTCTGCTTCTTGTTTTTGATGGATTTGTGTAACCTTTAGTTTTTTGTTACGGTCTTCTAGGGCAATATCAGCTTCAATTTGGCTTTGTTGTACAGATAATTTCTTGCGAATTTCCTCTTCTTCTACCGATTTATCTTGCAAAATTTTGCTGCGAAGGGTGGCTGCAGCTTCTTTATCTTTAGCTTCTTGAATTTCCCGTTGTCTTTGTGCTGTCAGGGCTTCAACTTGCAACTTTTGCTCTAATTCCGCTGTTTCTTTTTCTTGAGCAATTTGTAGCGATCGCTTTTGAGCATCTAGTTCTTTTTGCTCGATAGCTACTTGGGTAGTCAATTCCACTTCACGCTTTTGTTGAATTGAGCGTTGAATAGTTTCTGTACGCAGACGCACTCCTTGAGCATCAAAGAAATTATTGGTGTCGTAGGTGTCGCTTTCTTCGATTTCGGAAATTGCAATGTTGTTAAGAGTTAAACCTACTTTCTTTAAGTCTTGCTGAGTCAAGTTCAAAACTTCTTCAGCAAATCCTAACTTGTCGGAATCAATTTCTGCCAAGGTTTTCTTCTTCGCAGCAGCCCTAATGGCATCATCAGCACGGGTTTCTAGGGCTTCTGTGATGTCTTCTGCTGATATTTTACCTTGTCTGGAAAGTCGTGCGGCAGCAATTAGCACATCTTCTTCACTGGCATTTATGCAGACATAAAAAGTTACCCGCATATTTGCCCGTAAATAGTCTTGAGTACGAACTGCTAATTTACCGGTACGCTCGACATTAATGGAAATTTCTCGCAACGGTACCCGTGTGAGTTCATGAAAACCTGGTACCACAATGCAACCACCATTGAGAACTACCGTTTTCTTTTTCACAAAAATACCGCCAGTTCTCACAAAAGCCTCGTTATTTGGAGTAATGACATAAATACTCGTGTAAGACCAAATACTCAGTAATATGAGTACGATGATACCCGCAATCAACCCAGGGAAAACAAAGGCTTCATCGATTTGATTAAGGATTGGTTGGGTAGAAATTTGAGCAATATAGGGTGATGTTTCTACTGGTTTCTCAGCAATTAAAGTAAGTGATGTAGATGTATCATCACTTATATTGTACTGTTCTCCCACCAAGGTATTTGTAGGTGGTAGGGGTAATAATTCAATGAAAGTTAACCAAAACAGCATTTTCTTTAATATTTATTTCGTTCTTATTTTTTTCTTAGTTAGATTCAACCAACGATCTACATCTGGAGTGTCTTTAGCGATGACAGAATAAATATCTTGCTTTCGATTTATTACAATTACTCGTTCGCCATGATGGGGAATAACTTTTGCCCATTTTGGGATAGTGGCATTGATAGTCACTAAATTGCCACTTTTATCAATCACATCTATTTGACCGATTCTACCCTTGTCTTCGGCAGGTATAGTAGCAGAACAGACAGTACCATTACGACCTATCAAGCGATCGCTACTTGTATCTTCGCCAAATTCTGCAAAAATTCTCCCCATTGGTCGTGCAATCAGTCCCCCGATCAATAAAGCGATGAATAGCGACAACAATAAGACTATTCCGTTCCAAATACCACTGGGAATTTGATTGAGGATGCTCTCTAGCCAAACATTTAACATCCAGCCAGACAAGCCCCATAAACTCAAATCTGTTGCTAGTAATAAAATCAAGGGGGCTTTACCAACACCAGCCCATCCCAGCAAAAATCCTAAATTAAAGCTACCTTCTCCGTCTAGGTCTATGTCGGTGTCAACATCAGCATCGACATCAACATCAACATCGATGTCTTCGTCTCCACCACCGGAAAAAATCACAAATAGAAATAACAAAACTCCCATGCCCAACAATAGCCAGTAGGGCATGTTAGCTGAATTAAACAGCATGGTATTAATTAGTGTTAATTATACTTTATCCCGACAAATATTCTCTTAGAAACATAGATTTTTTGAGAAAATCGACTTTCTAGAGGTTGGCGATCGGCACGCCTTCCTTTCGGCCATGCTATACGAACTATCGCTTATCGTAAACTTTTCGGTTTAATGAGGCTATATAAACATTTTAACTTGTTTTCACTAAGTTAATTGTTTAAGTTCTGCTATGTTGATTTATGTAAATTATACAAAGTGTGTAGAATTAAGTATTTGATGTATACAAGATCTATATAATTAAACTGAAAATACTAGCAACCAGGAGAAAGCTGTAAATTAACTGTCAGGATTCCTTATAACTCTTTTCTCTACAAACTTAATCATCAGACAGAAATCATCGGAATGCTTAAGCACTTACTCATATTGTAAATAAATTTACCAAGTGTTTCAAAAATAAATCCTGTTATCTGACTTTTATTGCTGACTCAGTATGTCAAAAATTACAAGTATTAGAGCAACGTCAACAAGATTTTGATAGACAAGTTGTAGGAATACCCAAATAGAGTATATCCAAGTAAAGAAGAACCCTTGTTTGGGAGGAGTTCTCTATGAATGATGAACAAAAAGAAATACTTGAGATTTATCTTCAGGAATATAACAAGCTCAAAGACGAACAGATTCAGCGCATCGGGTTTCGTGACAACTTGATTTATGTCACACTCGGTGTATTTGGTGGGGTTTTAGCGTTTGCGTTGGGTGAACAGATAAATCCAGACGCCCTTCTAGTATTACCTTGGGTGAGTCTTGTTCTGGGCTGGACTTATGTGGTTAATGATGAAAAGATTTCGGCAATTGGCAGGTATATTCGTAATAAATTGGTTAACAAGGTCAATGTACTAACTGCTAAAGCAGGTGCGGACATTGAAGAAATTGAATCCATATTTGGCTGGGAAATAGAGCACAGAAGTGATAAAAGACGCAAGCGTCGCAAGGTTGAGCAGTTAATTATTGATGAGATTACATTTGTATTTTCGGGGATCACTGCTTTGCTAGGTTTTTGGTATCTAGTGCTGCAGCCTCACTGGGCTATTCAAATCCTTTGCTGGGTTGAGTTTGTACTCTTGGTGATTTTGGGAGTAGAGATTTTTATATATGCTGATTTGGCAAAGGGGCGATAGTGCATTTGCAGTACGTTTATCCCTATACACATATCTTACACCTTCTCAATAAGGGTAAGGTGGGCACTGCCCACACTACGATAAAATTATGCTTTGTAGAGCGGGTGAGGAGGGGTTGGGTTTTCTCCTCCACAAAACATAAAAGAAACTGACGCTCACAAAATCAAAAAGTACGATTTTATAAGCTTTCGAGCACAAGTTTCTTGAAAGAAGTTAGGAGAAAGATTTATGGCAGAAGCCAAGATTGACTTTGCAATTATTACCGCGATTGAAGTTGAACGTCGGGCTGTCTGCGAGGCGTTTCAGCTAAGTGATAAAGATCGGGTTTTCAAAGAGTCTGGGGTCTATTGGCGCAAGTCTTTAGAACTCAATGATGATGAATCTTATAATATTGTTGTGGCCCAGTCTCACGATATGGCTAACGTTGACGCTGCTCTGTTGGTTTCTCACGTTATCCAGCACTGGCATCCTAACGCTATCTTACTGGTCGGGATTGCAGCAGGCGTAGATCCAGAGAAGCAGAAATTGGGCGACATAGTAGTTGGTAGTGACATTTATTACTACGAAAGAGGAAAGCTCACTCCTGTTGGTAAACGGCCAGAACCATTTATGTATCGAGCAGATGCTACCTTATGGAATCGGATACGAGCAGTTCCAGCGTGGACTCCCCCAAATACATTACTGAGTCCCGATAGTACTTCTGCTAATCCCCAAATTCTTTATGGTGTCATTGCCTCTGGCGAAAAGGTGATTGCCAATGCAATTGTTCGAGATGAGATTATTGCCGGACACCGCAAAATCCAAGCCATTGAAATGGAGGGTTATGGCTTCAGTGCTGGAGTATGGCAAAGTTTTGACCCCATTCATCACTTAGTGATTAAGGCTATTTGTGACTTTGGTGATGAGAATAAAGGCGACGACTGGCATACTTATGCAGCCTCAGTTGCTGCTGGCTTTACTAAGCATTTTCTCTTAGATAAACCCCTCGATCCACTTAATATATCTAGACCTTCTAACGGTAAGCATGAACGCATAGCAAGGCTGGAGGTTCGGCTGGCAGACTGTCAAGAGAAGATTCGCCGCATACAAATAGCTATTCGGGTATATGAGCGGGATCTTATAGGTATTTTCCCCAGTGAAGAAGCAAGAAGATCTCTTGAATATCAAAGGATGCTTAAACAAAGTGATTTACAGTTTTTAGAGTCTGAGAGAGATGAGATTCAATCTAGTTTAAAGATTTTGCAAAGGTAGGGAAAAGGAGAATTGCAAATGGATAGTCTGCAATCCATAGAAAAGAAAAAGAACGCTCTTGAAACCAAGTTAAGATATTGTCAAGAGAAAATTCGCCGCATCAAAACAGCTATTCAAACAGATGAATTGGATTTCGCGGGCATTTTCCGAAGTAAGGAAGAAGAAAGATATTTTCAATATTTATTAAAACTTAAAAAAAATGAATTGAATTCGCAAGAATATGAGCAAGAGAAAATTCGAGCTCAGTTGAAAAGGCTGCAACAACAGCAAGAACAAATTAACAAGGAGGAAAAGTTAAAATATGAAAAAAGAATAGATGAGCTATACCAACAGATAATTCAATCTCTAAAAAATGGTCAACTTATATTCTTTCTAGGCCCAGATATCAATTTATGTGATCGCCCGATTGCGGAAGATGGCAGACCAGACAAATGGAATCTAGGTAGCCAATATCCACCCACTGATTTTGAAATAGCCGAACTTTTGGCTAATAAATATAAAACTTACCTTGAGAATTCAATAAGCGAAGAAAGTATATGTCCAAAGTGTAGCTCTCGACTCATTCAAGATTTACCAGATAAATGCCCACTTAAAAATCTACAATCTGTATCGCAGTATATTTATGATGTATTTGGAGAATATAATCTATATAGTGAACTGCATCAAGTTTTCGGCAGTAAGGATCGGCATTATAATCCAAATCGAGTACATCAAAATCTAGCAGAAATTTCTAAGTTTTTTAGTCAAGAATTAAAAACTAATAATAAAAATCATCCATTAATTGTCAGCACTATTTATGACTGGACATTAGAGCAAGAACTTGTGAGGAAAGGACAAAAATTTGATCTTATTTCCTATATTGATAAAGGTATAGAGCATGGCAGATATCAACATCATCTTCCTTGCATGACTTATCCTCCTGAAGGGGATGGAGAAACAATTCTAAGCCAGAGTTATCGGAATCCAATAAATGATAAACAACATAAATTGTTAGAAAAGTATCCTACTAATCTAAAATTATGTAATGGTGTTTTTACAGAAGATCAGGTAGATCAACTTATTTTTGAAAGAGTTAGCGATATGTTGCCAGATTGTCTTATAAATAAGTTGTCTGATAACAATATTCTATTCTTAGGATACAGCTTAAACAATAAAAAAGCTCGCACAATTCTTAAACTCTTTTGCCCAGATAGACAATATCAGAACACTAAATGGTGGACTGTTCAGGAAAGTTTTGCAGAAGAAGACAAGAAAAATTGGAATCTAAAAATATATCAAGCTCAACTAATTACCATGTCTCCTAGCGATTTTATTGTCGAACTTAATCAACGTCTGAGGGATAATAGCAAATTGGAGGTATTATCATGAATTCCAAAGATACTCTTATACCCCAAAGACCTTATAAAGGACTAGATTCCTACGACGAAGAAGATGCAGATATTTTCTTTGGACGTGATTCAGAGATAGACGAAATCATTGAAGCCCTTTTCCGTAGTCATAGATTAATAGTTCATGGTTCCGCAGGAGTAGGCAAGTCTTCTATTCTTAAAGCAGGTGTCATCAAAAAGCTTAACAGTCACTCGCAGAGAAGAACGGTTTCTATATATTTTGATGAATGGAAGGGTAATGTCTCAGAAAAATTGATCTCTAAAATAAATACAAAATTTATTAAGAAATTCTTGGATGATGACCAAGACAATGCTATTTTTTCGTCTTCCTCACTGACCGAGGTGCTGAATTACTGGCAAAGACTACTTGGACAACCTAAGATCAATAGTCATTTATGTTTGGTTCTTGATCAGTTTAGTAATTATTTTAGACATCATCAAGAGGATAGCGTTTATACCAAGGGAACATTTATTCGAGAATTTGCCAATGCAGTGGAGTCGTGCAAAAGTAGCAGGATAAATTTCATTATTGCTCTCCCTAGTCCAGAGTTCTTTAAACTCATTCCCTTTCAGCAGTTTATACCCCTTGTAAAGTTCCGTTCAATCTCTATTAAGAATCTTGATCGAGAACAAGCGAAGCAAGCAATTGAAAAACCTATTCATATATATAATAAATTGATTGAAAAATACCGACAAAATTTGTCAGAGAATGATTTACTAGATCTTAAACCTGTAGATATAGAAGATGGATTGGCGGATAATATACTGAAAGATTTTTTCTCCAATAGTAAAGTTTATTGCAAAGAGAGGAGGGTTCCTGCTCCTTTTTTACAGATAATTATGACCTCTCTTTGGGAGGAGGAGATGAAAGAACCTAAGTCAAACTATTGTCTTAAATTTGAAACTTTTAGAAAATTAGGTGGTACGCAAGGAATTGTTAGCACATATCTTAACAAGAAAATGGATTCCTTATCTGAGACTGAGAAAGACTTTGCAGAGAGGATTTTTCAAAATCTCGTAACTCCTACCCAAGATAAAAAGGGTTATTCTGTCCGCGACTTAGCAGAATTAAGCGGAATAGACAAATCAGATCTTAACAAACTACTGTTTAAACTTATAGGGGCAAATTATCGTATCCTGCGTTCTGTCGACCCATCTGAAAAACATCCAGATGAAATACAATATGAAATATTTCTGGATATTCTTGCACCCGCAATTCAAAACTGGCATCGCCAACGTTCTGACAATCAGCGAAGAATTCAAGCACTACCATTAATCTCGCAAGATAGAAGTAGACATAAACAAGTTGAGTTAGGTGCTCTGTTAGCACTACAGGCGTATCGCTTTAGAAATCAAGGAAATGACTTAGAACTTCACCAAATTGATGAGGCATTACGTGAAGCATTAGTGGGCAATGAGTTTAATACTATCCTTAAAAAAGGTCACAATAAAGAAGTCTCCTCTGTAGCGATTAGTCCAAATGGCAAGTGGTTAGCGTCCGGTAGCCACGACCACACCATCATATTATGGAACTTAGAAAAATCAAGTAAGAAATCAATTGGTGAGAAATTAAGAATTATTGGAAAACATAATTCAGGAGTCCTCTCAGTAGCTTTTAGCCCAGATAGTAAATGGTTGGCTTCATCTGAAGATGACTACTGGTTGGATCCCGATCAGGAAAGTAAGCCTACTATTAAATTATGGAATTTAGAGCAGCCCGATGCATCCCCGATCATTTTGGCTGGACATGAGAAAGGCATAACGGCAGTTACCTTTAGTCCAGATAGAGTTACCTTTAGCCCAGATAGTCAGTCTGACTATATAATCGCAAGCGGAAGCAAGGACAAAAGCGTAAGGTTGTGGGCTCTTAACGGCAAATCTATTATTGAACCTCTCCACTTTGAGGGAAAGGTCTATGCATTATCCTTTAGCCCAGACAGCAAAAGACTGGCTGCAGGAGGGGATGCGAAGAACCTCGGAGCAAAACAAGAAGTAAGTTGTGTCACTATTTGGGAATTTTATGATTCCAACAATTCTCTATGCCTTTCTCCTAAGCCTCGATCGATTTCTTTAAGAATGAAGAAAGTGAAGGGACGAGAGGCAATTATTAATTCTCTTGTATTTAACCCAAAAGATGGGAATGAACTTGTATCAGGAGGTGAAGATTGGCGGATTAGGCGTTGGCATCTTCAAAACCCCAACGCTTTACCCGAATTCTTATTAGATAAAGATGAACATAAAGGAGCCATCAAAGCGGTTGCATTTAGCCCTAATGGAAAAAGGTTGGCATCAGGAGGAGCAGATCAAAGAGTAAGATTGTGGAATTTGGAGCAATGCAAGCCACAACCGAAGGATTTAAAGGGCTCATATATTGGCATAAGCTCCGTAGTTTTCAGTCCTAAGGGTGATCTATTAGTTTCAGCTAGCTGGGATCATGACATAAGATTATGGAAACTGAATCATCATCGGGCTAACCCTAAGATTCTTCCTGGAAGGTACAAACAGAACATTGAGTCTCACGAACAAAACGTAGAGTCTGTTGCATTTAGCCCCAATGGGCAGATGCTAGCTTCAGCAAGTTGGGATAAAACAGTACACTTGTGGAAGTTGCATAGCCCTAAAGAAGCTCCTACTGTCCTTAGAAAGCACACAAAGCGAGTCTGGTCAGTTGCATTTAGCCCTAATATTTTAATGCTTGCGACAGGTGGTGAAGATAAAAAGGTACACTTATGGAATGTGGCTAACCTTGATGCTCCTACCTATATCCAATCTCTTAAAGGTTCTAAGAATTGTGCCTTTCAGGATGGTGTCAGTTCAATCGCATTCAGCCCTAAGGGAGAACTAATAGCTGTAGGTACTTGGGAAGAAGATTCCAGGATATTTCTCTGGGAACTAGGTCATTTAAATGAACAACCCATTGTTTTAGATAAACATGGTTCGAGTGTTACTTCAGTTACTTTTAGTCCTGATGGTCAAACACTTGCGTCAAGTTGTGATGACGGTTGCATTAGATTATGGAACTTAAATAAAATTGATTGGAGGAAAAAAAAGCTTGAAGAACTACCCATGTGTCATCAAGGGCATGAGTCTAGAGTTCGATCAGTTGCCTTTAGTCCTAACGGAAAACTATTAGCATCCAGTAGTGATGACACAACTATTAAGCTGTGGAATTTAGAAAAATTTAACTGGGACAACAACAGACAGATTGGAAATCCCATTCCGCTTAAAGGGCATAACTTTTGGGTTGGATTTATAAATTTCAGCCCTGATGGACAAACATTAGCTTCGGCAGGTTATGACCAAACGATTCGATTATGGGATATTCGTCATCTTGATTGGGAACAGCGTCAATTTAACATAAAACCAATTATCTTAGGAGGGCATGAGGAAAGCGTTACTTCAGTAGCTTTTAGCCCTGATGGGAACAAGCTAGCTTCAGGGAGTTATGACAATACCGTCCGTCTTTGGATTGCTCGTACCGAAACATTGGCTGAAATGGTTTGTGATAATGTGCTACGCAATCTTACAAAAGATGAATGGGAACAGTTCATGGGTAACATCCATTATCAAAAGACTTGCGAAAAATTACCCCTGGGTGAAGGTATAGTAGCAGATGAAACATACTAAAATAAATATGGATAGAACGAGCAAAGGAGTCAGGAAAATTCCATATATCTGCACCTCCGCTCTTCTTCTCATATTCAGTAAAAAATTCTAATGACTGGGAAAACTTTCTTGACCATTTGGTTCTGGAGGAGAGACATGGTTTAGTTGATGCCGTCGTTCTGATATGGTTTTGTAAACTAACTTGCGAGCCCGGTTAACTCCTCCTAATGGTCGGTGTGCTTCTAGAGAATGCCAAGGATTGTATGAGAGATGTTCGCAAAATTCCATCTGTTCGTCGGAATCAAAAGTTTGAGATGGAATTTTGATGGTAGCAACTTTAATGAAAGGCGAACGCCACTCAATGGTGGGGTCTTCAATCGGCATACCTACTGCATCTGTTTGTAACTGTACCAAAAAATCAAAATAAGCTTCGTTGGTCTTTAAATAATCAACCATTGCTTCCCTAAGATAGTTCTCTGATTTAGAAGGATTTTTTGTTTCAGCAGGAAGAGCAGTTGGTTTTGCAGAGTACTTCATTGCTCCATCTCCTAACTTGTAAGGAGTTGTACTCCAATACTGAGTAAAAAGTGGATTATTAATCTTACCATTTTGAATCGCCCTGATAATCCTAAATGCTGAAAAACGCCATTTAAATGGATTAAAGCTGGGGAAGAAAAACTTTAATGGTGGTCCGCCTTTAGCTTCCTTTACTGCATTAAATAAATCCATGTATTCAGGAATATCACGGATGAAGAAGAGTGGGTGATTGATCGCCAATAAATCTTGGGTGTATTTTTCGTCGTCCAATAATTTTTCACCCTCCACACCCATGAGTTTAATAGTCATTCCACGACCATCAGCTTTAGTATCTGGTTGTGATGCATCCCCTGAAGCATTGGAGAAACGAATCCAAGCAGGGAAAGTTTTTGCTTCTTTGAAAACCCCAAATTTGAGATTTTCGGGTAAGTTTTCCTCAACAATGAATTCTGCTCTGACACAACCGTGATGTTTAGCATGTTGTCCCCGGGGAACTGGATCTTGATCTGTTTTGAGACCTGCTGCAATAATAGCGGTCATATTTGCGATCGCTTCTGCTTCATCTGGTGCTGGATATTCTTTACCAATTTCTAATTTTTCTCCTGAGTTTTGCATTATTTTCTCCTAATTAATTTGAATTTGGGTAAATAATCTCTACTTTTGTCGCTCTGAAACAATTTATACTAGAACAATTTATACTATTTCTAAGTTCTAAATTTCTTATCATCCTATGTAGAATCGGAACAATGACCCCATGTAACAAGGCAGATATTATTCGATTATCATTCAAAAAAATTAGGATTTATATTGATTAATACTAATCTTTACAAGATTCATGGTATAAAAAGCTGCTGTAAGTGCATGTTTCACTAGCGAAAACGAAAATTCATTAACTTGCTTGGTTTGAATTTTATTGTGTGTGATTTAGCGATGCTTCCCAAGCCAACTCAATAGTAACTGGTTTGTACGTTCTGGCTGTTCGAGCATAAACCAGTGTCCTGCACCTTCAATACATTCATACTGCCATTGTGCAGATATATATTGGTCAGAGTTTTTCATTTGTGATTCCCACATGAAGTCATCTTTATTACTCCATATTCCCAATGTGGGAACTTTAATTGTCAGCAAGTCTGGAATTTGTCCTGTAAGTACGGCTAATAAATACTCAGGAACCTGATTAGCTTTCTCTAATCTTTGCATATTCTCAAACACACCTGATTTAAGTGCATTTTCCACAATGAGATCCCGATTTGGATGACTGCGAAGAACTTCCCGAAAGAAATAACCATTATTTGCTCGGTAAAGTTGAGGTGCAATATCTTGGGTATTTAAGAAGTAAATCCATTGCATTTGTAGGTTTTCAGTAGATATTTTAAAAAATTCTCCTAAATTACCTACGGACATAGCTGTATAGCTTTTCAAATTCAAGTTTAAATTTTTAGAGTGGGAAGCAAGCTCCCATCCCAAAACAGCACCATAATCATGTGCAATACAATGAATTTTCTTCAGTCCAAGTTTTTCTACAAGAGTGACAAAATCATTTAGTAGATTAGCTAGTGTATAACGTTCTGTCTCTTCAGGTGCTTCACTCAAACCATAACCAAGCAAATCTGGACAAATAACTCGATATCCAGCCTCTGCTAAAGCAGGAACTTGTTTCTCCCACATTAAACTATTATCTGGCCATCCGTGAATTAAAAGAACGCATTCTTCTCCCACTTGAGAATCTCGCACGTGGTATTGAGCGCCATTTAGTTCAAGATAAGTAGCACTTAAAGTATTAATATCAAACATTTTCTCAATTCCTTCCAATTATTGAAGCATCTTGAGAATAACTGGACACTTTTGAAGGTTTCGTTCCTATTCTTGCTATTTTGAACGTATTCTTGCTAAATATTCTTTTTGCTAAAGATTCCGAAATGCTTTGGGCGAAATTCCAACAATCCTCCGAAAATGGTGACTGAAATGACTCTGATTTGCAAAACCACATGCAAGAGCAATATCAACTATTCTGAGATTGGATTGCTTGAGAAGCTGTTTTGCACGTTCAATCCGACGACGAATTACATATTGATGCGGTGTAATATGCATCGCTTCTTTAAATAAACGGCAAAAATGAAACGTACTAATACTAGCAATCTGGGCTAAATCTTCTAGCCGAATATCTGTTTCTAAATAAGCTTCAATAAATTCTAATACTTCTTCCTGACTTGTTCTAGATAAACCTTTCCAATTGGGAATCTTTTTTTGAATAATCGAAAAATTGCTGAGAATATGAACTGCAAGCGATGTACCGAATGATTCACCATATAAGCTTCCTACAGGGCATCCTGCTGATAAATCTGACTTGAGTGCAGTAACAATTACTTGAATTGTTGGGTCGAATATTTGCCATTTGGGTATAAATTCAACACAATCTTTCTCCCAGATTTCTTGAGATGTTCTCTCAAAAAAAGTTGGTTCAAATACTATTACCGTAAAACTTGTTGCTCTTTCCCAAGTTGTCCAATGTTTAGTGTAAGCCGGACAGAAACAAGTTTCACCACCTTGAAGTCCATAGGAAAGATGGGTTTTACCTATACGTCGTTCGTGAAGCGAGCAAGAATTAATGTCCATAATTTCCAACGCATGTTGTTGGAAGCTAGATTCGGGAGATTCACAACCTGGATGCTGGTGATAGTGAGCAAGCATTAAATTGCTCCAATTTGCACCCTGACTCGTTAGCTGAGGTGGAACGGGTAAAATTTGATTTAGAGCCTCAGCTTTGGTCAGGTCTAAACTTTGCTGTGTCATGTTTTATTAATTTGAAGTCCCTAATGCTTGGTATACTAGGATTGGGAAGATTTGGCAAAAGATTATGTGTAAACCTTCCGTATAATAAATAGTTAGACCGTCGAAGGATTGAGAATCATGGACACATGGAAGTTCTACGACATCACTCACCGTGAACATGTGGTATGCAATCCCACGTGTGAGGAAAAACTGACGCGTCTTGTGGAACTTCTGCGCCTCCCGACCAACGCCCACGTGGTTGACATTGCATGTGGAAAGGGTGAGTTCCTGATTCGCTTGGCAGAGGCCTATGACGCTCGTGGCGTGGGCATCGATATTTCTCCTTTCTTCATCGCCGATGCAGAGAGAAGGCTTAAGGCGCGGGCATCGAGTGCTGGCATCACCTTCACTCAGATGAATGGTGCGGATTTCAAGCCAGACGAGCCGCACAGCCTAGATCTGGCGTCATGTATCGGTGCCAGTTGGATCTTCGGGGGGCATGCTAATACTCTCGAAGCGCTGATCAGCATGGTGAGGCCTGGCGGCTGGGTGATCGTGGGAGAGCCATACTGGCAGCAGGAGCCGTCAGGGGATTACCTAGAGGCATCCGGGTGCGCGCGAGAGGACTTTGGGAGCCACTCCTCGAATGCAGAAGCCGGAGAGCAGCGAGG
Source organism: Mastigocoleus sp. MO_188.B34 (assembly GCF_030065675.1). Classification (GTDB taxonomy): domain Bacteria; phylum Cyanobacteriota; class Cyanobacteriia; order Cyanobacteriales; family Nostocaceae; genus Mastigocoleus. Next base: position 550 of record NZ_JASJDK010000163.1, on the reverse strand, counting down.
AACGGAGCTCGTTCACACCATCGTGAGCAGCAAAGACGACTGGGACAGGTATGAGGGCCTCCAATGGTACGCGACATCCGAGTACGTTCGCACCCATCCAGATGATCCGGACTTGGTGGAGGTGGTTGAGCGTGTGAGCAGCGCAAGAGCGGCATACCTGCGTTGGGGGCGCGATACGCTTGGTTGGGCGATTTACATGTTCAGACGGCGCACTCCTAGGCTCCCGAGTGGCACCTCATTGGATTGATCGGAGACAATGGCTGTGATGCAATGAGTGACCTAACAAACGTATGCACCGGAGCGACGGGTCCGGGCGCAGTCTGAATTCGGGCATCGCTCGTCCGGTGATGTGAGAGGTTGGAAGGAGAAAAGAAATGAAACGACAACTTGCAGGATTTTGCAGAACGGCAAACAGAAGGCTTTGTCAGCTCAATTTTTACTCTCATGGGAATTGATATCCCAGTACCAGATTATTCAACACTGTCACGTCGCATTCACAAGCTCAACATCTCATTACCTGTGATTAAAAGAAATGAACCAATACATTTAG
>NZ_JASJDK010000036.1 GCF_030065675.1 Mastigocoleus sp. MO_188.B34 | reverse complement strand
GAATATTTATAGTACGAGATCTAAATTATAGTTGTTAGTTTTTCCCTGAAATTAGTTTTTATCTGGAATTGACTCTCAAGGAGTTGATGTTATTTGTAGTATGTATATACTTCAAAAAGAAACATGTCTGTGACTTTGAGAGAAATCGATCAAGATAACTGGCAAGAGTGTATTAAACTAAAGCCCGATGAGACACAAGTAAACTTCGTCGCTTCTAATGTTTACTCACTTCTAGAATCTAAGTTTGAAAAATCTGTTTTTCCTCTAGGAATCTACAACAACCAAACGATGGTAGGTTTTGTGATGTATGGTTTGGATAAAGATGATGATAATTGGTGGATTATTCGTTTGATGGTAGATCGAAACCATCAAAAAAATGGGTATGGTAAAGCTGCAATGTTAAAAGCGATCGAGATCTTGAAAAATAAGCCAGGGTGCGACTGCATTTTTACAAGTTATGTCCCCGAAAATTTGGTCGCTGAAAAATTATATTTGAGTCTGGGTTTTGAAAAAACCGGAAAGATAGAAGACGGAGAAATCGTAGTTTGTCTTCCACTGGACAAAAAAATCGATCGCTAAGTTAAGTTTTGACTAAATTTCTTAAGAAGGAGATATTGTCATGGAACCAAAATTTACTGGTGGTTGTCTGTGCGGATCTGTCCGCTACGAATGTTCAGCAGAACCTATTGCAATGGGAAATTGTCATTGTCGCGATTGTCAACGGGTGACAGGAAGTGGTTACGCTTCTGGTATGTTAGTTCCACGGAGTGCAGTCACAATCACCGGGAATGTGAAATATTATGAGGTGACTGGCGATAGCGGAAGCACAGTTGGTCGAGGCTTTTGTCCTAATTGTGGTTCCCGATTATTCAGCAAACCCCCAAATCCAGAACTGATGGGAATTATGGCTGGAAGTCTTGACGATCCAAGTTATTTTCAACCAACCATGGATATTTACACCGACAGTGCTCAACCTTGGGATTATATGAATCCAGATCTACCCAAGTTCGCCAAAATGCCAGTAATTTAACTACCAAGCAAATTAATTAGCAAGCAAACGAATCTTGAACAAACTGAGCCAGGGATATTAATTTTATTCTCTCATCATTCTTGGCAGCTTCTCGCTCTGAGGCTGTATTGTATCCCCAACTCGCAAGAAAAAGCTTCACATCCTGTAAATCCGGGAGCTTCTTAACTACTTGTAAGGTTTTTAATCTATCTTCTACAAACCAAACATTTCCAGGCGAAATATTATGTTTTTTTATTAATTCTCTGATAATTTCATACTTTGGACGTTTGACTTCCTTACCAAAAATCAGTTCGGAGTTTAATTCAACCCCCCATCTTTGCAAAAGCTGTTTGACAAAACGTCCTTCCTTAGTAGTAATGATATACAGTTGAACAGAACTGCTTGCAATAGACCGAATTTTCTCAATTGTACCGGGATAAAATCGATTTAAGCTTAACCACCCATCTAAATCATTTTTGATCCATTCATCCCGGATATTATCTAGTTTTTTGGCAACATTTTGAGATTTGAGATTATCTTTCTCTAGAATCTGTTTAGAAATATCATGCCATCCTTGATAAATTTGTTCTTCAGGAACTCCTTCAATAAGTGCTTTGATTAAAACAGGCATTTCCCAACCTGTTTCAATTACAGCTCGCAGTGGGTAAAATGTTTCCGCCAGACCATCAGGAGGTATTTTGTTCTCGACATACCAAACTCCACAGTAAGCACGCCAAGCGACCTGAAAATATTCAATTAGTCCATCACAAATAACACCATCAAAGTCCAAAGCTAATATAGAAGGACTATTTTCCATCATGCTGTCAAGTATATAAGCTGCTTTTTCAGCTTACCTGAAGGAAGATTTTTTTTGTGTTCAACAACATATTTCATTGAGAACCTCCAGGAAATCTAGCAATAACTTAAGCCTAATGTATATAGCTTTTAGGGTTAATATATTTGCTAACGTGCCTTCGTAGCCCTATAAATATCCTCAAATCGTCTTTACCAGTTACAAAATTTTTCCAGTTGTCAGTTACCCTATGATTACTTTTTACATCTGAAACACACTCCTGGGACAGGGCACTGACCGACTCGCTAAGATTTTACAATAGGTGTTTGTACTTGCAAATTCACAGGTGAATTTACATGCAAGTTTGCAGAAGAATTTACGGGTGATTTCATTGGTAAATTTATAGGAGAATTTACAGGCAAATTAACAGATAAATTCGCACATGAATTTCCACCCGAAGACTGACCAAGCTTTTTTCTTAGCCAAGCAGCTTTATCAGTTATGGCTTTCCAGTTACCACTAGCTACTAAATTCTTAGGAAATAGTTGTGTACCCACACCTACCGCAAGAGCTCCAGCAGCGAGAAATTCTTCGGCATTTTCTAAGGTGATTCCACCGCACGGAATTAACGGTATTTGACCCAGTGGGCCCTGCAAGCTCCTAATATAATTGGGACCACCAACTGGTTGTACGGGAAATACCTTGACACATGTTGCACCCCATTGCCAAGCAGTAATAATTTCTGTAGGGGTTAGCGCCCCTGGAATTATTGGTAAGTCCGAATCTTTTGCCGCTTTAATCATTAGAGGGTCTACGTGAGGAGCAAAGAGAAATTGTGCCCCAGCCATGATCGCCTCTTTCACTTGAGTTGGATTCATTAGCGTACCCGTACCAATAATGCAATTTGGTAATTGAACTCGTAGCTGAGAAATCAATTCTGCAGAGCGAGGACTATTCCAAGTAATTTCAATTAACTCCATTCCTCCTTGCGCTGCAGCTAACGCCATTTTTCTTCCAAGCTCGATTTCCGAAGCACGAATCACTGCAATTGCACGATTTTTTTTCAGTAAGGTTAACCAAGAGTAAAGTAACATTTTTAAAGTGAAGGGAATTGTAGCTGTAGGAGTTTGCCACCAGTTATAGTTATCTTTTTACTGAGTAAACATCAGTAAATCAATAAAAAATCTCTTTATGAAGATGTTTTTTGATTTTTAAAGACCACCAGTGACAATAAATATTAGTACGCAATTTAACAGAAACTAGGGAATTTATATGTATTTTAAATCACAAGGCTTCCAGCTTCATCAACTCGTTACACAACGAACAAGTAAACTTAACTTTAAGAAATAATTAATTAAGTACCTGCTTCACTAGGATGCAGCACGAGTTAAGAACATTTATCTTCAGAGTTTGTGAATATATTAATTTTTGCAACGATTTTTCCCTTGTAGTCCTTACATATCTCCATGATTAGCAAAAATGCTGGAAAACCCCTATGAGTTAAATCACAAATCCTATTACGAAAACAAATTCTTAGGGTATTTCCTGATTTGCAAGAGGTCTATTATTTATGACTGTTTTTAGGCTGCTGAGATATGAACTGTAAGATATTGGCAAATTGTAAATGGCGTAGTTTATGTGTGGACAAGAAGCAACCATTTTGTGTTTGTAAAACTCCATAGAGCGCCAGTAATGAGTTTTATCCACACCTAACCAGAAATTCTATCTACGCAGCAAAGATCCGTGATAAAGCAGTACTCAAACTACCTTAACGTTATCTTAACTAGCTCAAACAGCCCTTTCTAAGTTGTGAAAGCACAAGCCGTCAAGACCAAGATATATAAGAAAACAGAAAAAATGAGGTGTGTCTTGATTAGTCAAACACCCTATTTTTCTCTTGGGAGGCGTGTTATGTATATTCAACCAAAAGAATATCTACCAGAGATATTCTGCTCTCAAAAGAATAGATAAAAATCCTATTTACCAAGCAAAAGACCGCATCATTAGAATTTAGAATTTGAACTATTTTCAAATTCTATGAAATGTTGATTTTTATCAGACGTATGCCAACTAATGTTAAGACTTTAAGGCTTACAAAAATAACTATCTAAAGAAATACAAAAAAATTACAATTTGGGATAAACAACAAAAAGATTGGCAGACAACCCAATAACGACCGCAAAGAATATTATAATCGGCATTTAGAATTTAATAAAATACAGCTTTAAAGGTACTGAAGAATCGAGTTACGATACTTTTTTATTCGCTTATTTAGCACCCACTCCAGATAACCTTAAATTACCGATTATAAATTAGCTTCTAAGAACTTCTAATAGTCACCATCAGAGAGTCGAAAACTAAAATAATTCAATCTGATGCACAAATATCGCTTCCTCTGATTTGGAGATAGATAAGATGGAGAAATATTAATTATGACGGCGTGGTAAACCATAAAATGTTACCTGTCAACTAATCGGATTTGTATTGTCAACAAAACAAAATATTCAATCTAGACGTTAAAAAAACTTATTTCCAAATAATTTGGCATTGACTTGTGGTTAATGTTGCGTCCAGTGATGTTGACATTAATAGCCAATACTTTACAGCTGATATGCGATCTATTACACATATCTGCACAAAAACTAAATATTAAGAAATGCTTATTAAAAAATATTGCATAAGCTTGATGAAGTTGTTAGTGTGTGTTTGTGCGACAATGCTGACAATCGTTTATGTCCAAAATATCTAAACCGATACCTGTAATTAAATTGCATAGGCTTATGTTTTGAGTCAATAATGCTTATCTTTCTTGGTAAAACTTGGGTGGTGCTGCGCCTAGAAATTTGTACATTTTGTACTGAATAATAATAAAAGTGGCTCCTCACCATTGGTCAGAACTTAGCCTTAGCAGGAATTATAGGTATTGTAGGGTTGTATTTCTCTTCTAAACATTCTATTGAGAATCAGAGCTTGCGTAAGCAAAACTAATCATTGACTTCATAACAGGAAATCAAAGCTTTGTATTAGACATCTCCAGAAATGAGATATCACCCCTGACTACATAAGGCTTTTATATTCTTTTTCGGAGATGTCTATTGGTAAAATTGCAGATTTATTGAGGTTTAATAGACGAGTATCCTAATGTTAGATAGAAACTAGATTAACTATTTTGCCATTTGTGTGACCTTAGATCGGGCTCACAACATAAAAACTTACTACCACGACAAAGTCTCAACGAAAAAAAACGACGTGGTAGGACTTTAAATTTTAGGGGGAAACCATGAATATTCAAAACAAAGTTGCTCTGGTAACAGGAGCATCAAGGGGTATTGGGCGTGCGATCGCCATTAAATTAGCACAACAAGGTGTAAAACGATTGATACTCATAGCGCGCGATCGACAAAAATTAGTGACCGTAGCCCGAGAAGTAGAAGAAATGGGAACGGAAGCAGTAACAATGGCTCTAGATCTGACCAAAACTACCTTCGTTCATATTGCTGTTGCTCAGTTATGGCGCAGTTATGGACCAATTCATTTGCTGGTTAATTGTGCGGGTGTTGCACATCAAAACTCTTTTTTGCGTTCTAAATTACCTCAAGTGCAAGAAGAGTTATCTCTCAATGTGTTAGGAACCTATACTCTTACCCAAACCATGGCGCGTCGAATGGCGACCAAAGAGGAAGGGACTATAGTCAACGTCTCTAGTTTGATGGGGAAAATCGCCGCACCAACCATGGCTACATATTCAGCAACTAAATTTGCACTCCTAGGTTTTACTCAAGCTTTACGTCGCGAATTAGCTCCACAAAACATCAGGGTAATAGCCTTGCTACCTTCTCTGACAGATACAGAAATGGTTAGAGATTTGCAGTTATTTCGCTGGGTTAGACCAATTACACCAGAGCAAGTTGCTGATGCATTAGTCATTGGTTTGAAAAAAAAATCGCCAGAAATCCTAGTCGGATGGCAAAGTTATCTTGCTGTTTGGTGTCAACGCTTTGCTCCTTGGTTGTTGGAGGTAATTTTACATATAGCTAGACCTCCAATTAAGCCTTCTCAAAGATCACCAACTCGACAGGAAAACGAGTCCAAGCGATCGATAGAACGTTTGCGAAAAATTAATCCTTGGAAGAGGGTAAATGCTATGCGCTAAGTACTTTTGGAAGTCAGGATTCACGAGTCAAGATTTAAGAGTTATTCCCCAGTATGTCCTTCCAAATGCCTAATCTCCAAACTCCCCACACTTCTCACATTTCCCACACTCCCCACACTTCCCCAATCCCCAACACACACCAAAAAGCGTCATACTTAAAATTGTGTATCCGAACTCACCATAAATAGCCATGCTTCCTACAACAGCTAGCCTTCCTTCCTTACCAGAAATTATTGATGGTTTACCAAATATTTCTGGTTGGGAATCAGAAGTTCTCGATACCGTCAACCACGACCGAACAGTATTTTTACCAAGGACTAACATCTCCTTAGACAATATCAAAGCAACTTTTGCGATCGCCCTACACATGCACCAACCAACAATTCCCGCAGGTGCAAATGGGGAATTGATTGGTAATTTGCAATATATGTTTGAACATCAGGGTGAAGGAGATAACCACAATGCTGGACCTTTTGCTTGGTGTTACAGTCGCATGGGGGAGTTTATTCCTGAGTTGGTAAATCAGGGTTGTAATCCTCGCATTATGTTGGATTACTCGGGTAATCTTTTATGGGGACTGCAACAAATGGGTCGGAAAGATATTCTGGATAATCTCAAGCGGATAACTTGTGATTCTACCTATCAACCATACGTTGAGTGGTTAGGTACAATGTGGGGTCATGCGGTTGTTCCATCTACACCCATACCAGATATCAAACTGCATATATTAGCTTGGCAACATCATTTTGCAGCAATTTTTGGTTGGGAAGCATTGGCGCGAGTTAAGGGTTTTTCACCTCCAGAGATGCACTTACCAAATCACCCCGATACATTATTTGAATTTATCAAAGCCTTGAAAGAGTGTGGATATCGTTGGTTGCTGGTTCAAGAACATTCGGTGGAAACACTAACAGGTGAAGGATTGAAAGACAAACATTTACCCCACCGTTTAGTTGCTCGCAATTCCCAGGGTGAAACCATTAGTATTACAGCTTTAATCAAGACTCAGGGCTCAGATACAAAGTTAGTTGCTCAAATGCAACCTTATTATGAGGCAAAAAGTTTATCTCGATTCAAGCCACCAGCAATAGTTAGCCAAATTGGTGACGGTGAAAATGGTGGGGTAATGATGAATGAATTTCCCAGCGCTTTCAAACAAGCTTGGCATGAAATAACCCCTGATTCAGATGTTGTTGGCGTGACGGGAACAGAATATTTAGAATTAATTGCAGCAGCTGGTTTTAGTTCTGATGACTATATACCCTGTCAGCCAGTAGGACAACATTTAATTTGGGAGCGAGTTTCACCGAAAAATGCAACTTCCAATGCTGTTGAAAATATCATTACACAACTAAAGCAAGAAAATCCCCAGTTTCATATGGAAGGAGCTTCTTGGACAAATCATATTAGTTGGGTTGAAGGGTACGAAAATGTTTTGGCTCCGATGAATGAACTTAGTAGTTTATTTCATCAGAAAATTAATACCTTATCTCATGAAGATGGATCTGAACCTTTCACTAGAAGTTCGGATTATCGCCAAGCTTTACTGTATAACTTCTTGTTGCAAACTAGTTGCTTTCGTTATTGGGGACAAGGAACCTGGACTGAATATGCAAAAACAATTTACGAGCGCGGCAAAAATTTAATGTGAATTAGTAAGTGAATCAGTCACGCCAAATTTTACAGCAACAAAAATCGCTAATTTGTAATTCATCACCTCACCTATGGGCTAAATCATTACGAATTACGAATTACGAATTACGAATTATCAATAATTTCGTATACTAGCCTACTGATACATTTTGTCCCACGTGCATTCACCATGGTCTTATCGGAACAACCCGGTCAATTCAATCCCGAGGAATGGGTAATAGACGATAATGGAAAAATGGCATTATCGATTCGCATTCAGGGTGATCGCATTTTTCATGAAGTTTCTCCTTATCAAACTGTAGAAGTTTTTGATACTCCCGGAAATGGGAAAATGCTGACTATTGACCGTATGGTGATGTGCACTGAAGCAGATGAGGCAGCTTACCATGAAATGATTGTCCATGTGCCGATGTTAACTCATCCCCAAGTCAAAGATGTTTTAGTAATTGGTGCTGGTGATGGCGGTACAATTCGCGAGCTAGTACGCCATCAGGAAATTGAAAAGATAACAATGGTAGAAATTGATGAAGCTGTAGTGCGTGCTTCAAAACAATTTTTACCAAAAATTTCTTCAGCCCTAGAGCATCCAAAATTAAATTTATTAATTGATGATGGGATTAATTTTGTCAAAAATGCTGCTGATAGTTCCTATGACTTAGTCATAATTGATTCTTCCGATCCTGTGGGACCTTCGGAGGGATTGTTTACTAAGTCATTTTATCAAGATGTATACCGCTGTCTGCGTCCTGGTGGGGTAGTCACAGTACAAAGTGAATCGCCAATCTTTCATCGCAATGCATTTATAGATTTAAACAAATGTTTGAAAGAAGTTTTTGGTATTGAATCCGTACATTGCTACTTGGTATTTATTCCCATGTATCCAACTGGTATGTGGAGTTTGACTTATTGTTCTAAAGCAGGACCCCATCCAGTAAAGAACTTAGATGTTATCAAAGCAGAGAAAATAACTCGGGAGCACAACCTGCGTTACTATAATGCAGATATACATAAAGCAGCATTTGCACTGCCTAATTTTATTCAGAAAATCATTTAATTGCTAGCCTAATTTTTCCTAAAATTTGAGCCATTAAAACTTGAACCATTTTGGGTCTAATCTCAGACTATTCAGATAATTTTCATCATATAAACGCTCGAATGGAAGTAGTCCTTGGTCACTATACTTATGATAAAACTCTCTGGCATAACGATGGGCATATTCTTCCTTATCTAAATAGGGCTTGGAACGGTACAGACGTTTTATGGAAGCAGATTCTTCATCTGTTTTTGCTGCAAGAGATGGCTTGAGAGAATTTTCTAGATAATCTACAGCATGACCGATTTCATGGGGTAATGTGCGGAAAAGCTGTGTATTTCGCAGACTTTCTGGTGTAGTTATAATATCGTAACCTCTTTTTACTTTCTCGATTTTATGACCATCTTTTTCTAAAGAAAGCAGTTCTTTGCGCCCATAAGAATCGAGCTTGTCAGTCCATTTGAGAATCAAACCGATGGGTACAGCTTCAAGAATAATACTGACTCCAGAATACTTGTAATTAATATCTGCATTACTTGTAAAGCGACCCCAAACAGGTTGTAATATTTCTTGTTTTTTTGTTGGTTGTCGCAAAATCACTAATTCAATTACTTCCAGGTGTTCGCGATCTATCAATTCGAGGACTCTAATAATGTCACTAGGCGTACAAGTATAAACATACCCTTGTTTAGTCGGTTCAACCAGCAGAGTCATTTGATGTCCTTGAATTTCTAAGGGACATGCTACTGGATCTATTAAACGCTCCCAATAAATGTGACTATCTTGCGATTGCTCTGGGATAACCAACTTGTTATTTTGCGAATAGCCATGTTTCTTTGTACCAATCTTTTTATTTCTTCTGATTGGATTCCACCCACTGTGCTTCATAATTCTCAAAACACGAAATCAAAACGCGCAAATCTTAACAATTATCAAGTGAATAAATTTTTGTTTTTAGTGACAGCAAATAGTTTATATTGAACAATTAATTCCTTTAATGGAGGACATCATAACAACATCTTCTCATCAATCTTAACTATTTTTTTCAAGAACATCAGTATCATAATTTAGCTTTATTTTTGGAGGAATTAATTAGTAAAAAATTTTTCTTTAATACCCCAATAAAGGTTATAAAACTGTTACCAAGTTGATGTAATTTTTAATCCTTGAAAATTACAATTGTTTAATTTTACCTATCTCAAGTAAAAGATAATTTATTTTACTAGATATGTTAAAATTTTCTTTCTCAAGACATAACGCTCAAACTTTATTTATTTGATATTCTGGCATTCACTCAAGCATAAACATAAATATGTTTCAAAAAAAAAACAGACTTTGAGTTTGACATTGACTCTGTTAATTTCTTCAAGCTTAATTATTGGAGTTTTTTGGTGGAAATCTCACTTTTATAATATTAGCTTCTTTAATTCAGGGACAAATCGGAGTAATAAGCAAAAACAAAAATCATCACCATCCCTAACTCAGGAGTTTACGAAAGTTAAAAATGTCCCTTCTGGATTATTCCGCTATGGAGGTAGCACCACTTGGGCTTCAATTAGAAATAGAACTGAAAAATCGCTCGCAAAAGTATTTCCAGAATATGAATTAATTTATACCGATCCAAAAAAAGGAAGCCCTGGCTCTGGTGTTGGAATCGATATGCTTCTCAATAACGAATTAGATTTTTCTCAAACTTCTCGTTCTCTAAAAGAGGAAGAATATGAAAAAGCACAACTCAAGGGATTTACACTTAATGAAATTCCTATAGCCATAGATGGTATTGCTGTTGCTGTTCATCCTGAGATGAATATACCTGGCTTAAAACTAGACGAACTCAAAAAAATATATACAGGCGAAATTACTAACTGGAAAGATTTAGGAGGACCGAACTTAAAAATAACACCATACTCCAAACAAAATGAAGGTGGTACTGTAGAGTTTTTTCTGAAAAATGTTTTACAGAAAGAGAAGTTTGGTAGAAATATTCAGACAGTAAAAAATACAACAGAAGCCTTGAGAAAAATTATTAACAATCGGGGTGGCATTTACTATGCATCTGCACCTAAAATTGTTACACAATGTGGTGTTAAACCTTTACCAATTGCACGAGTTGGTGAAAAATTTGTTCCACCTTATAAAAAACCATTAGTTCTTCCTTCGCGATGTCCGAGACAGCGCAACGAATTGAATATAGACGCTTTTAAAAGTGATGAATATCCCATGACCAGACGACTATTTATAGTTGTAAAAAAGAATGGTCAAATAGAAGAACAAGCAGGGATGGCTTATGCAAATCTCATGCTGACAGAAGAAGGTCAACAATTAATCTTAGAAGCAGGTTTTGTCAGGATTCGCTAACACAAAACACATCATGCAAATATTCGTAATTCTCGATAAAAATTAGAAAGATGTTATTTGCGATCGCATGCAAAAACATTAGATAAAAAACATATTTTAGGGGTTATTCCCTTCCCAAACAATCAAGCAACTTTTATTACAAAATAATACTATCTAGAATCTTTAACTACTTAAAATTTTATTAATTTGGTTGAGCTTCTAATTATGTTGCAAAAACTAATAACAGCTTTTTGATACTTTATATAATGTTAGCCCACAGCAAAGTACACTGCAGGCTAATTTATAAAAATACAGAGATCGGCAGTATAAAATACTGACCGAACGCAAGCTTATTGGGTTGTACCCTGAGTACAAACTTTTACATCACCTTCTTTAGTAATGGAAAAAGCATCAAACTCTCTACCATCAAATTCTCCATCCACAGTAACTCGATCGCCTTTAGATAAGTTACGAGACGTGTTGTCTCCACAAACATCCCAAGAGTCAACCCTCAAAGAACGTTCCTCAGTTTTTAATCTAAATCCATCTTCCCAAACTCGTTCAATGGTACCGGAAAAGGAATTACCTCGTGCTTGAGCAATTGAAGTTACGCTAGCAGTAACCGCTAGACCTGTTAAAGCAAAAACTGTTATAACAAACTTCATCCTTCCCCCCTTAAATTTTAAGGCACTTAATATTTGCTTCATAATCTTAAGGATACTGGATTTATAGAGGTTATATTATTGACATTTCTAATTATGGTAATTGGTAAAATCTTTAGATAAGTCTTATCACTGATAATAATAGCGATGCTTATTTAAATATGTAATTTAAGACAATAAATACTTAGGTAAATATAATACAAGCATGCGAATAAATAAACATCATATTAAGTGGAAATATCGTGTAGTTCTGCTCCTCAGTATAGCGATAATTGTTCCTCTAGGTTACATCATTAGGTTTTCCCCAATAACAGGATTTGAGTGGTTAAATGATGTTTTTGGAAGTATTGCTTACGAAATTTTTTGGATTTTACTATTTGCTGCGATCGCTCCGAAAATTTCCGCATTCAAAGTTGCACTTGGAGTTTGTATTGCTACTTGTGGATTAGAGTTTTTGCAGTTATGGCAGCCATCTTTTTTACAAGCTGCTCGTTCCACTTTACCAGGAAGACTAGTTTTAGGTAATACCTTTGTATGGTCAGATTTTCCCCCATACTTTATCGGTAGTTTCTTGGGATGGGTATGGATAAGCTCGCTTAAAAGCTATATTTTCAGAACTTCTAGTTGATTTTAGGCGCAAAAATGTATACTCACTCAGCCACAAAAGTAGAATTTACGCTTAAAAAGGAGTTAAAAAGAGATTGTTTTAATTTGAACTGACAACAAATGACCAATCAACTTCAACTCTTAAAACGATAATGAAGAAAAACTTCATCTTCAACAGTATTTACCGATAGTAAACTTAACCTTGGGGCAATAGTAGGAATAAATCCCGAACCATCTACAGGGGTAGGAGCAGTTTGACCGCCTAACATTAACGGACAAATAGTCAGCCATAACTCATCAATTAAACCCAACTCCAGCATTGCTGCAACTAGTTCACCACCACCCAAAACCGCTAGACGATTAATGCCAAATTTTCTTAAATGCTCCAATACTGATGTAATATCAATTTGTTTCGATTGAGTGTCAAAAACTAATATTTTCTCAAACAGTTGGTTAGAATTATCTTGGTGTTTTGTAATTTTTTTCTGGTACTGTTGCCAAAATTGCGCTCCTTGGGCGGTTGAAATTAACCAACGCCTAACAGGTTGCTCAAAAAAACGCATTTCGGGATCTAGATCTCCGCTCTTAGAAATGGTTATATGAATAGGTTGGGGGGGTTTACCTAACTTGTTTCGATGTCGTAGCAACTCTAAATTAGATATTGTTAGTGTTGTATGATAGGCACGTAAAGTACCAGCACCGAATAAAACGGCATCTGAAGCAGCAATTTGTTTTTCTAAGTGTGTTTTATCAGCTTTCGAGCCAAATCGAGCTGGCGATCGCATATAATCTGCGATTTTACCATCTGCACTCATTGCCAAAACAATGGTGGTGTAAGGACGAAGTTTTTGCACCATTTATAGGGGTAATTTTGATATATTTTGTACTTGTGTAGGTTTTTTAAAAAACTATTGGCGATATTTTATGGTTGCCAATTTACAGTTTCCCATTTTATTTTTTGCTTCCCATTTTTTGCTTCCCAAAAATCAGGCAACGGCAGTCAGTTTTACAAGTAGTTAAATAAAAATTGTATAATATGCTGCAGTTTCTTGGTGGAGAATTGTCAAAATCTTAGATAAAAATAAGTAAATTTTGAAACTGAAATGACATTAGCTGAACTACTTGCATATTGTTGCTATTGTTAACCGCACATTAAGTTGTGAGAATGCCGATGGCTAAATCTCGTCAATCATCTTTTCGCCGAATTTTAGTATCAAGAATTTTGCTTCTATCTGTTCCGGTTTTATTGATAGGAGAAATTATCGTTTTTAAAAAAGCACGTTCAAGTTTACTGGAGACAGCCCGTCAAAACCTCACAGAAAGTGCAGTAATTAAAGGAGAAATGATTACTAATGGGATCGCAGCCCTTAAAAGTAATCTAATGAGTATTTCCCAAACTAGCGTGATTCAGTCTGGTTCCCAGGAAAAAATTCAGAAGTATCTCGAAGGATTAAAAGATTATCTACCAACAAATGTAGAGTGCATTCAATTAACAGATGTTACTAACAATAATGTAATCAACAGTACGTGTGGCAATGATATTATTAAGGAATCAAGACTTCCTCTAGCCAGTAACGAAGTTGACCTTGATGTGAGATTACCGCCACAAAATGGTATTACCGGGCAGAAAGAAATTAAAAATAAACTAAGGTTAATATTTTCTGTTCCCGTATACGACCAGAATCAAACTATTAAATATATTCTCAATCTCCAAACGTTATTACAGGTCAGAGTAAAAAATAAACGAGGAATACTTACAGGTTCAACAGTTGTAATTGATGAAGATGGTAGAATTTTAGCCCATCCCATTGCTACACGTGTCGGGACTAACATTAAAGAACATGCAGATTCTACTCGACTGCAAAAGATTGTAAAAAATGCAGTAGCAGGGAAAAAACACTTTTTACACCTATTTTTTGAAAATGAAGGACAAGAATTATTAGCTGGTTACAAAGCGATCGCAGCTCCAGTTACCGGAAATCAAAAAGAAAAATGGGTTATCTTGGCTGTTACTAGTTTAGATAATGCTTTATATGGATTAGGGCAAATAAAAATTATATTATTGATTTTAACTTTATGTTTGGTCGGTGTTAGCGTCTTAGCCTCCTTATATCTAGCCCGCGACTTAGCACTTCCCATGGAAGAATTAGGAGACTACGCTCAAAATCTCCATCTTAGAAAGGATGTTAAGCCAGTACCCCATAATTTTGAAATTCGGGAATTTAATCAATTAGCACAAGCTCTCGAGCAAATGGTAGAACGTTTAAAAGCTTGGGCTAATGAATTAGAGATAGCTTGGGAGGAAGCCAAAGGAGCGAATCAAAGTAAAAGCCAATTTTTAGCCGCGACTTCCCATGAATTAAGAAATCCTTTAAATATCATCATTAACTGCGTGCGGTTAGTGAGGGAAGATATGTGCGATAGTCGCGAAGAAGAACTGGAATTTTTGAAGCGAGCAGATGATACCGCAATTCATTTGTTGGGGATCATTAATAGTCTGCTTGACATTTCGAAAATTGAAGCAGGTAAGCTGTCGGTATATCCAGAACCGATTGACCTTAGGAAATTACTGTTAGATGTCATTAATATTCAGTCGGTTACAATCCAACAAAAAGGATTGCAATTAAATACTCCACAAATGGATGAAATAATTCCAGTTAATGCCGATCCCAGCAAATTAAAGCAGGTACTAATTAATATTATTGGTAACGCAACCAAATTTACAGAAGCAGGTAGCATCACAATTGGTACAGCTACGGAAATAATTGAGGATAAACCACAAATAATTATCTCTGTAACAGACACAGGTCTGGGTATAGAACCATCACAACAGGAAAAACTTTTCCGTCCATTTGTGATGGTGGATACTTCCAGGAGTCGTCAGTTTGGCGGTACGGGTTTAGGGCTAGCAATTTCCCGTAATTTAATGGAAATGATGGGAGGTAAAATCACACTTGAAAGTCCTGGTTTAGATCAAGGTACCACAGTTAAAATTTCTTTACCTTTAATCGATCCTGCTTTACTTTCATCCCCAAGCACAGAAGCAACAAATAATAAATCAAAATCAAAATTTTCACCTCAAATCCAACCACACATACCACTACAAAGTAATAACAATTGTGCTTCCTTGGATAAAGAATCTCAGAATAGCGATTCATTACGATCTATAACTGAAGCAATAAACTCAACAGAAAAAATGAATTTACTGGAGAAAAATTCATCCCAAAGTAAATGTGTTTCTTCCCTCCCCAAACAGTTCGATAATAAATCCGGTTGTTCTCCCCAAAATTCCATTAAAAAAACTGGAGATCGCGGCGGAGATTCCCTACCAATTTTGATCCAGAAAGGTCGATTTTCCACCTTGATGGAGAGAAGCAGTCAAAGCAGTGAGGATTTTCACTAATTCCGTACCGACCCAACCGGATGAAACAGTAACAGGAGTATTGTGACGAATGCAATGAACAAAGCGATCGCACACTCTTCTTAAAGGTTCTGCTGTTTCTATTGGTATAACTTCACGGCTTTGATTAATTGGAATAAATTGATTTTCCCGAACCTCAAATTCACCCCCCAAAAAACTTAAAGGGGAATCTTGAGACATTTCGTCAAAAATCAAATTACCACGGGAACCAACAATTGCTAGTCGTCTTTGTTTATCCGGGTTAAGCCAACATAGGTGAATATGTGCTTGAAAGTTGTTTGGATAGATTAGTTTTAACCACACAAGATCAGATAGTCCTTGGTTGGGGTTTTTAGGGGAAGAAGACTGAAGCGGAGAAAAAGCAGAAATATTCTGATTTATTGTTTGCGTATCTTTTACTGGTGTGTTCTCTATTTGTGTACTCGTTGTTTGCAACCATACGGAACCTGTAGCTTGCACCTGTACTGGCGATTGACCCAACCAATAGTTAAAAATAGCAATATCGTGAATGGCTAAATCCCACAAAGCATCTACATCTTGACGAACTGGTCCCAAATGGGTGCGGGTAGCATAACCATAACGCAAATCTCCTAGCTTTCCTGAAGAAATAACATTTTTCCCAGACTCTACAGCGGGATGAAATAAGTAGGTATGATCTACCATTAATAATCTTTGAGAAGCTTCTGCTAGCTGACAAAGCTCTTCACATTCCTGGGAATCCAGGGTCAAAGGCTTTTCTGCTAAGACATGATATCCCCAGCGTAAAGCATCACTAATGAGTTTATAGTGAGTGGTAGCAGGAGTCGCAACAATAACAGCTTCTAATTTGTCAACTTCCTTGAGTTGTTGTAAGTGTGCTGTTAATAATACACTCTCATCTAAGTTATATTGTTTTCGAGCTATAGCTAATCTTTCTTGGTTTGGTTCTACTACAGCTGCTAACTGTGTTTGAGGGTGTTCTAAAATATTTCGCAACCAATGAATTCCCCAGCGTCCCACACCAACAACAGCTGTTTTGATTTGATTAGTCATTTGTTACTTTTTTAGTCAATTGTCACGTTCACATTACTTAACCCAATATAGTTAATTTTGAGTTCAGGGTTTTCCCTGAGAGTTAATTGACAAAAAAGCAACTTTTGCAGCAGCCTGCTCAGCAGACTTTATAGAGCGTCCTTTACCCCAACCCAACTTTTCACCATTCAGCCAAACTTCAGCTTCAAAGCGATTTTTATCAGTTTGGGAATGATTTTGAGTTACCCGATATTCCGGCAAAGTTTTAAATTGACCTTGAGTCCATTCTTGAAGTGCTGCTTTATAGTTCAATCTAGCAGGGTCGAGGCGAATTTCTGCAGCTAACTTCTTAAAGTGAGGATCCAACCAAGGACGAATTAATTCTAAATTATTAGTACTCAAATACAATGCTCCCAAAACAGCTTCAAAAGCATCTGCTAACCTTGACTCCATCCCAGCTCGATCGTTGCTTGCACCTCCAGCAACCTGCAAATATAATTCCAAACCGTATACTCGAGCTAATTTAGCAAGAATGCGATCGCTAACCAACACCGAACGAATTGCTGCAAATTCACCTACAGGGAATTCACCATAGTTTTCCCATAACACTTGAGCTGCAACCAAGCGTACTACCGCATCACCAACAAATTCCAATTGCTCGTAGTTTGCTTTTTCAGAAACGCTAGGATGAATCAATGCCAAATCTAACAACTGCCATTTAATTAAGTCTTTATTTGGCACACCTAATCTTTCAATTAAGCTTTCTAGTTGTCTTTGTCGACGTGGATAAGCAAGGGTCATGGGGGTTAGAAATTGGGAATTGGCGACTGGCGACTGAGAAGTGAGGATTAGGCTTTTAAGTTATGAACAATCTTTTAAGTTATGAATAATCTTTTAAGTTATGAATAATATCACAAGCAAGCATTACGCTACAGTAACAAAATTTTATTTTTATCAATAACAAATTACGAATCTCCTATAGCTAAAGCCACGCTAAGTGCTTTGCTAGACGTTAATCCCCAATACCCAATCCCAGGTAAAAATAAAAGAGAGAGTCGGAACATAAGCCGGGTTCTGTTCTCTCATTTACAGACATAGCGTACTACATCCATAAATTTTGAGGGCGGTCATCTATCTGGGATGTTTGTTACCAAACACCTCTAGCGGCTCTTAATTACGGAACTGGGAAAAGACCAACCGTAGTTCCTTTACCTTGCACCCAACCGGGGTTTACCGAGCCAACACCTCTCGATGTTGCTGGTGAGCTCTTACCTCACCTTTGCACCCTTACCTTTTATGGCTAACGCCACAAAGGCGGTATGTTTCTGTGGCACTATCCTCACGCTCGCACGCACTGGGCGTTACCCAGCAAGTCTGGTCTTTCGGGAGCCCGGACTTTCCTCAAACTAGTCACTAGAACTAGTCTGTAACCACCTACGCCTACTCTCTCCCAATTTATTTTAATCTCGGATTGCAATTATTTCGTGCAACTTAATTTATTTTGTATTTGCAATCATTGAAGCGATCGCACTGTAAATGTTCTTATTTGAGAGAAGAATTTATTTGGGAGAAGAATTTGTCACAGCATAAACTGCGATCGCATGGGGTATGGGACGATTTGTAGAAATCAAAGATTGACCATTAACAATTAGTCCTGTGCTACCCCCACCATCAAGCATTGCTATGGTTCTACAGCGAAAATCTCGTAAAACTTTAATAGCATCTATTTGGCGAGCATAGTTGCTAGAGTAAAGTACTACACTTTCTTGAGTGCCGTTGTTATCTAAATCGCTTACACCAATAAATGTGCGTGGCAAGTATTTTTGACTAGATTTATCAGCTAGTGGATGTAATGCTCCTAATACTTCTGGAAAATGTGAGAATAATTGCTTAGTATAATTCTGAATCCTGGCGATCCCTAAAAATGGTCTGAAAGCGAATGCACGTATTTGACCAGGATATTCCTTACCAATTGCATAGCCATAGGTAATCAAATTATTATCAGTTTTTAAACCAAAAGCAATACCTGTCGGGTTGTCATTAGTGGAAAAAAATGCCCCATTAACCATTGCAACAACTTTATGGGATGCAGTATTTCGAGTGAGTGCATCTTGCCAGAAGTTAGACAGTAATTTTTTACTGACTTTACGCTCGTTAGTTTCTGTAATATTTCCAGTCAAATGTTTGATAGCAGCTTTTCTGGTATCAATTACAGTGATATATTCCTGTTTTTGAACTTGATACTGGAAATAATTAATAAGTACACTTTGGTATACTTTAATTCCATTTTCATCGATGATTTTTTGATAACTAGGAATTTTGGCTTCTGCTACCACTGAAATGGGGTTATGTGCCACAAAAAACACTACTAAACTAAATTTTATTTTCCACCAAAATAAATATAAGAAATTTTTTTTCTCTTCCCAAACGCTAATTTTATTATTGTTACTTTTCACATTAATTCGATTGTAGCTACGGAAATTGTACCAATCGCAAAATTTACGGATTCCGAGATTAGATATTTTAAATTTTTTATGGAACATTATGGAACATTTCTGTTATATCAATCTTCATTATTCTTAATGAATACTAGCTCAGTTGTTACGAAAGGATATAAACAAGCCTTAAATGCAGTTAACCTGAGCTTTATTTTGCGAAATACATTTTCCCAGTTGGGGAAGTAAAAACTTGACAATTAAACCCATTCAAAATATTTCGGGATTTGCGTATCAGAAAATTGAATATATTAAGTAATTCAAACTAAATGTATCTTTATGTAAAAAATATTATTAAGCAATGTATAAAAAAATGTTTTTTTTTGCAATATCTCGTTTTAACATCGATTGTTGAGCAAGCCTATCTATAGAGGTTCGAAAAAGTAAAGGTATTGCTCAGAAACAGGGAACAATAAATTTAAACTTTCTGATTAAAAATCAGGTCACATGTGAGTCTAGCCTGAATAAAAAGGCGCAGTAAGTATATTAATCAATAACTTTGGCTATCAATTAAATTTATGAATCTGCTTGGAACTTCTTGTGACTCAATAATTCATTTTTAGTATTGTGTTTTCAACTAAAGTATCAAGCGCTCGGAATCAAGAAAGCTAATTATTTGAATTTAATTATTTGAAGTTAATTATCCTCATACTTCATTCAATCTTCAAAGTTTCTCAAAATAATCTTATTTTCATTTCGTCCACATTATTCAGTAAAGTATCAGGTTTTTTAAGCAATGTTACACCTAGCCGCTCATAACTCAGGTCAAGCCCACAACTTGACGGATTCTAAGGGTACCCATGTAATTGAGAGAGGATTTGACCCACAAAAACTACACCATCAAGAGACAGTTTTTAACTTGTCCAATGGTTATTTAGGAACAAGGGGAACATTTGAGGAGGGATATCCCCGAGATTCTCCAGCAACTATGATCCACGGCGTTTACGATGACGTAGAAATTGCCAAAACGGAACTGGTGAATTGTCCGAATTGGTTAGCTTTAACCATAACTATTGACGAACAACGCTTTGGAATGGAAAGTGGTGAAATTTTGACCTACGAGCGTGGATTAGATTTACGTTTGGGTGTTCTTAGTCGTAATGTTCGTTGGCGATCGCCTAAAGGTCAGACTGTAGAGTTTAACTTTGAACGTTTTGTTTCCCTAGCCGATTGTCATACTCTGGCCATTCGCTGTCAAATAACATCTATAGATTTTGAGGGTGAAGTTAAGATTACATCGGGTTTTAATGCTGAACCAACTACTCAAAGAAGACCCCACTGGAAAACTATCGAACGGGGTAGTAAAGATAGTGTTATGTGGTTGCATACCCAAACTAAAAGTTCCCAAATTCAATTGGGAATGGCAGCTAAATTAACCACGCAAGACGATGAATTTGTCATATCTAGTACTGATTCAGAGGTAGAAGCTAAGTGCTATTGTCTACCCGGACAAACCTTTGGCATAGAAAAAGTTGTGACTGTTTTTACATCTCGAGACACAGAAATTCCCCTTGATATTGCATTGGATAGACTTGCAGAAAATCCAAGCTATCCAAGTTTGCTCGCTGCGCATATTGCTGCATGGGATCTGCTCTGGAAAGATAATGATGTAATTATTGAAGGGGATACCTTAGCCCAGTTGAGCGTTCGTTACAACATTTTTCAACTGCTTGCAGTTGCACCGCGCAATGACGATCGAGTTAGTATTCCACCTAAAACACTTTCCGGTTTTGGTTATCGCGGACATATTTTCTGGGATACAGAAATTTTTATTCTTCCCTTACTCGTCCTAACTCAGCCAGCACTTGCTCGTAATCTCCTGAATTATCGTTATCATAACTTGCCCCAAGCGCGCCTGAAGGCACAAGAAATGGGATTTGAAGGAGCAATGTTTGCTTGGGAAAGTGCTGATACAGGTGAAGAAGTAACTCCCCGTTGGGTACCCGATCCTAACGGTAAGATGGTGCGAATATGGTGCGGAGATTTAGAAATACATATTAATTCTGATATTGCTTATGCTGCTTGGCAATATTGGAAAATTACTGGAGATGACGAATGGATGGGCTCTTATGGAGCTGAAATGTTCCTAGATACTGCAAACTTCTGGGAAAGTCGGGTTGAATGGAACGAGACGCGCAATTGCTACGATATTCGCGATGTTATTGGTCCTGACGAGAATCACGATCGCGTAGATAACAATGCTTTCACCAACCTGATGGTAAGGTGGCATTTAAAGTCTGCTATTACCCTTTGGGAATGGTTATCTCAAGGCTATCCGGAAACAGCTTCACACTTAGCCAATACTCTGAAAATAAGTCCAGAAAAACTACAAAACTGGGCTGAAATCGCCGAGCAAATATTTATCAATATCGATTCTTCTACTGGCTTAATCGAACAATTTGATGGTTTCTTTGATTTAGAATACATTAACTTTGCTGACTATGAATCGCGAAAGACATCCATGCAAGGTTTGCTGGGGGTAGAAGAAACTAGCAAGAAACAAATTCTGAAGCAACCAGACGTATTAATGGTGCTTTATTTACTGCGGGATTTGTACGATAAACAAACCTTACAAGCAAACTGGGATTACTACACTCCCCGTACAGATCATAGTTATGGTTCTTCTCTCGGTCCAGCAATTAACGCTATTGTGGCTTGCGATCTCAAGCAACCAGAAACAGCATACGACCACTTTATGCAAGCAGCTTTGGTAGACTTAGTTAACGTCCGTCTCAACGCCAATGATGGGGTTCATGCTGCAAGTGCGGGTGGAGTTTGGCAAGCTGTAATCTTTGGATTTGGTGGTATCAGAATGACAGAATCTGGTCCAGTTGCTTGTGCGAAACTACCTGCTAACTGGAAGCGGCTGCAATTTAAGCTCAAATGGCGTGATCAATGGCATGAATTCGATTTGCGCCTAGAGTTGGCTTGCAATAATGATGAAACAACTGAAGTTTTTCAAGCATCAGCATAAAACCAAAGCCAGTATCTATTTACACAGCACTAAATCTCAAATCCTTTGCTAGAGAAGTATCGTGTTGATGTTGGTAGAGACGCAATATATCAGAGACGCGATATATCGCGTCTCTACGGGGTTGTAATGATAAATGGACACCCCATAGATTGCTAGAACATAGCACCTATAATAATTGAAGATCCTGAAAACAACGGCGCATCAATTCCTTACGAGCAGCAATATCTTTTTTGTTGCGAATATCGATGTTAACTGCAAAAAGCCAAATCACTGATTATACGGATTACGAGATTACACGGATGGGGATAATCAGGTTGTAGAATCTTTTAATCGGTGCAATCATAGAATCCGTTTAATCCGCGTTCAGAGAATGAGTAACCTAAAATATGCCGATATCACGCAAAAAATAATTGGAGCATCTTTTGAAGTTCATAAGTTTTTAGGTAACGGCTTCCAAGAAGTTATTTATCAACGTGCATTAGCCTACGAAATGCGTCAAGCAAAACTAGAGTTTGCCCGCGAGATCGAACAATACATATACTACAAAGACCTTCCCGAAGCTATTGGAAAACGCAGAGCTGATTTTGTTGTTGAAAATAAAGTCCTCGTAGAGCTAAAAGCTGTCATCCAACTTGAAGATGTTCACTTAGCACAGGCACTTAATTATTTAAAGGTTTATAAATTAGAAGTGGGATTACTAATAAATTTTGGTAGCAAAAGTCTAACTTTTAAACGTCTTGTTATGTAAAATAATACTTAATCTGTTAATCGATAATAAAAATCGGGATGACTGGATTCGAACCAGCGACCCCTTCGTCCCGAACGAAGTGCGCTACCAAGCTGCGCTACATCCCGATACAGTTATTCCAAATTAAGTGAATAGTATCACAAATATTTGCAAATCACAAAAAATTTAGCCATTAACTCTCAGGTACTACTGTTTTATGTGCCACAAAAGCTGTATGACCTTTGGACAGATTGTACTGACCAAAACTATTTAAGGTTTGAACCTGAAAACCAACTTTCTCTAGTTCTTCGGTAATATATGAAGCTTTATATAACTGGGCTCGATGTATCTCATCATCACGTCTGTAGTATTCTCCCACTTGACGAAAGGTAGTAATCCGCCGAGTTAATATCTTCTGTTTCAAATCTTCTTCTTTCTCAACCAGTACAATCCAATCTTCGCCTTCAGTAAAAGTTCTGCTTGGATTTCCCTGAGATAATGGTCCTGGTTCTAAAATATCAAAGATGAAAATGCCACCGGAAAGCAATGCGTTGTATATACGATTGAAAAGTTCAGCTAATTTTTGATGATTATTATTTGGGTCGAACAGATAATTAAGACATTCACCAAGAGATGTAACAGCATCACAGGGTGGAATTTCTACATTAAATAGCGAAGCTACCACAAAATTGGCATTGGGAACTCTTTGGCGTGCAATATTAATCATTGATTCGGAAATATCTATTCCCAGAACCTGATAATCGGCTAGGATAAGTTCTTTCGCCCACAGTCCACTTCCACAACCCAAATCGACCACAAAACCCTTACTTAGGTTATTTTGATTCAGTATATCTAATATTCCGGGAGCAGACTCAAGAGCATAATACCTGAAACCAACATCATGAATATACGCCAAATCTTCCCTATAAAAGTTTGTCATTTATCTTCAAAACCTAGAACATTTCTCTACTTATAGTCAAAATAAAAATCGCAATATGCAATGCATTCAAGATCCCAGTACAATAACTGACTGATATTTAGCATTCAATGCGATCCAAAATACATTTACATTGCTCTTGAGTTGTTATTCCTTGTTAGTATTAACTCTGTATAGCTATAAGTGATAAAGGCGAATTGTGACAGTTAAACCGGACTGGTTGCGGGTAAAAGCGCCGCAATGGCAACGTGTTGGTAATGTCAAAGAAATTTTGCGGGATTTATCCCTGAATACGGTTTGTGAAGAAGCGTCTTGCCCAAATATTGGGGAATGCTTTAATGCGGGAACTGCAACATTTTTAATTATGGGTCCAGCTTGTACCCGTGCTTGTCCCTACTGCGATATTGATTTTGAGAAAAAACCACAGGCTTTAGACCCTACTGAACCAACGCGCTTAGCTGAAGCTGTTAGCCGCATGAGGCTCAATCATGTGGTGATCACCTCCGTCAACCGCGATGATTTAGAAGATGGTGGAGCTTCCCAGTTTGTTCGTTGCATTGAAGCTGTGCGCTTGCGATCGCCACAAACCACTATTGAACTATTGATTCCTGACTTATGCGGTAATTGGAAAGCCTTAGAAATAATTTTGCAAGCACAACCGGAGGTACTAAACCATAATACTGAGACTGTTCCCCGTTTATATCGACGCGTGCGTCCCCAAGGTGATTACGAACGGACGATAGAATTACTGAAACTTTCTCGCGAAATATCAACTAGGGTTTATACTAAATCGGGTATTATGGTCGGATTAGGTGAAACTGATACCGAGATTCGTCAAGTAATTGAAGATTTACGTGGCGTAAATTGTGATATTTTAACTATCGGCCAGTATTTACAACCTACTGCGAAACACTTGGGTGTAAATGAATTTATCCACCCAGATCGATTTGCAGCTTGGAAGGCGTTTGGTGAGGAAATTGGATTTTTACAAGTAGTTTCCTCCCCTTTAACCAGAAGTTCTTATCATGCAGAGCAAGTTAGGGAATTAATGGAGTTATATCCTCGAACAAACGGTAGTTAAAGTTAAAAGTGATGAATGAGGAAAGATATTGCCATTCTAAAATTTCGATGGCAATTCTCGGAACGGGTGCGTGGGGCTCAGCTTTATCTACTTTGGCAGCAGCAAACGGTTACCATATAAAATTGTGGTCGCGAAGGAGCTGTCAAACCCTAACTGAGGTTGTCAAGGATGCTGATATTATTCTCAGTGCTGTTTCAATGAAGGGAGTAAGAGATATAATCTCTCAACTCCAATTAGTGAAAATATCTCCGAAAACGATTTTAGTTACAGCAACTAAAGGTTTGGACCCTCAAACTACATGCACCCCGTCGCAAATTTGGCAAAAAGCCTTTCTTAAAAATCCAGTAGCAGTGCTATCTGGTCCAAATTTATCAAAGGAAATTCAAAAGGGATTACCTGCAGCAACAGTAGTTGCAAGTGAAATTGATGGCGTTGCAGAAATGGTGCAGTTGATTTTCTCTTCATACCGGTTTCGGGTTTACACCAATCAAGATCCTTTAGGAGTAGAGTTGGGCGGTACCCTGAAAAATGTGATCGCGATCGCTGCTGGTGTATGTGATGGTTTGGAACTAGGAACTAACGCCAAGGCTGCTTTAGTAACTCGTGGTTTGGCTGAAATGGTAAGAGTTGGTGTGGATTGGGGCGCACAACAAGATACTTTTTATGGTTTATCTGGATTGGGAGATTTACTCGCAACTTGCAATAGTCCCTTAAGTCGTAACTATCAAGTAGGTTATCAACTTGCAAGTGGAAAAAAACTTTCAGAAATTATCGAACATTTAGAAGGAACCGCTGAGGGAGTTAACACTACACAAGTCTTAGTAAGACGCGCCCGAGTACAAAAAATTTCTATTCCGATCGCAGAACAAGTACATCGTTTGTTACAAGCAGAAATATCACCTCAACAAGCACTCTGGGAACTGATGCAACGAGATGTTAAACCAGAGTACGAGTGAATTCTTAATACGGGATTACTCCTTACTACATCAATAGTACATTGTAACTGCGCATAAGTATATACCTTTGAACCCTATTATTGAGCATGTACTTCAGCACTTACAAAACCGTATACAAATCAAAAAAAATCAAAACCAAAAACTGCAAATACTTTATACAGAGACAATCAGCAGACTTAAAATATTACCTCAGGCTATTGCCTCAAAAGTATTGTCATCAATTTTCAATATTTATGCATAAAAAATTATCAAATCATCAGGAAAACATTTATATAACTATGTACATATAGCTATGTATAAATGAAATGTGATTTTACTTACATGTTTATATCATGCGAGAAAAGTAACAGTCAATCCTATTCTCATAATTTTTGGAATTAGACTTTAGTAAAAATAAGAGCATGCAAAAAGGCTTGAATAGCTATTGGTTTGAGCATTTGTAGCTCTGTCTTAATATTAATTGTCATATAAAACAATTGAATTTTTGAGAAAAAACTAAATCTCTATCGTAAACCGTGTTAGTTATTGCAAGATCGCGGGAACAATAGCAACAGTTGATTAGCTGACCGCAATCTGTTGTTACCTGGAGCCATTGAGACGAACTTATGCCAGCAACTTCTTTTTACGCAGATGCTACCTACGATTCCCAACAGTCTAACCCACAGGTCTTTGACCCCGAAATTGCAGTTGATGAGAATGAATTACCTACAGATTCTATAGAAGATTTAGAGATTGCTGCTCAAGAATCTGTAGAATCTGTAGAATCTGTAGAATCTGTCAGTAATAACACAAATACCAGCAGACGTAGTACAGATTTGGTGCGCTTATATCTTCAGGAAATAGGACGAGTTCGTCTCTTAGGAAGAGATGAAGAGGTTTCTGAAGCTCAAAAAGTCCAGCGCTATTTGCGACTAAGAATCTTACTTTCTGAATCAGCCAAGCAGGATTGTGAAGATATTATTTCCAGCTACTTACAAATCGTTGAAATTCATGAGCGTCTAACATCTGAATTAGGACATCGCCCCTCTTTTGAAAGATGGGCAAAAACTGCTGGAATGGAAGTAGTTGAACTCAAGCAGATGTTATCTCGAGGTAAACGACGCTGGGCAGAGATTGCTAATTTAACTGTAGGAGAACTGGAAAAACTTCAAAGCCAGGGACTACAAGCAAAAGAGCACATGATTAAAGCCAATCTTCGCTTGGTAGTGTCTGTCGCGAAAAAATATCAAAATCGTGGTTTAGAGTTATTAGATTTAGTCCAGGAAGGTACTCTGGGCTTGGAGCGTGCAGTAGAAAAGTTTGACCCTACAAAAGGTTATCGTTTTAGTACCTATGCCTATTGGTGGATTCGTCAAGGTATCACTAGAGCGATCGCTACTTCTAGCCGTACTATTCGCCTACCAGTTCACATCACTGAAAAGCTAAATAAAATCAAGAAGGCTCAACGCAAAATTGCCCAAGAAAAAGGTCGTACCCCTACTTTGGAAGACCTCGCAATTGAGTTAGAAATGACTCCCACTCAAGTTAGAGAAGTTTTACTCCGAGTTCCCCGTTCAGTCTCTTTGGAAACTAAGGTAGGGAAAGATAAAGATACAGAGTTGGGAGAATTACTCGAAACAGATGGTATTACACCAGAAGATATGTTGATGCGAGAATCTTTACAAAGAGACCTGCAAAATCTACTGGCAGATTTAACTACCCGCGAGCGTGATGTTATACTTATGCGCTTCGGCTTGGCTGATGGTCATCCCTATTCTCTGGCAGAAATCGGACGCGCTTTAGACCTATCGCGGGAGCGAGTACGCCAAATTGAATCTAAAGCATTACAAAAGCTTCGCCAACCCAAGCGACGCAACCTTATTCGCGATTATCTGGAGTCCCTCAGCTAAATATATGCCGGGGGGTTTAACCCCCTGAACATAATATAAAATACTCTTTAGTTACTAAATAATCCTTAGCATTATTTATTTGATTAAAGTCCACATGTTGATTTGTTAAGTTTTTTGCTTTTTCTGAAATGATCTGAAGATTAGCAAATTATCAGAAGTAGAAACAAAAGATACTATCTCACTTGCTTATTGTTTTCCATAGTTTCTGATTTTAATATTGCGCTTTAATGATTCTAAACTTCTGAACTCTAGTATACATCCTTCTGATTATCTGAAAAAGAAACTTTGCGCACATCGGTTTGCACTCATGGGAGTGTCAACGTTTCATGACCTTTAAGTTTTTTTTACAATTCTTTTCAATAAGCTACAATTGTTGCAAATTATCTAAAGTTTTTGCTATATTCTCAACTAATGAGCTTTGTTGAGAATTTTTAGCTATGACCGCATACTCATCTGCCTCACTTAAGGCAGAACTAAACGAAAGAGGTTGGCGATTAACTCCCCAGAGAGAAACAATATTACATATCTTTCAAGAATTACCTCAGGGAGAGCATCTCAGTGCAGAAGATTTGTACCAGAGACTTGAAGAGCGCGGTGAAGGAATTAGTCTCTCGACAATTTATCGCACCTTAAAATTGATGGCGCGCATGGGAATTTTACGCGAACTGGACTTGGGAGAAGGTCACAAACATTATGAGATTAATCAGCCCTATCCCCATCACCATCACCATCTAATTTGTATTAGGTGTAACGAAACAATTGAGTTTAAAAATGAATCTATTTTAAAAACTGGTGCAAAAACTGCCCAAAAAGAAGGTTATCACTTACTTGATTGCCAGTTAACAATACATGGAGTTTGCCCAAAATGCCAGCGCTCCCTAATACCTGTATGAGGCTGTAGTCACAGCAAATGGAAAACGCTGGCATTAATTTAAAGTCAAATAAGTTTGACTTTGTATGTAGCTCCTAGCTCATCTTGACCAAGTAAATATATCAACATTAGGACAAAATGAGCGTTTAGATCTAGTCATGGGTAAACATTGTAAAAATAACAGAAATGTTACCAGTAGCGCCCATTTTTGAGATCGTTGAGGCTAATATCATAGAATTGTTGTGCCTGCTTAATTGCGCGTTTGGTGGATTTATCCATCACGCCATTAAGTGGTCCTTTATAAAAACCTCTTACTTGCAATCTTCTTTGAACTTCCATAACGCTAAACTGACTCTTGGGAGCAGTTTTAACTTGGCTGTGTAATTTTCCTCTTGTTGTTGGACCAGCAATACCGCTAGCTGCGAGATAATTATCTGCTTGGAATCTGCGGACTGCAGCGGCGGTATACGAACCAAAATAGCCGTTGGGTTCGCCTTTTAAATATCCAGCTTCAATTAATTGTGCTTGTAAAACTCGAACAGCTTCGCCGCGATGACCTTGACGAAGATTATCAGGATTTACTTTTACTGAAGTTGTTCTTGCTTCACTCCCGAAACCAATCCCACTTGGTGGTAATTTTTTCCGCGTATTGGGACCAACTACACCATCAACATCCAAATTGTAAGCTTTTTGAAAACGTTTGACTGATTCTTCGGTAATCGGACCAAATATTCCAGTGGCATTACCATAATAATAACCAGCTACACGCAGTTGTTCTTGTAATACTCTAACGACTTCCCCTTCATCTCCTCTTTTCAGGTATTGGGTTGTCTGCAGCTTTTTAACAGGTGTAACTTTAGGAACTTGATTCCTAATGATTCTGGCGCTGACAATCTGGGTTGGCTTGGATTGAGGTTTGATTTTCGCAGGACGCCAACTTTCTAATTTTTGTAGGGTAGAAACTCCAGCAATTCCATCAGCCGCAATTCCTGCTGCTTTCTGAAATCGACGAACTGCATCTTCGGTAGGTTTATCATACACCTTAGTGATGGGAGCCTGATAAAATCCAGCTTTTTGTAACTGCTGTTGTAAGCCCGATACAGAAGGACCATTATCTCCTTTTTGTAGTGCTAAAGCACTACCTACTGTACTTAACAGGGATACAGTCAGAGCAAGGGGAAGTAGGTGTTTCCATGCTTTGCTAGAAAACTTCCCCCATTCCGGTGCAATTCCCCGATTCAGCAGTTGACTAAGGGAAATCAATTCACTACTAGGGCAATCTTCGTAGGTTGAAGCTAAGTGTAAATACGCAATGTTTTCCATGTTTACCTCATCCCGTTATTTTGTTTCAATTGCTGCTTCGGCTTGATGAACAAGGTTTCTCAAGTTTTCTATTATTTGTATGTTTACATCCTGCCATAAATTGCGCTTATGAGCTTCTAGCAATCTTTCCGCAATATCACGTAAAGCATGTGGATTGTGTTGCTCAATAAAGTCGCAGACTGGGGAATTAAATAAATAAGTATTTGCTATTCCTTCATACATGTAATTTTCAACACAGTGGGTTGTAGCATCATAGGCAAAAAGATAGTCTACTGTTGCGGCAATTTCAAATGCCCCTTTATAGCCATGGCGCATAACTCCGGCGATCCATTTGGGATTAATTACCCGCGAGCGATATACTTTGGCAACTTCTGCCTTGAGATGGCGAATTTTGGGGCGAGCAGGAATAGAATTATCGCCAAAATATGTTTGAGGATGCTTACCACTGATAGTGCGAACTGCTGCGGTTAGACCACCTTGAAATTGGTAGTAGTCGTCGGAGTCAAGTAAGTCATGTTCGCGATTATCTTGATTGTGCAATACTATTTGCATTTTGCCCAGACGTTGCTCGAATGCTTCTGGTGCAGATTTTCCTTCACTTTTACCTGTATAAGCGTATCCACTCCAATTCATATAAGCACGGGCTAAATCTCGGTCATCTGTCCAATTTTGGGATTCAATTAAACCTTGCAGTCCGGCTCCGTAGGCTCCTGGTTTGGAACCAAAGATGCGATAGCGCGATCGCGTCAAGGCTTCTAATTCGGTCAAACCTAGTTTTTGCCAATGTGCAGTTTCTTGACGTACCTGTGCAGCTAAAGGATTAAGATGGGGTGGTTCATCTAATGCTGCAACTGCTGTTACTGCTTTGTCGAATAAATCGACTAAATTAGGAAAAGCATCCCGGAAAAAACCCGAAATTCTCAAAGTCACATCTACGCGGGGACGACCGAGAACGGAAAGGGGCAAAATTTCAAAATCTACTACTCTTCTGGCGGTACCATCCCATACCGGTTGTACTCCTAAACAAGCTAGGGCTTCAGCAATATCATCACCTCCAGTTCGCATCGTGGAAGTTCCCCATACTGATAATCCTAAAGTTTGGGGATACTCGCCATGTTCTTGGGTATAGGATTCTATCAAAGTTTCGGCAGCTTTTCTACCTACATCCCAAGCTGTCTCTGTGGGTAGGGCACGAATATCTACTGAGTAAAAATTATTGCCAGTTGGTAATACTTCCGGACGTCCGCGAGTGGGTGCACCAGCAGGTCCGCTGGGAATATACTCACCATTAAGACCGCGTAACAAATTTTCAATTTCGCGGTCTGTTTGTTTGAGGGCTTTTAAGAGATTTAACTGAATCCAATCCAGTACTGATTGGGTATAGGAGACTCCATTTTGGGATAGTTTTTGAGATAGTGAATCACAAACAATTTTTTGTTCAGGAGCCAATTGTGTAGTTTTTGGATTAATGTTTCGATCTAGATAATTTTCAATTAATTGTTCGACGAGTAAAGCTGCATATTGTTCCAAAATCTCGATCGCATCGCCAATATTACGAAAACAGTTGGGATTTGTTGAGTGGGAGTTTTGCTCTGAAGTTTTAGCAGCTAAAATTTTTCTGTCGTTTGTAGATAACTCTGTCCCTAAATCCGTTGTAATTGGGTCAAAATCTAAACCCCAATCCCGAGCAATGGCTCTGAGCAAACCAGGATATTGGCGGTTGGGATGGCGAGCGATCGCAATGATTAAATCTCGTAGTTGTCTTCCTTGGGGACATTGACCAAAAATATGTAAACCATCGCGAATCTGGGCTTCTTTTAGCTCGCAAAGATAACTATCTAAATAGTTCAAAACTGAAAGCTCAAAACTGGAAGTATTTTGAGTCTCTTGGTTTTGGTTAATCGGATTTTGGTTAATTTGCTTTTGGTTAATTTGGTTTTCATTAACTTGGTCATTTGTAATTCCCAGATCGAGATGAAGATTTTCTTTGAGAACCAAAGAATGAATGCGATCGCAAATTAAACTCAAACGTGAAGGATCTAAACTTTGGGCTTCATGATACTCATCAATTAAATTCTCCAGTGCTTGTAGATCGCCATAGAGTTCTGCTCTGGTCAGGGGTGGAGTTAAATGATCTAAAATCACCGCCGATGCGCGACGTTTAGCTTGGGAACCCTCACCAGGGTCATTAACAATGAAGGGGTAGAAGTGAGGAAGTGCGCCCAAAGCGACCTCAGGATAACAATTTTCTGATAGAGCTAAACTTTTACCTGGTAACCATTCCAAATTGCCATGTTTACCCACATGAATTATTGCATCAGCAGCAAAGCATTCTCTAATCCAGTAATAAAACGCCAGATAATCATGAGTTGGTTCCAGATCGGGAGCATGATAATTCAAACTCGGGTCAAGATCGTAACCCCGAGCGGGCTGAATACCAACAAATACATTACCTAAATTCATCCCAGAAACTGAGTATTCATGTTCTTGTTTGGGAAAACCCCAGCGTTGAGAGATACCTGTCTGTACTGATGGGGGTAAATTCGCAAAATATTTAGCATATTCCTTCGCGTCAAGACTTTGTGCAACCGGACGTAAATCCCTTCCTTCTGGGTCATTTGTCACATTTTTGGTTAGATGTTCGATTAACTCCGTTCCTGTGTGGGGAATATTATCGAGCTGATAACCGGCAAACTTCATCGCCTTAAGAATTTCTACACAACTGGCTGGGGTATCTAATCCAACGCCATTTGCTAAACGTCCATCCCGGGTAGGATAATTAGCCAAAATCATGGCGATACGACGTTCCTCAGGTGGTTTAGCAGATAACTTGACCCAGTTTGTTGCCAAATCAGCAACAAATTCTATCCGCGAATTTTTTGGTTCATAAACCACTACATCTGTTTCCAGGGAGGAATTGCGGCTCTGTAAAGTTTTAAAAGAAGCAGCACGAGTGATAATTCGCCCGTCGACTTCTGGAAGTGCTACATTCATGGCAATATCCCGGGGAGAAAGCCCTTGTAATCCTGACTCCCATTCTTTTACAGCAGCACTACTGTTAATGACTTGCAAGATTGGCACATTTAATTTATTCCACAAATCCACTTGTGGTTTTTCTATATCTAACTTTGCCAGGGAAAAACTAGTAGTGTTGAGTAAAAGTTTAATTGGCGAAGAAGTATTGGATTCAAAAAACTGGCTGAGTTCGGTTTGAACTTCCAAGTCCCGTAACGAAGAAATAAATATTGGTACCGGTTCCAAATTTCGTTTTACTAAAGCTGCACATAATGCATCAATGGTCTTGGTATTACCAGCCAAGTAATGGGCGCGGTAGAAAAGGATAGCAATTTTTGGGGGTTGGGGATTAGATATCAGGGATTGGTTTCCGTTCCCTACTTTCTTCCCTGCTCCCAGTTCCCCTATTCTCTTTCCTCCTTTCCCAGTCGCTAATCTCCAGTCCCCAGTCCCCAATCCCCCATAAAACCCAACCCTAGGAACAGTTTTAGGAGGTACAGGATTAAATGATGTTGAAAGACATTTATCCGCAATTAACATCAAAGCATTGGCAATATTTTCCGTTCCACCCTCATTAAAATATCGCCATACCTGATTTGCAGTTGCCAAAGGTAAAGTAGAATGGGCTATTAATTCTGTGTCCAGAGCATCATCCCCTGGCATTACAATTAGATTTGTACCTTTGCGCTCTACTATTTGAGAAACTACCTCTAAACCATAAGCCCAATAAGAACGTCCTCCTAACAGTCTAAGAATAATTACTTCCGCAAATTCTAAAACTTGCTCGCCATAGGTATCGATACTGATTTGATGCTGTAAGTCTAAAAGTTTAGCAACTCTAACTTGAGGAAATTTCCCTGGTAATTTTGGCAGCGCAGCTGCTACAGTTTGAATTTCAGTATCCGCAGCCGTAATTAATATGATTGGTGCTGGAGTTTGTTCTATAAATCTTATGTCGTCTGACTGAAGTTCCCATTTATTAGTAGTGACACTTGTGCGATGCATAATTTGCTAATACCGTCTTAAACTGTTGATTAGGAAACAATCACAACTTTAAGCGACTGCAGCTAACTTCTCTCATCAAATCATCAAAACTTGAAAATGCTTGGTTCTCCCGATTTAAGCTTTTCTCGAACCTTGTCTTTGGGTGTATTTAATCAACTTGTAGAATTATTAGACCAAATGGCTCAAGGTGTAGGAAAAGCAAATTTTGTCATCATCACAGATGCTATCATTGCGCGGATACCTACACCCACTCACTGGGCAAAAAAAAGGTTTAAACTCCTACTATCTGACGGTTTTAGCGCCTTATTGCTGGGAAATCCAGAAGTCGGGGACAGGGAAGCTGCAAAAATTCCTGCGAAGGAAAGTGAATATTTATCTTTGAACGCACAGTTGATATTTGATGCAGATCTAATCTCTGCTTTCCTGATGGAGTTAAGAGACTTGTTTTGTCATGATTCCATAACTTTTCAAGAAATTGAGCGCTATCAGCAAATCATTTCTCCTAATAGTGCCGAGCTCCAAAGCAAATTTACTTTGTTGCTATTAGAGTATCTCCTATCAGAAGAAAACCAAGATTCACTAACCAAAAGTTCATCATATTCTCATCTTGCTTTTCAGGAAGTAGAACAAGCTTTAAAAAAGCAAATAGCTCAAGAGCAACTTTTAAATCAAGTCACAACTCAAATCCGTAAAAGTGTAGATTTATCAGTGATTATGGCTACAGCATTGGCGGAGGTGAGGGAGTTTTTAGAATTAGATAGATTGGTAATTTATAAATTTGAGTATTCAATTGATCCTTCAAAGTTTAAATCTCAAAACTTTAAATCTCAAAATACTTCCACATCACCTTTGAATTTACAAGAGCAAGACACTCCACAAGAACAGGAAAATTTACAGCAACCAGACAAATTCAAAGATTTTACTCGCAGCCAAGGATATATTGTTTACGAAGTTTGTGGTGATGATGCAATCCCTTCAGTGTTGAATTACCGAGAACGAAATTGTTTTACACCGACCTCTAAATGTTGGAATAAATATTGTAATGGTTTTACTTTAGCTGTAAATGATATCGAAGAAACCTATTATTTAGAAGATTGTTTGTTGAATTTTTTACGGGAAATTAAAGTAAGAGCGAAATTAGCATCCCCAATTATGTTTGAAGAAAATCTTTGGGGATTACTGATTGCTCATCAATGTCATAGACCACGTAATTGGAGTGATAGTGAAAAAAATTTATTGACTTCAATTGCAGAACAACTAGCAATTGCAATTCATCAATCCGAACTAATGAATTTTCTCACAAAAGAAAAGCAAAGTTTAGAAAAAAGAGTTAAAGAGAAAACTAACGCTTTACATGATGCTTTAGTTGCTGCTGAATCTGCAAGTCGTTTGAGAAATGAATTTTTAGCTACCATTAGTCATGAATTACTAACGCCATTGACCTACGTAATTGGGATGTCTTCTACCTTACTGAGGTGGTCTTTTGGAGATTTGAGTCAACGACAGCGAGATTATCTGCAAACAATCCACGATAGTGGCGAGCATTTATTAGAAATGATTAATGATATTCTCAACCTATCTCAAATTGAAGCTGGAAAAGCCGTTTTAAATATTACAGAATTTTCTCTGAACAAATCAATCGAAACAGCAGTTAAAACAGTTGCAGAAAAAGCCATAAAACAAAAGATTAATTTAATTTTAGATTCACAAATTGAATTAACACAAGATAAATTTCAAGCTGATTATCCCCGCATACAACAAATATTGTGGAATTTATTAACTAATGCAATTAAATTTACCTCTGAAGGTGGTGATGTAGTTTTACGTCTGTGGATGGAAGGTAAGACTGCTATTTTTCAGGTGGAAGATACAGGAATTGGAATTCCCGTGGAACAGCTACCCCTGTTATTTGAAAAGTTTCATCAACTGGATACCCCTTACCGACGTCGCTATGGGGGTACGGGGTTGGGTTTAGCTTTGACTAAGCAACTGGTGGAGTTACATCGCGGTCGAATTGAAGTTGAGTCGAGTGTTGGGGTTGGATCGGTTTTTACTGTTTGGATACCTTATCAGCAGAGTAAGTAGTTTGGGAACTAGGGATTGGGGATTAGGGATTGGGTACTTAAGGGATGTGGATTAAATAAAGTACAAAAGTAGGGTGCTGTTAGCATCGCGTAACGCACCATTGCAAATTTCAAAATTACAGGTTATTAAATTCTTATTCCTAAATAATTTTCAAATCTGCACAAAGTAGCAGGTGCAAATATATTATTGGTGTTAGTAACATCACAAGCAGAGGTGTAGAATGCTATGCCCATTTAAGATGTGCTCAACAAAGGCAAAATACTGCAGAAGCACTTTAATGAATAAATTGCATATCAATCATAATTTATTAGAGACGCGGCATGCCGCGTCTCTACATGATTTTTAATTTACTGAACTTGTTGAGATTCGTTTGTAGGTCTAATTCTGACTTCTACCTTTTGAGAATAATCATTTTACTTCCCACAACAGGGTTACGCGCTATGAGCTTATTTTTGGAATCGGTAATTTCTAGGTGAACAAAATCAAGCTCTTTGGAGCGTTCTAGGATTTCTGCTGCAAGTTTATCTTGGTCTGGATGGGTGAGAGAGTACCAATCATCACTAATTTTCAAGGTCAGGGTACTACTAGCAAAATCAACTCGGACAGCATCAATCGGATTACTAGAAAAAGTTTCAATTTCGGTGTCTTCGTGCAGACTAGCGATCGCTTCTGTAATTTGATTTTCAATTATCGCAAACAATTTGTGTTCCAGGGTTAATACTGGGGTTGATTGTTGTTTTTTTTCTATAGTTTGTTTTTTGTCTAAATTTGCAGAAGTTTTTTCTTGTGGTAGAGAAGATGAAGCTTTTGGGGTTTGTAAACTCGTATTTTTTAACTGTGATTTATTTTGTTCTGTTAGAACTGGAGATTGAGCGATTTGTTGTTTCGGTGGTGCGATCGATTTAACTGATTCTGTTTTTGGAGTTATTTGGGAATCAGAAGCTTGTTCTGGGGTCGGAACAGTCGCGATCGCCTTGGATTTGGGACTAAAGGTATTTACACTTATACCGACAACTAGGAAAGTGATCGCGATCACAATTCCTGTTAAAGCCCGATCTGACAACTTTGCAGCTATATTTTCTGGTAAAAGGGAACGAATTTTAACTAAAGCGCCATTCCAAATCGACTGGAGTTTTTCAAGAACACTAGGTGTTGGTGACGGGTTAATTGTCTGACCCAAAAATGGTTCTCGATCCTCTGAATAACTGTCTTCCAGTTCTGGACTTGATGGCGATTGTGGCGATTGTGAATTTGGCTTTTCTTGTGACATGGAAGTTTCCTAGAAAACAGCGGATCGAAAAAAAATAAGATAAATTCGGGAAGTGCATCACATCTTCAGCCATAATTTATCACTTGACTACTTTTGGTCAAGTTGTTGAATTATTAATTATCAGATATGTCATTAAAACGACGTAAATTTATATCTCTGGGTAGTTTTAGTTTTATTAATTTTATTAACTCTGGATCTATTAAATCTGGATCTATTAAATTTGGACCGGCTTATCTTGCTAGTAGTATAACTACTTTTAATCGCCCAATTTTTGCTTCAGAATTACAATCCCAAATTTCTAGCAAGGACAGATCTAACAAAAATGATTTACTTTTACGATTTATATCCGTAGCTGATACGGGAACTGGTGGAGATGGTCAGTATTCTGTAGCACAATCTATGATAAATTATCGCCGTCAAAATCCTTACAATCTGGTTATTTTAGCTGGAGATAATATTTATACAAACGGTGAAATTGAAAAGATTAATTCCGTTTTTGAGCGTCCCTATGCTTCCTTACTGAAGCAAGGTATAAAGTTTTATTCTGTTTTAGGAAACCACGATATCCGAACTGCAAATGGCGAGCCCCAAGTTAAATATTTTGGGTTTAATATGCAGGGAAGATACTATACTTTTTATCACGGTTCCGTACAATTTTTTGCTTTAGATACTAACCATAATGCTGATTGGCAAAATCAACTTATCTGGTTAGAAAAAGAACTGAGCAATAGCAAAGCAATTTGGAAAATTGTTTTTGGACACCATCAAATTTATTCATCAGGGGTTTATGGAGTAAATAAACCTTTTATTGATGTCTTAACTCCATTATTTCAAAAGTATGGCGTTCAGCTTTATATTAACGGACACGAGCATAATTATGAGCGTACCCGTCCAATAAATGGTACGACTTATATGGTATGTGGTGGTGGTGCTAATACTCGTCCGGTAGGACGTTCCGAATGGACTGAATATTCTGCAAGTAAATTAAGTTTTGCTGCATACAATGTATACGCAGATCGGATAGAAATTAGCGGAATTGGTACTGACAATGAAGTTTTTGACCGAGGTGTAATTCCATTAAATTCAGGTCATTTGCAGGTTAATTCCAGATTAATTTAATCAAATTAATTTCAAGCATGAAAATCAAACATATAAAAATGCACTCTTTTCGGGGGGTTAGCGATATGACCCTAGAATTCCAAGAGTGCGAACCTAACGTGTTTATTGGTATTAATGGCGTTGGTAAATCTAGTATTCTTGATTGCATCGCCATTCTTCTTTCTCGGTATACCAGTCCGATTCAATACCCCAGCACTTCAGGTAGATTATTTCGAGAACAAGATATCAGAGATGGATGTCAAGAAACATGTAATGAAATAACAGTTACAACTACGGAAGGTGACGTAACTTGGTCCTTTGGAAAACTCCAAAAAAAACGTAGTAAAAATAGTAGTACTGATTTAACACAATTACGTAAATTAATTGAATCGACCCAGGATCATCTGAAGACTGACCCAAATTTTAATTTAACTGTCATAGTTCATTATTGTGTAAATCGTGCTGTTGTTGATATTCCTTTAAGAGTTAGGAAAAAACATTCTGTAGATCGAGTAACAGCTTACGAAGAATCCCTACATGGTACGAAAATAAACTTTAATAACTTCTTTCAGTGGTTTAGAAAGTGGGAAGACTTGGAGAATGAAGAGAGAAGAGATGATGCTAATTATACCAATCATCAATTAGAAGTTGTTCGACAGGCTATTTATTCTCTAATTCCAGGATTATCCGATTTGAGAATTCGTCGTTCCCCTCTGAGAATGACAGTGAAGAAGCAGGAGCGAGAACTCAATGTTAGTCAACTTTCCGATGGAGAAAAATGTCTCCTTGCAATGGTGGGAGATTTAGCAAGACGTTTAGCGATCGCAAACCCTGGACTTGAAGAACCTTTAGAAGGGAATGGTATTGTTTTAATTGATGAAATTGAACTACATTTACATCCCCAATGGCAAAGGGAAATTATTCCGGCTTTAAGTAAAACTTTTCCTAATTGTCAGTTTATTGTTACTACCCATTCACCCCAGGTAATTAGCCACGTTAAACCTGAGGGAATTCATATTATTGAAAGTACAGCAGAAGGTATCGTCGCACTGAAACCTGAAAATTCTTTTGGTAGAGATACCAATTGTATTTTGGAGGACTTAATGGAGGTTCCCGAAAGACCTCAAGAAATTAAAAATAGCTTGCAGCAGTTATTCAAATTTATTGATGAAGGAGATTTGGAAGGTGCAAAACAATTACGTCGGGATTTAGCTGTCCAGATTGGGGAAGATGAACCGGAATTTGTCCACGCTGATGTTCTAATTCGTCGCAAGGAAATTCTCAACAAATGAAATATATCCGCAAGGATCCAGAACCAGGTAGTTTGACTAGCTATAATCACAGACTCGGGAATAAAAAGCTTCCGAATTGGAGATCCTTTAATAAATCAGTCAAAACTGATGTGTATCATGCTCTGTTAAAGGAACAAGGTCACATTTGTTGCTACTGTGGAATTCGTATCTTCAGAAAAAATTGTCACATCGAACATTATCGACCGAAGAGTCAATACAAACATTTAACCTTCAACTATACCAATTTGATAGCTTCTTGTCAGGGAGAAGATGAGCAAAGACCAACCAAACCAGTCCACTGTGGTCATAAAAAGGGTGGTTGGTTTGATGAGGATTTAATGATTTCCCCCTTAGACCCAAATTGTACAGATTATTTTAAATACACAGGTTATGGGGAAATTTTAGCCGCAGACAATCCCGACAAACAAGATGCAGCTGAAACTACGATCGCAAAACTTGCTTTGAATATCAATAAACTGACAAAAATGCGCAGAAAGGCGATAGATGCAGCATTACAAATAGTTGAAGGGCTAGATGATGGAGAGATACAAACTCTCGCCCAAGCCTATCAAGAAATGGATTCCGAGGGACAATATACGCCTTTTTGGGCTGCTGTTACCTATACATTTAAGCAATATTTTTAGTCCTTTATATTCATGATTATAGGACTTATGCAACCGGCACATTTTTCTTGTAGGGTGCGTGACACAAGCGAGTTAACCTGAACGTATTAATAAGGTTTTGAGTGTCACGCACCACCGGTGTATTGTGACTATTGCGTAAGTCCTGGATTAGTTTAGAAATTTATGCACAATTAAATAATTTACACTGCTAAAATTTATTTTTCCAAGTATTTACAATTGATGTAGTAATGTGTATAAATGCAGTTTTAATATTCTTGCTGCAGACAAATATTCATGTCTAAAAATAACTTTATATATTTTGTAATGGTTAAAATACAAATGTATTTTTAGTAAAAATTAGAATTATCTTAAACTAGAATAATTAGACTTGTAAGCAAGTATTTAAATTTAGAAGATTTAAATTTCTAAGATTCTGAATTGTATCCATATACGGGTGATTTCGTAAGCATAATGCATCAAAATTAACAGATAGACTAATCTGTTAATATAACTACTTATGCCTATTGAAAGATTATTTGGTCAAGAACCAGAAGAAAACGATTTTAGTGGTCAAGACCTCAGATATGCAGACTTTCATTATAAAAATCTCCAAGGTGCAAATTTTCAAAATGCAAATCTTGAAGGTGCAAATTTCCAAGATTCAAATCTACAAAAAGCTGATTTTACAAGAGCTAAACTTCAAGGAGCTAACTTTAAAGATGTAGAGCTTCAAGGTGTAAATTTTCAAGATGCGCAGTTAAAAAATGCTGATTTTTGTAGAGCAGATTTGCGAGGAAGTAATTTTGAGCAAGCTAATCTTCAAAATGTGGATTTACAAGAAACCCGACTAGGTGGAGTAAATTTTCAAGGTGCGGATTTAAGAGGTGCTAATTTCAAAGGTAGTCAAATTAGCGTCACAACAAAATTTGATCGCAAATGGAAACTTGTTTGGGAAATTGTAAATAAAAGCGTTGTAGGTCGAGATTTAAAACAAGTTGACTTGGAAGAAGCAAATTTGAGTGAAGCAATGCTTGAGAAAGCCGATCTTGAAGGAGCTAATCTTCAAAAAGTAAATCTCCAAGGAGCTAACCTTGAAGGGTCAAATATTAGGGAAGCAAACCTCCAAGGTGCGGATCTAAGTTATGCAAATCTTCTAGGTTGCGATCTTCGTTCGAGCAATCTCCAAGAAGGAAATCTAAGTTACGCAAATCTATATCATGCAAATCTACGAACAGCTAATCTGAAAGGAACCAATCTCAAAAATACTGAAATTAGTAATGAAACTCAGCTAGACCCTAAGTGGAAGCTAGTTCAAGAATTGGTTAGCCAGATTATTCCCGATCGTGATGTAACTGCGATTTTGCGAGAAAAAAAATTAGACTTGCAAGATGCTAATCTCCAAAATGCTTATTTGGAAGGAGCTAATCTTCAAGAAGTCGATTTGAAAGGTGCAAATCTCCAAGGAGCTAATCTCCAACAAGCCAAACTTTGGGGAGCAGATTTACAAAATACTAATTTTTCAGAAGCAAATTTACAGCAAGCAGATTTACGGGAAACTAAATTTCTTCCCCAAGCTAATTTCTTTAAAGCGAATCTACAAAAAGCTAATTTAGTTGAAATTACTTTGCAAGCAGCTAACCTCCAAGCAGCTAATTTAGAAAAAGCCGAACTAAAATCTGCAGATTTGCGAGGAGCTAATCTCCAAGAAGCTAATTTGCGAGAAGCACATATCCAAGGAAGCATTTTAGAAAAAGCTAATCTCCAAAAAGCAAACTTAGAAAATGCTTATATTCGCAGAGCATTTCTACAAGAATCCCAACTACAGCAAGCAAACCTAAAAGAAGTTTATCTTTCCAACAGCAATCTCTATAAAGCTCAATTACAAGGTGCAGACTTATACAAAGCTGAATTAGGTAACGCTAATCTTCAAGAAGCTAACCTTGAGGAAGCTAACCTCGAACAAGCTAAACTCAAAGGAGCTAATTTATGGATGGCACATCTTCAGAATGCTAATCTTCAAGGAGCAGAACTGTTAGAAGCAGATTTAAGAGTAGCAGATTTGCGTCGTGCGGTCTTATGTAAAGCCGATCTCCACAAAGCTCATTTACAAGTCGCCGACTTTTATCGAGCAAACTTGGAAGCAACTAAGTTTACAGGAGCGAACTTAGAAAAAGCAATCTTGGAAAAAGCTGTTCTAAAAATAGCCGACTTTCGAGGAGCGAACTTTCGAGGTGCTTATCTACGCAGAGCAAATTTACAAGGAGCAAATCTCCGAGATGCTCAGCTTCAGGAAGCTAACTTATCCGGTGCTGAACTTTATTTTGCAGATCTTTGTGGAACCAATTTTGAGAATACCAATATCGAAATTGCTGATTTTTCTGGCGTAAAGAATCTCACAGCAGAACAAATATTTTTCGCACAAAATTGGAAGCAAGCAAAATACGATCCAGATTTACTTGCCAGAATAGAAATATTGGATTATCAATATAACACCTGTATATTACTATTTTTAATAGTTTTACTTTTGATTATCCGCTCGCGCGAAGATGTAAAGTTAGAGCG
Organism: Mastigocoleus sp. MO_188.B34; assembly: GCF_030065675.1. GTDB lineage: Bacteria > Cyanobacteriota > Cyanobacteriia > Cyanobacteriales > Nostocaceae > Mastigocoleus. Next base: position 9,558 of record NZ_JASJDK010000036.1, on the reverse strand, counting down.
CTTGATATTTTATATCTTGTCCTGCTTTACGGTTGAAGTACCCAAGAGTTGTGAAGATGACAAGCATGAACACTCGTCATCCAAAAAGCAAAAGCAGGTAAAAATCACAAAAACTATGAAAGTTATTTTTCCCAACGAGCAATAAGTCATTAGTCGTAGAGACGTAGCATGTGTAGAGACGTAGCATGCTACGTCTCTACAGGAGTCACAAACAATAAGTCAAAACTCATTTGCGATGCAATTTAATTCATCCGTTGTAATTGAGCTACTTGAGGATCGATAATTTTCTGACCCAAACCAGAAAACTTAATTGCTACTGATATTTTTTTACCTCCGCCAAAAACATGTGTAATTTCACCGATACCAAAAGCTTTATGTAAGACTGTTTCCCCAACCTGCCAATTTTGGTTACTATCTACTCCATTAAAAGCAAATGCAGGACTTTTAATTCTACGTTCCATCCGTCTTCGCAATTGAGTAGTTAATAACTCTTCTGGTAACTCGTCGAAAAATTGCGATCGCATAGCTGGTTCTCTACTACCATAAAGACGTCGTTCCCGTGCGTGAGATAAAAATAATCTTTCTTGGGCGCGGGTAATTCCTACATAACAAAGACGACGCTCTTCTTCCAACGCAGCCGGATCATTCATTGAACGGTAGTTAGGAAATAGTCCCTGTTCTAAACCAACTAAAAATACTACGGGAAATTCCAGTCCTTTTGAAGCATGGAGAGTCATTAATGAAACAGCTTCACTTCCTTCTTTAAGGTTATCTAAATCCGAGCTTAAAGCCGTACTCGCAAGAAATGCTTGTAAAGAAACATCGTCGCTATCTTCTTCAAATTGCAATGCGGCGTTATAAAGTTCTTGGACGTTCTGTAACCGATCTTCTGCTTCATCAGTACCTTGGGTTTTCAAATCTTTAATGTAGCCAGATCCTTCCAATACTGCTTGTAAAACTTCTGATACTGAAACTGTTTCGATTTGGGTTTGCCAATCGCCAATCATTGTAGCGAATTTATTCACTGATTTTGTCGAACGTCCCGCCAAGGTATTTACCGAAGTTTCATCGCTAAGTATTTCCCAAAGGTTAACACCTAATTCTTGAGCCGCATTAACTAAGTTATCAACTGTAGCTTTACCAATACCGCGACGAGGAGTATTAATAATTCTTAACAAACTGACCGTATCAGCAGGGTTAGCTAAAGTCCTTAAATAAGCAAGGACATCTTTAATTTCTTTGCGATCATAAAACTTTAATCCCCCAACTACGGAGTAAGGAATACCTTGGCGCACTAAAATATCCTCAAAGGGTCGGGATTGGGCGTTGGTACGGTAGAGAATAGCAAAGCTACCCCAGTTAATATCTGGATTTTCTCGTTCCAAAGTCCGAATTTGGTGAATTGCAAATTCAGCTTCAGCAATTTCATCATCAGCTTTATGAGCATAAATCTGCTCCCCAGAACCACGGGTTGCTTTAAGGATTTTATCAATACGCTGGGTATTATTTTCAATTAGTTCATTAGCAGCTTGAAGAATATTTTCACAGGAACGATAATTTTCCTCCAGCTTCACCATCGTCTGGGTTTCTTCATCTGGTAAACCATCACCGAAATCTTCTTGGAATTCCAGCAAAATTCGGAAATCAGCCATCCGAAATGAATATATGGATTGATCCGCATCTCCAACCACAAATGCAGATCTTTTGTCCCAGTCCCACAAACTCTTATTGGTTTCACCGTTAGTTGCTAACAAACGAATAAGTTCGTATTGAGTACGGTTGGTATCTTGATATTCATCAACTAAAATATGACGAAACTTATAATGCCAATATTCCAATACCTGATCATTTTGCTGGAATAGGCGAACGGGAATCAAAATTAGGTCATCAAAATCGAGAGCATTATTTTCCGCTAGTCTATCTTGATAGATACCATAAACCTGAGCAATGGTTCGACCTTTGTAATCTGGTCGCTCTCGTTCTAATTCCTTGGGTGAAAAACCTTGGTTTTTGGCGTTACTAATTGCATAACGCACCGAACGGGGATTAAATTTTTTATCGTCGAGGTTTAGCTGTTTGGTAACAATTTCCTTAACCAAACTTTGAGCATCAGATTCGTCAAAAATAGAAAAATTACGTTTCCACTGACGTCCTTTTTCATCTTGATATTTTTCGATATCGAAACGAAGAATCCGAGATAGTAAACTGTGGAAAGTTCCACACCACAAATCTTTAATAGTACTTTTATAAACTTGGGATTTTAATTTAGTTTGTTCATATTCTGGCAACAAATCAAATTTTGTAGAATGATACTGCATTGCCAGCTGCTCAGAAAATAATTTCTGAATACGCTCTTTCATTTCCCGTGCAGCCTTATTAGTAAAAGTTACTGCCAGGATATTTTCTGGATTTACCTGATGCTGCAAAATTAGATTGGCGATGCGAAAAGTAAGCGCTCGGGTTTTACCAGAACCCGCACCAGCAACAACTAGCAAGGGACCACAGTGATGTTCTACTGCACGGCGTTGAGAGGGATTGAGGTGACCTAGGAAGTCAGAGGTGGCGTTCATAAGTGGAGCAATTGTAGAATTTTAACTCAAGCAACTGATATGGTATAGCTTTTGTTGTTTAAAGTTAAATATGTTAATCGCTACGGTGAACATTTGAAGCCATTATTTGAATAATTCTGCAATAATTTGAGAAAAAACGTCATAAAACTTTATCTTTGTACCATGAAACTGGGGAATATCCCAAGACGGAGGTTTAGGTAGATCGAGTTGGTCTTCTTGGAGATAAACGTGATACCGAACTTCAATTTGTAGAGTTTCTACATTTGGTATTTGACTGTAATGTCTGGTGATATATCCACCGTTAAAAATTTGGTTACGAACAACTTGATAACCATGTCGAGCAAAATTATTTTCTACAACCCTTATTAAGGATTCTGAGCAACTTTGATTATTAACATTTCCCAAACAAACATCTGCAGTAATCGGTCCAAAAAAGCTGTGTAAGTCCAGAAGGTAAACCTTACCAAATTCTTCCAATTTTTGTTCCACAAGTGCTCTTAAGCATTCATGATAGGAAGTATAATATTTTTTGATACGTTGTTGAATTTGTTCGTTATTGGGTTTTTGTTGGTAAATATCGCGATTAAAAGCCGTTTTTTCTGGAATAACTGATGTCCAAAACGAACCAAAAGTCGGTTCTTTAATCTGACGATTCAAATCCACCACATATCGACTATGGGTTGCTTGAATGACTGTCACCCCAAGACTTGGTAAAAAATCGTATAACTTATCAAGATACCAATCAGTATTTGGTAAAGACTGGAGATGCTCCTCGATAAATTGGGCTGAAATGTCTGAAGGAACGAACATTCCGCTATGAGGAAGATCGGCTATTACAGGTAATTTATTTTCTTGGGGTTGGTAGATTTTAAATATATCGGACATTGTGGTGATTGGCGACTGGGGATTGGTAAATCGCGACAGGAGATTGAGAATTGGGGTAAGTCCGAACCTAACTGCGAATGGAGAAAGAGTAATGAATAAGACCAATTACTCATTACTAATTACTTCTTACTCCTTACTAATTACTCATTAATCAGTGGTAAACGAACAGTAAAAGTAGAACCGACTCCCGGTTCGCTATCCACATAAATATCCCCACCCATCATCAAACAAAAATGACGGCTAATTGCTAAACCTAAACCAGTTCCACCATATCTTTTTGTAGTTGAAGCATCCCCTTGAGTAAATGGCTGAAACAACTGCTCTTGTTGTCTTGGCGACATTCCAATCCCAGTATCTTTCACCACGAAAGTAATCATTTGAGAAGTTATATCTTCTACTGAATAGGATTTTAAATCGTCTCTTTGCTTACTCACCACCAAAGATATTTTGCCATTAGTAGTAAATTTAGCAGCATTACTCAGTAAATTTAAGAGTACTTGGCGCATTCTGGTTTGATCGGCATACATCGAACCTAAATCGCGATCACAGTCGATTTCTAGAACATTACCGTTTTTCTCAACCGAGGGCTTAATCGTAAGAATAAGATTATCGATCAATGACGACACTTCAAAAGTTTCTGGGTATAGAGTCATTTTCCCAGCTTCAATTTTTGATAGATCGAGAATGTCATTGATTAATTCCAGCAAATGTTTACCAGCTGTATTGATAGTTTCAAGGTCGGTAATAAAATCTTCGGAAGCACCGAGATCAACCGCATCATCTTGTAAAAGCTGACTCAAGCCAATTACAGCATTTAATGGCGTACGTAATTCATGGCTCACATTTGCCAAAAATTGACTTTTAGCAGTACTTGCAGCTTCTGCTAACTCTTTTGCCTGTTGTAATTCTTTGGTTCTTTCTGAGACTCGCTCAATCAAACGATTAAGTGATTTTGCCAGTAAACCAATTTCATCTTCTGTATTTACAGGCGCTCTTAAATTGAAATTAGATTTTCTTGCAACTTGCTCGGCTACTTGAGTAACTACAATTACAGGTTCGGCGATCGCACGGGATGTACGCCATGCAATTAAAGCTGCTACAGCGACTGAAACCAAGATACTGAGAATAAAAATTAATCTTTCAATCGCCTTAGAACTTTCTAAGGTTTGTTTCGACTCCTTTTCCTGATTTTTAGCAGTTTGTAAGAATCGAGTTAAATTATCCCGAATTCGATGTAATTCTATGACAATCGGACCACCCATTATTTCTTGGAGATTCTTTCGCACCAAGGAATACTGTTGCGGTTGCAATTCTTCTTTATCAATCGTCTCTAGTACTTGTTCGATTTGCTTGACATAATTTTCATAGTTTCTTTCGTAATCTCGTAATAAAAAATTTAAATTTGATGACGTTGCTGCGAGCTTTCCGGGTTTACTGTCAATAAATTTTTGTATTTCCCCTTGGACTTGCTGGGATTTTTTGTAATTTTCGATAAAATCTTCTTTTTTGCGAGCGAGTTTATTTTTATCTTCTACTACGATAGGCAATTGAAAACTTTGTACGAGACCTTCTACTAATGCATCTTTATATTCAGTTAGCATCTGGACTTGGAAATGAGCATGATTTAAACGCCCAATTTCCATTCTTCTGTAATAGTTTGCTATTACCAAACCAGCGAGCGATCCAAAAAAACCAATCCCAATCGCGAGAAAGTAACCGTAACCAATCTTTTGGTGAATTCGCCAAGAACTGGCTTTCAGCTTCCCTCGTGAGGGAAACTCTATAGTCGGTAGTTCGTCTGTCAATTGCTGTTCGGCTGACACTGCTTTACTTTCTGAACTGTTTTGGGAAGCGGTTGGTTTTTGAGGAGGGTATTTTTGAAGTCTTGTATTTTTAAGTCTTATCTTTTTAAGTCCTATATTCTTAAGTTTTATGAAACTCAATCTCCTTCATTACCATTCCGCGAAAATATTACATCAGTATGGGTTGTAAAATCATTTCAACCGCCAACTTAAAAATACTAAATTATTTTCTTTTATAACAGGAACAGATTTATTCAGGCATAGTTCCCCAAAGGTAAATTTATAGCCTAAATCTCCCACCTGTTTTTTCTATAGACTTTCAATATGTTTTCTCAAGCCCATATCTTAATAGATATACCCACATAATTTCTCAGCCTACGATATGATTCCCGGATAAACCAATATAATTTGTACCATACACTCAAACTAAATCAGTCATAGTACATAGACGCGGAGGTCGGAGTCTTTTTTATTGGAAAATGTATTTTGAAACATCATTACTTAGGGGAGGATAATATTTCCTATTGTGTCCCGTATACAAATGAATTTTTCAAAATACGGTATTTGCGAATATCTCAAAGTTTGAGACCTACAAACATTATTACGGGTTAATTTAACTAATATATATGCTATGTCGTTAATAAAAATAATAATTTTTTCTAAATTTCAGATGAATATAGTATATACATTAGCCAGTTTTCAGGTAAAAATACTTGAGTCTATATATACATGAATGACATTGTTCTGCCAGGTTGTTGGTTGAACAGCTTATTATAGTCAGGGTTAGTTGAGAGAATTCATTAAAAGTAAAACAGGAAAAACCTCATAAAAAAGAGTATAGACAAAAAACTCAAAAGTTTTATCTACACTCAAAAATTAATTAATAACTAACTTAAGTTGTCAAAAGTTCAAGTTGTAAAGGTTTATTTAAACTCTTACACCCGCAGAAAGTAAATTTTGTGCAGCAGCTTTTAATTCTGCAGCTTTGTCAGTACGTTCCCAGGGCAAGTCTAAATCGTCTCGCCCAAAGTGACCATAAGCCGCGACGTCCTGATAAAAACGTCCGCCTCGATCACCAGGTAATGTACGTAAGCCAAAAGTATGAATAATTCCTGCTGGACGCAGTTCAAAATTCTCTTCTACTAATTTAAGCAAAGTGTCTTCATCCACTTTACTGGTACCAAAAGTCTCAACAAAGATACTCACGGGACGAGCAACCCCGATCGCATAACTTAGTTGTACTTCACACTTATCAGCTAAGCCGGCAGCTACAATATTTTTAGCTACGTAGCGACAAGCATAAGCAGCAGAACGATCTACCTTGGTGGGGTCTTTACCGGAAAAAGCACCACCGCCATGACGGGAATAACCACCGTAAGTATCAACAATAATCTTACGTCCGGTCAAGCCAGAGTCTCCTTGAGGTCCACCAACCACAAATTTACCTGTGGGGTTTACCAAAAAGCGAGTATTAGCATCTGGTTTAATTTGAACGTCACCAAATACTGGCTCTACTACCGCAGTTAACAGGTCTTGCCTAATTTTGGCTTGGATCTGGGCATCGTCGGTAATATCGCCAATACTAGCTGCATGCTGAGTAGAGATTAGGATTGTGTCAATTCCAGCCGGACGTCCGTCTTCGTAAACGACTGTGACTTGAGTTTTACCATCAGGACGTAGATATCCCAGTTGACCTGTTTTGCGTACAGCAGTTAATCGGCGAGCAAGTTTGTGTGCCAAACTAATTGGCAAAGGCATTAGTTCGGGAGTCTCATTACAAGCAAAACCGAACATGATACCTTGGTCGCCAGCACCAATTTTATCAAACAAGTCTTCACTATTTTCTTCGCGGGTTTCGCTTGCGGTGTCTACGCCTTGAGCAATATCTGGTGACTGTTCGTCTAATGCTACAAGTACTGTACAGCTTTGGGAACAAAAACCATTATCGGCGTTGATATAGCCAATTTCTGCTACTTTTTTACGTGTTATCTCGGCATAATTTACATGCGCTTTGCTTGTAATTTCGCCAGTGATTAATACCAAGCCAGTATTCACGACTACTTCAGCTGCTACGCGGCTGCTAGGGTCAGCAGCGAGCAAAGTATCCAAAATAGTATCAGAAATCTGATCGCAGATTTTGTCAGGATGACCTTCTGTGACTGACTCGGAGGTGAAGAGATAGCGATTAGACAACAGCAATTCCTCCATTTTTTATGTTATTTGGAACACTAAATATTTTCATTTAGCTTAAATATCCAATCTTCCAAATCATAACAATTTTTTTACAACTAAATATTGCTATTTCAATATAGTTGTTTCAATTCTGAAAATCATTTTTTAATTTTCTAAAAAGATTTGACATTTGTGACTTTTTGATGTGCGATACCTACTCGCCAAATTTGAGATCAAAAATTAGATCAAAAATTTAGATAAAAAAAGGACACCTCTGAAGGTACCCTAACTACTAGCCTAAATATTTAAAATTTAGACTTTAGCTGCCATTTTTGCTTCTTGAGATGTTAATTTCTCATATGCCGCACGCATTTTTAAACCTGTCAACACTTGGAATAGTCCCGTACCATTATTAGACCCAGGATACTCTCTGTGTTGTAACAATAAATGGGTCATTTCACCTTCATACTTAGTAGAGGTGTTGCTAAGATGGGTTTCAATGTAGATAACTTCATCCAGATTATCGAATTGACCATCTATTTCCAAAACTGAAACGTAACGGCCATAATAAACATCGGAACCGTAGTAAACTTGCATTCCGGGATAGGAACAAGTTAGTTTTCTGCCACAAGGGGTCCAATTGATGGTAGAACCTTCATCAAATAGATATACTGGTTCAAAGCCTTCTGTATCTTCCCTCTGTAGCATTCTTACTCGTAGAACCTTCCGTTCTTTATCATCCTTGATTAGATTGGTTGGTAAGACTTGTAATACGACATCCGCAAACTCTCTTTGTGGTTCAATATATTTTTGGAAATCGGGTTTACGAGAATTGATAGCCGCGAGAACATCTTCGTAGCGATGACCACGCTCAGCCATATCTCGCTGAATCTTCCAAGCAATTTTTACTTCATCACTAATGTCCAAATAAACGCTAAAATCGAGCAGTGATCGCACGCGCTCGTCGTACAAAGGATGTAATCCTTCCACAACAATGATATGATTTGGTTCTACTCGTTCAGGGGGATCAATTTCCCCTGTTTCGTGATTATATATAGGTTTATCAATGGGTTGTCCTTCTTTGAGCGCCTTGATTTGCTCGTACATCAAATCAAAGTTGTTTGCTCTGGGGTCAAGGGCTGTAATACCTGTTGCTTTTCTTTGTTTTCTGTCTAATGAATGATAGTCATCTAAACAGATAACTGTCATCAACTCTTCACCAAAAAGATCTATTAGACGACGTAAAAAAGTGGATTTTCCACAACCAGAATCTCCGGCGACTCCAATTAAGACCACACGTTCCGGCTTACTTATCATAAATCTCCTTTAGTTTAGTAAAGATGAGTCAATCAATAATTTTTCACACAACTATTTAACAAGATAGGAATTCATCCCCAAGGTCTGCTCTATCTCGATGTAACTCAGCAAGTCCATTAAAAACGTGTAGGGAGACAATAAAGTAACAATTATCACCCTTGCATCCAAGCTTTATTGGCCGCTGGTAAGTATTTAATCCTAGTTATATATGGGATCTTAACAGAATGAGGTATTCTATACAAGATTTGATGTCAATCCAAATTTGGCATTTTTTTGGGTGCGTCAGATTTTATCTCTGTTGTTAGCTATATGGGCGTCAAGACCTTCACTTACACAAGCTATTATCCCTGCAGAGATAGTTATTTTGCGATAAATAAAGATCGGGACAAAAAGTCCTAGTTAATAGTTGAATTATGGATATTTTTTTTCAAAAATGATTGATTATTTCATTTTTGATTTCATTTGTGACAATGTTACTTTTGTTGCACTTAGATTTTGATAATGCAGTATTTAAACTAGTATGTAAAAATCAAAAAAGAAAAACTTATTACTTTTCTTATTCTGGAATGCTAAAGATTTTCTACCGGAAAGTCTTTAGCTCTCACCCAAAGTCTTAAATTCTGAGTTTTCAACTCCAAATCCAGGCTCTTAGCCCATTTTCTCTTAAAGCTGAATTAAAACTTATAAAGTTCAAAGCTTGAAGTTCAAAGTTTTTACTCAAAGTCTTAAATCAAAATTTTGAACTTGAAATTTTATTTACCTTAAAATTTTAAGTTTTGTATGGTTTTAAGTTTTATATGAGTTTTGGATTT
>NZ_JASJDK010000162.1 GCF_030065675.1 Mastigocoleus sp. MO_188.B34 | reverse complement strand
TCAGTAGATGGAAAAGTTTTCCAGAACCCTTGTCAGAACTTTATTTGAGTTTTGGGACACGATTTACTGGAATCGTCTCGGAATCTACTTTTTAAGGAACGGAAAGCGGAGACACTTTCATTGCACCACCGTAAAGCGGTGAACGCAACGCGCGGGGCGAAAACTCGATTTATGCTAAATCTTCTTTTACACTAAGAAGTGGAAGTTATCAAGACTGTGACTGTGGAAGTTCCAGTAGAAAAAGAACAGTCAGAAAGTGAGCAACAGCAGCAAGTTAGTAGCAGGGGTACTCAAAGGGATATCAAGAATATGGCTACCTCAGAATTGATGGGTGCGAAAATACCTGGTAGCGGATTAGAGAAGGTGCGACGTGCTGTAGCTGCGATCAAGGCTTACAACGAAGGTCAAGCAGAGAAGCGGTTTTGGTGGGCAATTAATATCAGAACCTTGAAGGATTTAACGAATTGTCGGACATCTGTGGTGGAAAAATACCTGAAGTCAGAGGAAGGACGGCTGCAGGTAGGGGTATTGCTGTTGAACTAAGCCGGACGGTCCCCATCCGACTTAGTTCAACAGCATTAGGCGAGGTAGCAGACTACAATGCGCTGCACGGCTTGGGATATCACTACAACCGAGGCAGAGGAGAGGTAGTATTACCGAAGCTATTAAGCTGGTTTGAATCTGCTGAAGGTATTAGACCCGTCCTAAAATTTGCAAGCCAGTGTTTACAAGGCTTTGAGGCAAATCTTTGCAGATTAACTTTTAACGTAAAAACTAGTGTTTGATACAGTTACTGATAGTTTAGAGTAAAAATATATGGTCTGATGATTCAGAGTAAATACTAGTTTTTCCTGTGCACAAAAAGTATTAATATATCTTATGATTTGCGCGTATTCCAAAAAGTAGAGAAATCTTACCGGTATCCCATTGCATCCTATGAACTCTAAGATGAGGTAGTTGTTACTTTGACAATTAATCGCCAGGAATTAAGTCGACCAACATCCATTCTCCAAGTATCCACCAAGCTTAGGATCCAGGTTCCCTGTATATGCTTACCAATAAAAGCCCGCAATGCTGGTAGTTCAGAAGCAGCGTAAACCGTGCGGATATCGTTTGTTGAAAAACCTTTGCGATCATGAAGTGTTACTGCTGTACCGTCAGGCGCAGTGATATCAATGCGTAAATCGCCAATATAGGTATGAGTCAAATCAAGCCCGATACGGATGTCGCTTATTACCCCATCTTGAGAGATTTCAACCTTACTGAAAATAGGACTGTCAGCTTCTGCAATCTCTAAACCTGCTTGAATATCCCGATCAATTTTTATTTCCGTCTCTGGAACAGCTGCTTTGACTGCCCTAGCAGCATTGACCTTACCATGACCAAACCAAAGGCTAAACCCATCAACGAAATTGCCTGGCTCATTAACAGGTGTTTCTGATTCAATTTTGAGATCTTTATCAGCTGTTTGTTGGAGCAACTGCTTTACTTGCAAAGCCGTGAGGTTAGGGTTACGGGAGAGGATGAGTCCACATACTCCAGCTACCGTCGGAGTTGCACTCGATGTCCCACCAAATCGATCAGTATAACGAGATCTTCGCGTGAAACCTTCACCCATATCCTCATTATCGGTTGTCACCACGCCGCGACCGCGCGGCTGAAATTCTTGCAGATCGTGAAAGTTATTGGTTGGTGCACAAACACAGATCTCACGTCCCCAGGAAGAATAAGCAGACCGTGTTTTGAGTGAGGTTGAGCCACTTACAGTAATGACATCAGGATGAGCTGCAATCCAGCGATCGATAGGACCGCTATACCTGCCGCGAGATCCGAAACCATTAATGTACTCGTAGGTTCGGGTGTTGTTGATATCTTTGACTGGGCAATTGTTATTACCAGCCGCTACACAAATAACCAGACCTTTCCCCCGTCTTCCTCCTGTCCGGGCTAATGTGGAAAGTGTATCTGAAAACGCTCTACTGAGGGGCTGGTAGCCAGGTCCATACCCCCAAGAACAGGATACGACATCTGCTTCTCTTGATATTCGCTGAAATAATTGAATCATCGCTGCATCATCGAAGGTTAGAGGAAACCGGACTGCCATGAAAGCACATCCCGGTGCGACTCCAACAGTTCCCTGACCATTAATCTCGGCTAAAGCAACACCAGCACAGGGAGTGCCATGATAATCACCCCCCTTCGGCAGGACATCATCAGTGTAGAAAACATTTCCGTTACTTTCAAATGCATTTAACTGTCCTACAATCTTATCCTCTCCCTGGAAATCTGGATGGGTGAGGTCAAATCCATCATCCACCACACAGATGACAATGTCTCGTGAACCAATGGTGATTTCCCAAGCTTCTGGCGCGAAAATTCCTGCTCCAGTGACCAGATCAGGTTCATCATCCTCGGGACTATGGAGATGCCATTGTTCAGAAAAAAGCTCATCTGCTGGAATAAAGCAAAACCTTTGGAGTTGGTGAACTAAATTGGGTTCTGCGTACTCTACATCTTCACGAGAGGCAGCTAAGTTAGCAGTTTTAATAGCGTTTCGATTTGTTGCAGTAGTTACTCGAACCTGCAATGTGTTTTGTCCAAGGTCTTGAAGCACTTCTAATTTTTCACACTGCAAAAACTCATTAATCGTTTCCCCTGAGGTTTCGGGTTTGAACTTAATGAAGAAAGAATCGGTGATTAGATATTGAGAATCAGGTTGTCCTGGGGTTCGATAGACATGATGAACGACATTATCTAATTGGCGTAATTGAGTCATTGAGTGATCGCGATGACCTGCTACAGTAGCCCGGATCAAATCAGGTCCAACCTTCTCCAATCCCTCCAAGGAAACTCCTGCAGCGTCTGCCACTGACCTTGCCGTTTCTACATTGGGTGCATGCAGTGTAATATTACTTTCTGTCTGCTCAATGGAAATCCTGCGTCCACCTTGCCAAAAATAGTTATTGGACATGATTATTCCTCCATGACTCGATCTAAGTTTGATATTAGTTTTACCGCGCCCTTCGGGCTGTTCGTGGCGCAATGCCTACGGCACGCTACGCTAGCTGCCGCGCGTCTTCCAAGTCAGAAGTCAGAATTCTGAATCAACAGACTGTTTGGACGCGCTATCCCTGGATTTCTCACAAAGATTTCAGTTACAAGCTACAAGCTCTATGCTGAATAGCTTTTCGTCGATTGCTTTGCAGATGCCCATAGGGCTTATCGCCACCAACAACACTCAGTTAGGTTTTTTCAACACTTTGACTTGAATTACTGAGACAATTTGAGATTACTGTACACCACATAGCGCACTTTCATTGTAAAAGCTGATCAAGAACCAGCTTAAGTTAATCGTTTGTGAGAAAATTTTCTTTAGAAATGAGATTCTAAGTCTCAAAGATATGTTGATTTTAATAGCGTGACACTTGGAATTTATTCGATTTTTGATTCCAAGAATATCGTGCTGGGATTAAGGATTTAGAAATTAATTTTCTATAAGTTGCAGAGATAAAACTATTAAAAAAGGATGACAGTTATGCATATTGGTGAGTATGGCACTGCGTACAAGCCTGAAACTTTCAGGTATGCAGTCAAGATAGTAAAAATTGAAGGGGACAAGTGTGTCGGTCGTTTGTTAAGTTTGCCAGATCAGCTAACTACTTTCAACAAAAAATATTTTATTCCTAGGGGTGATCATGGTGGAATGATGCTTTTGGAAAAACAAATAGCAGATTTTGAAAAGATGCCAATAAATGTAATTGTACCTACTCTAAGCTGGTCTTATGACAATTACAGTAGTTAAACATTAAAAAAACCACTCTTACCTCCGGAGTACGCACACATAGCTTTACATTTAGCTTCGTTTAGAAGCTAAATGCATCGGAGGTGGGTATGTATATGTGCGCTTTAAGCGATTTGAAGAAAAGGACTGATTTGTAAGGATATTTTATTACTTTTATTGATTATAAATACGTAAAAAATATGTTTTAACTTGTAGGTAAATGTAGGTAATATCACGCTTTACATACTTACAAATGAACAATAATTCAAACCAAAATAATCAATCCCAAAGTGCTAGTACAGAAAGAGGAAATATTAATCAGTATGGAAGAGATTATATCCATACTAGTAATACTAAAATTAGCATTTGGATCTCAGTAATTCTTATTGCAGTTTTAGCTATTGGCGCATCAGTTTTGCTCAATCTTGATTTCGGAGATTTTTTCAAATTTAAGGGTAAAACTGAAATTACACCACAGTCAACACTTATACAACAATCGTCCAGATAGTTGATTAAAGGTAAAAACCTTAATTTAAGTAATATTCCCTTATATTTATGGGGAGGGTAGTATGATTAAAGAGAATTCGGATGTAAATGATAAACTTTGTCAAAAAGGCAACGCTGGTAAAAATTTAATTCAAGTGGGACGCGATTATATTCGATATCTTAAGTTTCACATTGACTCTGGAAACATCAGTGTTGTCATTCTCAATGGAACTATTATTCTTCTGGTTATTTTTGGAACAATTCAGGCTACGAGTGCAGTTACAACAACAGTAAAAAAAATCATCAAGGCTGAACCACCAAAAACTACTCCATCTAAAGAAAAACTTGCTTCTTTCTGCACACCTGAAATTGCTAGATTAAACTTACAAATTGCTCGTGAGGTTGCTGATTTAGAAAAAGAAGGAGTGATCACACCTGAAATTTTAAAAGAAATACCAAGTTTTCAAAGTCTTAAAGGTCTACAGGGAGAACGAGGTCCAAGAGGTCTACAGGGAGAAAGAGGTCCAAGAGGTCTAAAGGGAGATAAAGGTGATAAAGGTCTACAAGGTAACCAAGGTTTGCAGGGAGAACGAGGTCCAAGAGGTCTAAAGGGAGATAAAGGGGATAAAGGTCTACAAGGTAACCAAGGTAGGCAAGGTCTAAGAGGTTCGCAGGGTGACCAAGGTTTGCAGGGAGAACGAGGTCCAAGAGGTCTAAAGGGAGACAAGGGAGATAAAGGCGATAAAGGTCCACAAGGTAACCAAGGTTTGCAGGGAGAACGAGGTCCAAGAGGTCTAAAGGGAGATAAGGGAGATAAAGGCGATAAAGGTCCACAAGGTAACCAAGGTTTGCAGGGAGAACGAGGTCCAAGGGGAGAACCTGGTCGAAGTCTAGGCTCACAAAGAGTTCAAAGTCCACGAACAGTTCCAAACCTAGAAACAGTTCCAAGTCAACGAAGAGTTCTAAAGGATGAGCCAATTTCAAAGATATCTATACCGGTGGTTGAACGAAAAAACGAGTCGGATAAAATCCGCTAACTTAGTAAGAATTTAAGCAGATGTTGAGTACTACGCTTTTTTGACGCGATTATACCGAACGGAGTTTTGGCAACTTTTGTTGTTTGTAGACGCGCAAAACCTTCATCCGTAGGATGCGTCCAAACGCGTAGTGCTATCAAACCAGTAGAAACGGGTTGACATGGCAGATGTCCTTGGTTACACCAAAGGTTCAGATCAAGTCAACACTTTGTTGCAAGACTCTGGGAAAAAACAGAAAAAACAGAAAAAACAGAAGTTAGAAGTCAGAAATCTGAATTACCAGTTGGCTGGGGGATTGAAGAATTAATAGATAATATTCGTGAGCAAAATAAGATTTAAAACTGCAGAAACATCCTTATAATATAGAAAATTTAGCAAAAAAATTTTTTAATTAATATTAAAAAGTAGGTAATCTAACTAGTTAATAACTTAGTTAGATTACCTACTTAAGACTGTGAATAAGAAAGAGAAAGAAAATGAGATTGAAGAGTTATAAAGTCTGAAAACTTATATAAAATTACATTAAAAACTCAATAAGAACTTCTAATTAATAAATTGTCCCACCGTCCCCGTAGCGTAGGTATATCGAGGTCGCCAACCACTTTACTTTTACTAGTAATATTTATAAAACGGTAGGACAATTTATTTTTTTGTATCTGGCAAAAAAACTAGAAGTGGCAACTTTCCCGTAGTAACCTAGGGTAGTTCACGAGATGATATCTCTTTGTATTTTTTGTTTTAGAAAGGATCCTCCACCGACCATACCAATAATTAACACACCCAATAGAGAAGTCGGTTCTGGTACAGTTTTACCTTCTACAGAGTGGGTAGAGAAGTTATCAAATGCAAGTCCTACTTGGCTGGGGTCGCTATTACCAGTAAACTTAAAACGAATACCATAAACATCAGCTGTATCACGTTCAAAAGAGAATAACCAAGGCTTTCCATCTAACTCTCCTCCAACTTTATTGTTGTTGTCGTTTGTCCCTAAAGGACTAGTGATTGTATCAAGAATTGACTTATCTTGACCAAGGAGTTGAACTTCCCATTGCTCAGTTCTTTTACCATTACGATTACCGTCAATATCCCAGATTTCACCAGATGCAGCTTGAGTAGCACTGTCATAAGTAATTAAGAGTGCACCTCCATCTCCTCCCAAACCTGCTGTTCTGAGGAAGTATTCTCCTAATCTATCCTCATATCCAACTTCAGCAACATCCCTACCTCTTCCTCCATTAACAAAGCCTTGGATTCTATCACCAGAACTTTTACCAAATCTCTCTAACTGAGGAAATAAACCAGCATCAGCTACACCATCAAAATTGTTATCAACTCCAAAATTAACTCCTAGACTGGAAAATTGATTGGAAATAGCTAAGTTATCACTTGGGGTAGTACCTGGTATAGTTTCAAAATTAATAAAAGAAGATGCTTTAGCCTCTTTCATTGTCACTGTAGACAAGGTAGCAATACTAGCTACAGTAATGGCAATTTTAGTAAAAGTTTTTGCTATTTTCATAGTGATTACTTTTTATTTTTATTAAATCGTGTGTTGGTATTTTATTAACACTAACTATATTAAATTTATAATATTCCAATTGGGTAAAAAACCTTTAAAAACAAAATGTATTTTGAATGAATAAAATCTATAGTTTGATACTTTATAGACCGATAAAATACTGATTTACAATCATAATTATTAAATAAAAATTATTATCAGATAGTTGTAAAACCTCCGATAAGACACTTACTTTTCATCATAAAAAATATTAGCTTTACATTTTTATAGGAATCTACTCTGTGACTTTAGGTAGGGTAGTGTTAAAAAAGTAATGATAAAACAATACCTCCCAGGCTACGGAGGTGTCTGTAGGACGGCAAAGGACGCCCCTAGGGTTCATGTCGCTCGTTGTGAGGGGCACCGGGACGGTGTTCAGCTTGGAAGACGCGCCATGAGACGCGGCAAGCCGTTCGGCTACGGCGGGTACTAACACCGTAGATGTATCTTGAGCGCGCTTACAGCGAACAGGCGTTCGTGACTTATGCCACGCGTTCTCACGTGGCACAGCCAGCCTGCCGCCCATCTTCCATACGCAGTGGAGGTGAAAGACGCGCTACCTCCCAATAAAATCTATAAATATACTTAAATAAAGTGTTATTTCTAATTATTTGTTACTGAGGAAATTACAATTACAAACAACTTATAAAAGGTATAGAATAAAACTTAAATTTTCACGATTATTTAATTTAAAAGTAAGTTTGAACAACTTGGTAAGAAGTGCTGATACTGATACTGCTATCAGCATTAAGAGGTTACTGAGTTGCAGGGTGTGTCTTTTCTTTACCAGCCCTTTAAGTACTATGTTAGTTACCGCGCCCTTCGGGCAGAAGTCAGAAGTCAGAAATCAGAATTCTGAGTTCTGAATTCCTGAATAAACAGACCGTTTGGACGCGCTACGCGAACGTCCTTTGGACGCGTCCAAAATAGGTCTAAAGCCATCGACCTTCAGGTCGGAAGAAATAAATACGTTTCAACGTTGTTGAATCCTCTTACTTTAGGAAGAGGTAAAACTTCTGCTCGCTGAAAGCGCGGCCTGTTCTGACTTCATATTTCTGACTTCGGTGAATTAGCGGAGTTAATAGCTCTTTCACCTTAAAATTAGGGAAAATCGCGGATCCACCTACTACTTAAATAATTCAAATAAGTTAACTACTTAAATAAGATACCAGTAGGGTGGATAAAGACGCCCGCAGGGCGGGAAATGCGCCCGTAGGGCGGGTAAGATGAAGAAAATTAAGACATGTATTAAAAGTACTAAGAAGAAAATTAATTGACATCGGTAGATTTAACAGACACCCGTAGGCCGGTAAGATAAATTGTTAGATTTTGTTAGATAGTTGTCTAACAAAGTCTAAACGTGTCCGCTATACCACTAGTGAACATTGATAAATTGCAGTAAAAATATTACGTTTATTTTTGCAGTAAATTTTGCAGTAAAAACTAAAAATAAGGCGAGTAACTCCCGGCCGCTTAGCGGGAAAGGACGGCCGCAGGCCGGAAATGTGACTTGAAATAAAAATAGGTCTGACAATGTCAAACCTATATATCTTCACGTAAAATCCAAACTTATTATTTCAAAGATAAGTAAAATTTAGGTTAAATAAGATGAGTGAGGCCCGCCCGCCAAGACGCGCCGTGAGACGCGGCAAGTCGTTCGGCTACGCCGCGTACTAGTACTAACACCGTAGGTGTATCTTGAGCGCGCTTACAGCGAACAGGCGTTCTCAGCATAGGCGTAGCCATCGCTCGCAGGTGTAACAAATGTGGAAATCACTGTTATGAATAACCTTTAAAAGGTATAGAATAAAACTCATATTCTCATTATTATTTTAAAAGTGCGTTTTGACAACTTGGTAGGAATTGCTGGTAGTGACTGGCACTACCAACAGCATTTTAAGTTTACTAAGTATCAAAGCGGACTTTTCTTTACCAGACCGGCGGCGACCGTAGTGTAGCGGTTTGGACGCATCCTGCGGATGAACGCCTTTGCCGCGTCTACCAGGTCTCATCCTAGAATTTAAATAAGATGAGCTGATTAAAAATGTTAATTGTTAATATTTTAACTTAACATAATGTAAGTAACTTACTAGGTCTAATAGCTCTCTACCCTTACAATTAAGGAAAATCGCGCCTTTGTTCGTTGCGCAGCAGCGCGTTCAAGAGGTGCGATAAATCACCTACTAATGTATTAATTTACACTTATTCCCACTACTATTTTAACATACGCTGCAAGCGAGTTTTCCAGGTCGCACTTATGATCGATTTAAATAAGATGTTTTTGATGCGGTAAGCCGTTCAAACATCCGTAGCGCTATTTGAAGTCAGCAAGATGTTAAAAAAAGACCTTGCGTCGTTGCCTAACGACGCAAGCACTTAACCTTTACGATATATCTTAAAAGTACCAAGAAGAAAATTAATCGACGTCGGTATATTTAACAGACGATCTGCAAGCAGCCGCGCGTCTTCTATGGTCGCACCCATGATTAAAATAGGATGAGTCAGCGAACGCCAGCCCGTAGGGCATATGTCGAGTACTACGCTTTTTTGGCGCGCTTGCAGCGAACGGAGTCTTGGCAACTTTTGGTGAAAGCAGTAGAAATGCAAGCTACAGCTTAAATAAGATGTTCGCGTAGCGCGGGCAAGATAATTAACAACCGTGTCCGCAACATCAAAAATAGTGGACAATGTTAAAACACAGTAAAAATATCCAGTTTATTTTTGCAGTAAATTTTGCAGCAAAATATTTTGTTTATTTTTGCAGTAAAATGCAGATATCCATACAGCGCATCTAACGCAAACATGGACACAAATATCATAGATAAAATATAGGATATTAAAATCTAGATTAACTGTGCACGCTAAATGGACATAGTTATAATCAACTGTGTACACTAATCAGATATCGGACAAAATAAGCTATAATCAAAAGTTATCTTTTAAAGCTGATTTTAAATCCTAAAACATATAATGATAGAAAAATGCTATGGTTTTAGCTGTATAAGATAGCGATCGCGCATGCCCTACGGCCTTATCGCAAAGTGAAAGCCTAATCTCACAAATAGCTAAAATCCTTATATATCAAGTATTATATCATGTCCGTTTGATTACCCATAGTTAAACTGTCAGGTGGCAACAGCGACTTGGGGCCACCAGTAAAAATTGGTTAAACCCCGAACTAAATCTTTCTGTTCGAGTAACTGTTTGCAGCTGTCGATTAACTTAGTTCTCGTCGTCGTTAACAGATTGTTTGTCGGGGGGTAAAAAGCTTGAGATGTAAGGGTTTCAGGGGTTTAAGAGTGGGGAATAGTGGTGTAAATGAGTTTAACAAAATCTGCGTCGTAAATTTTTATTTTTAGATTAACTGATTATTTGGAGTCTTGGCAACTTTTGGTGATCCCAGTAGAAACGCGTTTTAAGGCAGAAGGCAGAGGGCAGAAGGCAGAAGGAGGAGGAAGAAAGAAGTAAGAAGTGAAAATCGTAGATTTTTGCTTATTTATCCTTATTTATCTTTATTTTTGACTTTATTTAAGGTAGCAACTAAAATACTTTGCATTTCTTCAACTTCATCCATGATAGGAGTGAAAAGGTCTTTTTTGATTAAATCGACTTCCTTAGCAATGATTAATTGTGTATCGAGTTCTCTAAGGGAGCCTAAGGCAATATGGAGAAATTGTATATATTCCTGCTTATGTCTTCTCCCGTATCCCTCTGCAATATTTGATGCAACAGATACTGAGGCTCGTCGTATTTGATTTGTTAATCCGTACAATTCGGATTGGGGAAATAGCTGTGTAAATTTGTAGCAATTAATGGCAAGTTGTACAGCTCGCTGCCATATAAATTGATTTCTGTAGCTCATAACTTCAATATTATGTGTAATTAAGATTCTTTTTGCTGTGTTGTAATATGTCTTCAATTAATTTGTGAGTAAACATCTGCGTTCAAGTAAATCAATCTTGGCGCGTCCATACATCTGCCTTTTCAACATCTTGAGTCGATTAATATGCCCTTCTACGGGGCTATTACTGACAGGTAATGTTACTGCAGCTTTTACAGCATCATAATCTTCCTTGATACCTATGACAAAATTTTGGAATGGGGCTAAGTTACTGTGTAGCGCCTGTTGGAGCCAGATATCAAATATTTCATGGTGACGTTGGCGGACGATTTGGGTAAAATCCTGAGCTAAATTAATTGCAGCATACAAATCAGGATGTTGAACCATTAATTGTTCAACTAACTTTTCTGAGTCAGAATCCCGTTTTTCTAAAGGTATTAGCACCAGCCACGCTGCTCTTCTTGGAGTGAGTGGTGGTTTTTGAGGATCTGCAACTTGGGGTAATTTTAAAGTTTTTGGTGGCTTGGATAATTCCCAGCCTTGAGCTTGACATAAGCGGTGAATATAACGGTTAACCGTCATATAACTACCGTGATAGCCTTTCTTTTCAAGTTTTCGAAATATTCTTTTGGGTTTGTGTTCTCCAGAATTCCAAAGTTGAAGAACGTATTCTTTATAAGGGTTAAGCAAGCAGCTTTTGCCACGGTCGCTGCGTGTTTGACGTTCGGGGAAGTTAGGCATGTGGAGGTAACGTTGTACTGTACGGGTACTGACACCTACTTTTTGTGCGATTTTTGAGGTAGGCCAACATTTTTTGTGTAGTTTCCAGATCTGATTATAAATTGCCAACCGCTTTGTTCGGTGCTGTTGTTTGCGTTGTTCTACCTTTGTTTCTGAGACTGGTGGTGGGACTGGCACTATCTCTTCTGAGGAAGAATTATTTACGCTCTCAAAACGATAGTTTGTGTCTACGGTTTTGAGGTTGTCTTTATGAGCTTGAAAAACCTTCTCAAGTACTTCTTTGAGATTTTGAAGTATATGAAAGCGGTCAGCCACTTGGATAGCCTGTGGTGCTCCGATGTCCATAGCACTTTTGTAGGTTCGGGAGCGGTCTCGTGAGAGTACTTGAATGTTAGGATGCTGATTTAACCATTGGGCTAAAGTGTCAGCATTGCGGTCAGGTAATAATGCCACAGGACAGCTTTTATCCAAATCTACAAGGATAGTTCCATATTTTTGGCGTTTGCAAAAAGCGAAATCATCAACTCCAAGGGTTTGGGGATCTGGGGATGAGGGTAATGGTAGTTTGCGGATTAATCCCAATAGGGTATTACGACTTGCTTTATAGCCCAAATCTTTACTAAGTCTTTCCCCTGCTGCGCCACCTAAGGCTAAAGCAATAGCAGTTAGTCGTGAAGTTAAGCGTTCAGTTCGTCGTGCCCAAGGTGCGGTAACTGTGGATAATCTTTCGGTAAAAATTTGTCTTGGACAAGCTTTGTTGATGCAAAAAAACTTGCGTACATGCAACCGTAGAATAATCTTGTAATTAGCCCATGGCAGGTCAGTTAATCTGCGTTCGTAGTGGCTATGAATCTTATGAGTTAGAGAATTACATACTGGGCAATTAACAACATGGGGTGTAGAAGCAACAATCAAAGTGATAGTAGCTTGTGAGTCGTCAAATTGCCAGCTATGAAGTTTGAGGTTCTTGGTATCTGGTAAGAAATGGGATAGTAGTTCTATAGTCATAGTTACCCCCATATAATGTTTGAAGTTTAGAAGTTTGAAGTATTTTAATTGTACTTCTTTCCTTGTCGTAGGTTAGGTTTTACGGTAGAACAGTGGATATTCTATGAGTTTCTTAATTGCTATGGAAGCTTGTTGTTTTCTGTAGGCTTCACCCAATAATTTATGATTTATTACTAACCACCAAGTTCCCATGATGTTTGGGAGATTATGCAGTTTTGATTGTACGTTTCAATTCTTGAACTTCAGCTTCTAAATTTTTAACGCGGGCGTTTAGGTATTCAACTTGTTTTTCCAGTGGCGGGTTTTTCTGCTTGATTTGGTCATCAATGAGTTTGGCGATCGTTAAACATCTATTAATGTCAACTTCTTGGGGTGTACCGATATATTCGCTGTATAGCTTGCCGTGACTTTTTCTGTACGCATACCAATAATGACCTTTACCACTGCGACTGGCGGTGAAGGTACCGATGTCAGATTCAAATCTAAAGCTCTTATTTTGATTCAACCATTGAAACCAAGAAGGGCTTCCGACTTGAATTTTGGCATCATCTAACTTTCCATCTTTAACTTTAGGCACTGCCATATTGGGTTGACTTTTTGTGGGTCGTTCCCTTATACCTCTGATTCTATTTTAGTATTTTGGTTAGTAGTGGTTAGATAAGTTTAGTTAAGGAATGTGGATGAAATAAATTATAAAATTAGGGTGGTTAAGATTGCCTTAGTAAAAGCCTAAACTGTATATTTATTTTCTCTACATAGGGATAAAAACCGAATATTTATCATTAGCGTAGGGTGACTCCAGATCATAATAAATACTTAAATTTTCGGATTAAAGTTTTAAAAATCACATGCAATTTTGAAATTCAGATATATGTATTGATGGTGTAATTGACAAAATTTTTAAGTTCTTCAATACTTCTACCAATTTGGCGATTGTGGCTGCGAGTTTTGGTAATGCCAACAGACTTATGATATTGGTCAATTGCGGTTTGATTTGTTTGTAGGAATTCAGCGGCAGCCTGGCGGTGAATATTGAAAGTGCTTTCTAGCAGGGATTTAGTGAGAGCGAAAGTTCTTTCTGGATAAAGTTGATTCCATTGTTTGATAGCGTCGAAGATAGCGATCGCTCTTTGTAATGGTTTACTTTTGATTTGTTGCTGCGTGGTGTTCTGGGGTTGATGTGTTTGATTATTGTTTGTTAGTAGTTGGTTGTAAGCAGCTAAAAGGGAAGCTTGGGATTGCTTGAGTTTTAGATTTTCAGATTTAAGGTATGTGATTTGTGCTTGAAGATCATCAGTATTTTGAAGTTTTTCTTTGGCTTCATCTCGTTGCTTTGTAAGTTCTTGAATTTGTTGACGCAAGTCAAGAATTTCTTCAGTTAAGAGTGCAAGAGTTCTGCTTAGGTCAAAGATTGATTGTTTCTCATTCTCAGTATTGGCTTGCTCTTCACTGGTTTGTTTTGGCCCAGATTCAAGGAATGAGAGTAATTCAGCCATTTTATCCTGCTGGGTATTCGCGGATGAAAGATTCTTCAGGACGTTAATCCACCGTGAGTATTGCTCGGGATGAATTTGTAGATATTGGTTCGAGTTGAGTGTTGGTTGTTCTGGCTGTAATGTTTGCGATGCTGGAGTTTCAGGTAATTTAGTGGTAGTGTCCTGGGGTAATTCTGGGAGTTGAGGAATGTCCTTGAGTTTAACTCCTTTGCTAGTAATGGGTGTTCCATGTTCATCCACCAAGTAATAATGAAAGTAATGGTCAGTGGCTCTGGAATTGGGAGCGTTAATATCTTTTTTATTTAAAATATGTCCCAAATAATTTTGTAAAAATCGGTGTTGGTGTTGCTGGTCTGGACAAAAATAATGAATGGCTATTGCGCCATAAATCCCACGTAATCTGTGGATTGAAACTGTCTTAAATCCATCAAGTATTGGTATTAAACCGCTTTCACCGAATAATGATTGTGTTCTGCGATTAATGCGAGTGTTGAATGCTTCAACTTTTGGTGAGTCATCGTCAAGTCCAGCCAGGGCTTTGATTTCTGGTATTTCTCTATAGCGTTGAATAATTGGTATAAGTTCTTGTGCAGGAATTAAGCTGAGAATTTCATAAGCTGTAGAATCTACTTTTTTCTGCTGCCCCTGAAAATGGATCAAATAAGGATGATTCGTAGGTTCAAATTCTCCCACGCAAACAACTTCAGCATGCCGTCTTCCAGTTAGTCCTGCGATCGCAATTGTCAAGTCTTCTGAATCTTTAGAAGTTAATAATTTTTGTAAACAATAAATATACGCGTATAAATGTATAGGTTTAAGAGCGTCTTGCCTTTTGTTATTATTGACTGTTGTTTTAGCTCTTAGCTTGTTTTGAGTAGCAGTATCGTAAGTTAAAAAATCAAGGGCGTAATGTGTCTGGGTGGTACCTTGTTCGCTTCCGTCGCGTTTTACCCAGTGTTTGGGGTAGCTGTTTTGTTCGTTGAGTGGAAGTTGTCCTTGTTCGATGGCTTCTCGGAGAACCCTTGTGTAGTTGGGCAGATAAACGCTGTTGATAGAGCTTTTTGGGAATCCTTCCTCTAGTAAGTTCTTCTCCTCCAAACAGAGTTTTTCTATTTGTTCGCGTGTGTCTTGCTCTCGGGAGTTCATCTCGATTAGGCGATCGAGAAATATCAAGGTTAGACATTCCCGCTCTTTTTTCTTGAGTTTGTGACCACTGCCTTTATTAATGCGATCGCGAAAATTTTGCACAATTTCTTCACGGGTTAAATCAAACTGTTTAGATACGCTCATGTTAATGTAATAAATTTTTATATGTTCTTATATTGATTATACACGTATAAATAATATTCGCCTAATTCGAGATGAATTACAGCTAATATTTAAGGTATATTTGGGTTATGTCTTTTGTCATAAACAAGTTACATAGAGATATTGATGATGAAATTTCTCCCATGTTTCTTGGTCATAAGTTACATGACCTGAGATATATTGAGTTTCTCGG